>NZ_JBIVPK010000031.1:0-92975 GCF_044754605.1 Streptomyces sp. NPDC093064
GCTGGAAGCGTGAAGAACTCCCATCATCGCAGGTCACAAGGCACTTCCTCGTCTCCGGAGAAGCTATCCACAGACATCAAGCCGGTGGATCCGGGTTCAGTCAGGCTCGATCGGGCATGAGCGGCAGCCCCGGGACACTGGTGCCGCTGCTCGCCCTCGCTGCTAATTAAGAGCTGCGATCAGGATCGCTACAGTACGGGCGTGCAGGTGGGCACCCGGTCGGGCTGTAAACTCCGCGTCCAGTCAGGAAGGCCGGAGGCGACTCGTAGCAGCCTGCCCATCAAAGGGCTCTTCACGACTCTGTCGGCCGGCCTTCCGAGACGCCCCGTAACCGCTGATTAAGAGTGGCGACTCGATCGCTCGTACGGACTTGCCGGTGGGTGTCCCGACTGTCTGATGATCGTTGCATCTATAGCCAGGAAGGCTGGATGCGACTTTTGTACTCCTGCCCGTCATGGGGCTCATGCTGACTCCGTCGACCAGCCTTCTGGTCACCCGCCATAACTGATTAAGAGCTGCGATCTCGATCGCTCGTACGGACTTGCTCGAGGGGTGGCCTGGCACTGCCTGTTCGTGTTCGACCTGGAGAGACGAGATGACGCAACGGCCGCCACAGGTATGGGCCGGCATCGACGTAGGGAAAGGGCATCAATGGATCACCGTGGTCGACGCCGACGGCGACGCTCTGTGGAACCGCAAAGTGATCAATTCCGAGTCCGACATCCTGGCCGCATTCGGTGAGGTCATGGATACGGCGGACCACGTGACATGGGCTCTCGACCTCGTTGACGGGCCAGCAGCCTTGCTGTTGGGAACACTGGCCAGCCACGGCCAGAATCCGCGGTACGTCACCGGCTCGAAGTTCGCGGCGTTCAAGAAGAGCTTCAGCGGCCAGGGCAAGTCCGACTTGAAGGACTCCTACATCATTGCTGAGTTCGCCCGCTGCCTCCGGCGACAGACGGTCCCTGTGCCAGCGCCTTCAAGGATCACCAAGGAACTCACGCTGATCCTGTCCCACCGCAGCTGCCTCTCAGCCGAGCGAACCAGGACCGTCAACCGCATGAGGGCCCTGTTGACCAGCATCTTCCCGGAGCTGGAGCGGTCGTTCGAGTTCGCCAGATCCGACGGACCGCTGGTCCTGCTCTGCGGATACCAGACACCAGCAGCCATCCGGCGGATGGGCGAGAGCAGGCTCACGGCCTGGCTCGCCAAGCGCGGAGTGAGAAAGGCTGTGACCATCGCAGAGAAGGCCGTGACGGCCGCTAAGGCCCAGGAATCAGCGGCCAGCGGAGAGGACTTGGCGGCCGAACTCGTAGCCGAACTCGCCCAGACGATCACGCAGATGAACGTCCGCCTAAAGGAACTGGAAAACAAGATCAAGGAACTCCTCTCCCAGCACCCTCAGGCGCCCATTGTCCTTTCCATGCCCGGCTTCGGTGAGCTCCTCTCGGCTGAACTCCTCGCAGCGATCGGCGATATTTCCCGGTTCCCGAGTGCTGGACGGCTTGCTGTCGCATCAGGAATGGCCCCCGTCCCCAGGGACTCCGGATCGAACACCGGAAACCGCCACCGGCCAACTCAGTACAGCCGTCCCCTGCAACGAGCGTTCCTCTTGTCGAGCCAGGCCGCATGCCTGACTGCGGGGACATGGGAGAAGGAAATGTACCTACGCAAGTACCAGGGCTACACGCACGACAGGGGTCGTCACAAGAAGGCTGTCATCGCTGTTGCCCGCCAACGAGTCTCCATCCTGTGGGCCATACTCCGGGATGGCCGGCTCTATGAGAAGGAGTACAACCCCCGGGAGAAGGCCACCGGCGAGGTTCAGGCAGCTTGACCAAACCCATTAAGAGTCGTGAAAGTAGGTGACGCCGTGGGTGCGGCGGTGGGTCGCCGGCAGGCGGTCGGGCTTGCCCTGTTCGGCCCAGCAGGAGCCGGCGGTGGGTCTGATCTCCAGGGGGCCGAACTCGTCGAAGGCGAAAACCCGGTCCGGAAAGCGGTCCAGCACCTCCTCGATCCGGTCGAGCTTGGCGTCGGGGTCGGGGGACTCCTTCCAGGTCTTGGTGCGCTGGAACGTGATGCCGCGGCGCCGCAGCAGGCACCGTAAGGCCTCACGGCCAATGCGGACGACGCGTCCGTGCACGCGGCGCAGGTAGGCAGCGAGCTTGCGGATCGACCAGCGGGTGAAGAGCTGGCCGAGCTTGGTGGGGCGGGTGATGGCCGTCTGGATGACGAAATCCTCGTCGTCATCGCTGAGCAGGCGGGGACGGCCTCCCGCCCATCGAGGGTTCAGGCAAGACAGGCCGATCTCGTTGAACCGGTGGATCACGGCCCGGACGGTGTCCTCGTCGGCCTGGACGAGCTGCGCGATCACCGGGACGCGGTTTCCGCCGGCGGACGCCAGCAGCATCATCGCCCGCCGGTAGCGCACCGAGCTGGTACTGCCCCGGCGCACGATCTGCTGCAGCTTCTGCCCTTCCTGATCGGTCAGTCTGCGCACCCGCACAGGCTCGGCCACCACACCTCCAGCGGTTGGAACGGACGTCACCGCCCATCCAACCGCTCCCACTGCCAACCCGGCGAACCTATGTGGTCACAGCACTAGCGAGTCCGTGTGAGCGGCGGCGCTGTACCGGCTGTCCGCCTCCCGCGGCAAAGCGGGGCGGTTCTCGCGGATCAGCAGGTGGCCGACTCCGCGGCGATCACCACCGGCCGTACCTTCGTGAGCATCAGGTCCAGGAACTGGTCGGGGTGGCGGAAGGACGCGAAGTGGCTCGCGTTGCGGATGAGGGCGAAGTCCTTGACCGGGGTGGACACGGAGTCGACGAAGCGGCGGGCCGGTTCCGGCGGGGTGAGAACGTCGCTCTCGCCCTGGAAGACGAAGAACGGGAGACGGAATTCGGTGCCCTCCGCCCATTCGTCGACGGTCATGGCCTGCGGACCCAACTGCTCGGCAAAGGTCATGCCCTTCAGGTAGGAGCGCAGGCCCCGCAGGGTGTACAGGGGTGAGAACCACAGTGAGCGGATCACCACGGTCTTCATGGTGTCGTAGGTCAGCGGGTCGGTGGTGACGACGGTCTTGGCGTACTGCGACCACTTCTGCGCCGTCCACGCCGACCTGTCCGCGCCCATCGCCTTCACCGCGGCCAACTCCTTGCGCCTGCCCGACTTCTCCAGGCGGTCGAGCAGCGCCTCGTAGGCCGACCGGTCGTGTCCGCCGCCGACGATGTTCTGGTCCGTGCCGACGTAGGCGGAGTACAGCTCGGGGTGGCTGCGGGCCAGGCGCAGGCCGGTGACCGTACCGAAGGAGTTGGCGACCAGTACGACCTTGTCGACGCAGAGGCGGGCACGGACGTACTCGGTGACCTCCAGGGCGTCCCGGTGGAGTTGGTCGAGGCTCATCTCGCCCTGTCCGTCCGGGCCGCCGTGGGCGAAGGTCCGGCCGGCGCCGCGCATGTCCCACCGCACGACGGTGAAGTGCCGCTCCCAGGTGCGGGTGCGCGGGGCGTGGATCAGGTTGGACGCGCCGGGGCCGCCGTGGAGCTCCAGGATCACGGGGTTGTCCAGGTCCTCGCCACGGACGGAGAGCCACTGGTCGATGCCGCCGATGCGGACGTACCCGGACTCGTCGATGCCGTTCGGGGTGGTGATGCGCAGGCGCTTGGCGTTCGCGGAGCGCCTGAGGTGGCGGTGGCCGAGCAGGCCGGCCACGGGGGCGGCGAGGAGGGTGGCGGCGGAGGCCGTGAGGAGAGTGCCGAGCATGAGTTTTCCCTCTAAACTGTTTATGGCATCAGCAGATTCTGTTTCGGTTTACGGTATATACAGTTGGAGGGGGAGTCAACAGGCTCCGCGGAAGATGGAGTTGGAGAGGATGGTCATGCCGAAAGCGAGTGCCAAGAGCCGCAGCAGGAGCGCGGACCAGGACAAGGCGCGCGACCTGCGCGCGAGCCTCGCGCTGCTGTGGGGGGAACAGGACCGGCCGACCCGCGGGCCCAAGCCCAGCCTGTCCCCGCAGCGGATCGCCGCGGCCGCCGTCGACCTCGCCGACGCCGAGGGACTGGACGCCGTGTCGATGAACAAGGTCGCCGCCGGTTTCGGTGTCTCCGCGATGGCCCTGTACCGCTATGTGCCGGGGAAGGCCGAACTCGTCGAGCTGATGGTGGAGTCGGTGCTGGCCGAGGGGCCCGACCTGTCGGCCGTCGCGGGCGATGACTGGCGGGCCGGGATGCGGGAGTGGACCCGGCAGTGTCTGCGGGTGTACGAGACCCACCGCTGGGCGCTGGCGGCTGTGGCCATGCGCCGCCAGGTCATGGGTCCCCACCAACTCCAGTGGCTGGACGCGGCGCTGGCGGTGCTGGAACCGACCAGCCTCACCGCTCCCCAGCGCCACCAGGTCTTCCTGCTGGCCGTCGGACTGGTCCGCAACCTCGCCCAGCAACTGGTCGACTTCGACGAGGAGCACGACCGCGAGTGGAACCGTCTCACCGGCGAACTACTCGACCGGCACGCCGACCGGTTCCCCGCGCTGACCAAGGCCCTCGCCGAGGGCGCGTTCGCCGCCACGGACCTCGATCCCCTCGCCTTCGGACTCGACCGCCTCCTCGACGGAGTCCAGGCGCTCATCGACGGCACCGCCCGGAACTGACCATGCGGCTCCACCCGGGCCGCACGCGCACACCGATCCCGGCCCCGGGGATCAATCGAACCGTGGTGGGCGCTGAGGTTGATCATGGTCAGGCTGTAGCAGCCTGAAGGGCATTGACGCGGTTCTCGTACTCGCGGCGGGCCTTGCGCTGTGCCGGGACGGTTGCGGCGCCTTGGGTGCCATCGAGGGGTTGGCAGCGGGCGAGGAGCCGGCGGTGGACTGCCGGGGTGGCGCTGACGCGCAGGGTGTAGCCCTGTCCGCGCCGTACGGTTACGCCGTGGTCGAGCGCGGCCAGCTCGGCGTCGCCCATCTCGGTGGCGCGGAGGAAGTCGGCGACCTTGCCCGGCGTGTCGAGGGTGACGGGTAGCTCCGGGGCCGGGACGTCTTCGCGGCTGGCGGTGGTGTGCTCGGGCATGAGGTCGCCGATGGCCGTGCGGATGGGGCCGCGGCTGACGCCGTGTTCGCGGGCCAGGGCGGCGATGGACCGACCGTTCAGGTGCGCCGTGCGGACGGCGTCGGTCTTCCCGGTCGGGATGGCAGGGCGGCGGCCGCCCTTGCTGCCCTTGGCCTCGGCGGCCCGCAGCCCGATCGCCCTGCCAGTCGTACGCCGCCCACGCCTCCGCCGGCACTTTCACCTGCTGAGCCATGTACTCCACCGCGGCGGCCGGAACCTCCCTGGCCGACTCCGGGAACCGAGCCCCCGCCTCGAACAACGCGTCCCTCCTGCCGTTCAGGCAGTCGTAGAAGCGCGCCCGGAAGCGTGACGGTTCCGCGAAGGCTGCTCCGACGTACGGGGAATCCTCGTGAGGGTGATCAGCTTGATGCCGCGTTCGAGGCCGGCCGTTAAACGCCAAGCTCATGTCGACCGAGCGGTGTTGCGCCGATGTCGGCCTCCCGGCCGAGCTGCGTGCCGACCGGGAGGCCAACATCGGTTCACGGTGCTATGGGGTCGTCGACAACCGGATGATGCGGGTCGGCATGCCGCCGAGGTCGAGCCGGCGAACGACCTTGCCACTGTCGAGGTCGACGGTGAGCAGACGGCCGCTACGTGGCAGCGACACGTGCACAACGCCGCCGCCGGTGGCGAGGTCGGGCATCTCGGCTTTTTCCGTGTGTTCGTGGTAGTCGAGGGGGTACGGCCGGTCAACGCGAACTTCCCGACTCAGTGCCCCCGTGCGTCCGTCACGGATCTGCAACCAGCCCTGGTGAGTGAGCACGATCAACTGCGACCCGTCAGTGGCCACAGTGGTACGCAACTGGGTGCGGCGTTCGCCGTTGACTGCGAGGTCGACCGGCTCGATAGTCGGTTGCCGGTCGGTTGTGGCGATGCGCTGGATGCTCGACTGCGCCCCCTCCGTCGTTCCCCAGCGGATGCCCTCTGGACCGGCGTGGAAGTTGGCGGCGCGCACCTGTGAGGGGTACGGCGTCTTGGTGTTGGTGTGGTCAACGAGGTCCACACTCAACAACCCGTCGGCGCAGCCGAAGATCGCCCGCCGGCCGGTGAGATCGGTGGTGCCGCCGTGCAGGACGGGGCAGCCGCCCACCCACGCTGTCTGCCGACCGATCGTCGGGTCGAGTAGCGCCACCCCGCCGCGCCTGAGGTGACCGACGGCGAGCACCGGTTCGCCCGGTCCGTCGCGGCCGACCACGAACGCGTAGTGATCCGGCCCGGCCAGCCGCAGCGTTGTGGCGTCGGTATCGCCGAGCCCCGAGAGCCCGGCCGGGTCGACGAACGTGATCGAGCCCGCGCCTTCCTCGGAGATGCCGATTCTGCCGGCGACCTCGGGCATCCGCCCGTTCGTGACCCCACCCGGGGACTGGGCGATCCAGGTACGGGCCACGAAGGCGCGGCGCGCCTTCCCGGTCTTCTCGTCGTAGCCGGTGTCGATGAAGGTGGCATGGTCACGATCGGTGTTGCGGCCGCGCATCGCTACCGCCGTCCGTCCGTCGTCGCTGCGCGCCAGGCTCAGGGGAGCTGGTGGTGTCGAAAGCCGTTCGCCGACCGCGCCGTCGTCGACAACCACGACGTCGCCCGACTCGGAGTCCGAGACCAGCAACCGCTCCTTCACCTGCTTCACCTCTGGCACCCGAGGTGAATTCTCGTGCGCCGAAACCGCCGCACCCACCATCAGCACGCTCGACCCGGCCACAACACCGGCCAGCCAACGTTTAATCCACACCAAGACCTCCCATGAAAACGATAATAGTTTTCATTAGTCTAACGGGCCCCTGGAGGGCGGTGTTCGCCGAGTGACTGGGGCGGCCGTCGGTGCCGGGGGGAGACTCCGGGACCCATCGGCAGCTGGACGCTGCTGTCAGCGTCACCGCCCGCGCGTAGGCAGGAGCAGGGGCGGTTGGCGAGTAGCGGTTGTCGACGCGCCGTTGCGAGGAGCCGTCGTCCGTTGCGTGCCGCGCGGCTTTCTTCGCGCCGGCCTCGACCTCGTTCCGTGGCTGGCCTTCATCCTTTGCGTACTCGGTAACGGCGGCTGGGACGGTGCCGGCGAGGTCGCGCCAGGCGCGCCACGCGGTCTCGTACGTTGCGGTCTGCTGCTCGCTCCACAGCTGGCGGGTTGGCGGCCACCCTGCTGTGAGGGCGCCGTCGGGTGCCGTAGCACGGATGCGATGCGTGCCGGTCACCGACAGGCTGGGGGAGACACATCTGATTCCCTTCGGGGACGAAGTGCCCTGGCGGTTACGGCCTGGTCTGCGGGTGATGGTGGCCCGTAACGGGGTTCGGCTGTATGGGGTTGGCCCGGCATGCGCAATGACCCGGTGGAGCGAGACGAGTTCGTATCCGGCCCCGCTGAGCCGGTGGCCGCCTGGTGCCTGGATGGCGGGCGACGCGAGGACCACGCGGGAGCGGACTGTGCCTGGTGCCGATCATTGCAACGGGCCGAAGAGGCGGCTGCCGTCGGGCGGCGAATCGATCTGCCCGCCGCGCCAGAAGGTCAAGGCCCGTAGAGAAGGAAGCCGCAGGACACTCGGCCCGCGGGGACGGCGCGGCCGTGAAAAGGAAGCGCACACAGAACGGAGCAAGATCATGCAGACTTTCACCGCGTCAGCCGATCGAGTGTGGGACCGTGCCGCGGAGCATGACTTCCTGCTGGCCCCGCCCGTTTCTGCAGCCCGTATTGCTTGCCGCGTCGATCCTCGTGACCTGCGGCGGCTGGACCTGCTTGCGGCGCTGACCGCGGCGGGGATCGCCCCCTGGCCGGGAGACCGGGAGGCGATTGAGGAGCTCAGTGCACTGCCCGACAGCGTGCACGAAGCCCTGCATCGCTGGTTCAGCTCCGGCAGGTGACGCGCTGGACGCTCCCGCAAAATGCTCGGCTGGGAAACCCCAGCCGAGCGTCTCGCTAAGCTCCTGGCCACAGTCAGTTGATCACACGTGTTGCAACGACCCCTGGAATCCGCCCAGTCGGGCTTCCAGGTGCTGTTCGACGCGCAGTGGATCCGCCCGCCCGGCGGGCGCTCCGGCCGCTGCACCGGACCTGGCCTGGGACGTGGTCCGCAGTCCAAAGATGCTGCGGGCCTGGGCGCTCGCCTGGGACGGCGGGGCGGGCAACGCGGACCTGTTCCGGCCTGAGTGGCCCGACGATCCGGCCACCTTCGTGCTTGCCGGTCGCTTCGCTGACGGCCACGTGGTCGCCGGGGCGGTGGCGAGCCGCAGCGACCAGGTGGTCGGGATCTCCAACGTCTTCGCGCGGGACGGTAGCGGTGACGCGGTCTGGCCGGGGGTGCTGAACGCGGTGCATGGGCTGTTCCCCGGCCTGCCCGTGGTCGGCTATGAGCACGGTGAGGATCTGAATGCTGCCATCCGCCACGGGTTTGAGGCGATCGGCCCGCTGCGGATCCGGCTGCAGAACTGACACACGCACGTTTTGGCGTCGATGTTCCTCAACCCCGCGCCGTACCCGGCCCGGACCGCCGTGCTGCGCCGCCGGCTGCAATGGCTGTCCGTCCGGCTGCTGTGGCATCCCTACTGGACCGGGCCGGGCCGGATGCCGGCCGCACGGGCCAAGCTGCGCCACCAGGCCAGCGCCATGCAGGAGCAGGTGAACCGGCGCCCGGAGCACCTGACCGAGCGGGAAGAGGAGATCCTGCACTGCATTCGCCGGTGGATCGAAGACAAGGGTGAGGGACCGTCGATGCGGCAGCTCGCCCATGCCGTCGGGATGCGCAGCACGGCATCGGCCGCCTACCACCTGGCCAACCTGGAACGGTCCGGCGCGCTGATACGCGACGGCCGCGGCTGGAACACCTGCCGCCTGGGCCACCAACCGGCACCACAAGGGCTCAACTGTCTGCGCAGTGCTGTGAGCTGCTGTGGTCGGGCCTGTGGTCGACCGAAGCCCAAGGGAGCCGGTCAGCTCCGTTAGCACGTCCTGCGGCGGCTGCTGTCGATGGGATCGGATCCGCAGGCCCTGGTTCGAGGCGCCGCGCCCCGCCAAACCGTGGCACCACCGCCCTGCGCCGCCTGCTGCGCCTGTCTGTACGCCTGTGGTGGCACCCCTACTGGGAGACCGTCCCCTCGGTGCCGGCGGTGCGCACCGAGTTGCGGCAGTTGACCCGCACCCGCGGAGCCGTCCGGGCCGCATGACGAACCGGCGGGTGCCTTCGGTCTGAACTTTCCCCTTGATCGTGGACACCTGGAGACTGGGACGTGAGGTTCCAGAGGAAGTTGCGCCAGGTGGGAAGCAAGAGCTACCGCAGCAGGCGGTACACGGAGGAGTTCAAACGGGATGCGGTCGCGCTCGTTCGCTCCTCCGGGAAGACCGTCACCGAGGTGTTGGACGGGCGTCGCCCACAGCCGCACCGCTTTGTTGTCCGGTCCCGAGCATCCCGACACCCTCACCCCGGCACCAGTTGGCCGACTGGCGGGGGAACGAGGGGGATGTGTCCGGTCATGCCGTGGAAGGTGGACTGGCGGTGTTCCGAGAAGGGATGTCCTTGGGCCGGGGTCCAGACGAGAATCCCGGCCCGATTGCGGCGGGCCGGGATTCTGTGTTGTGCGCCTGGCCGGAGGGCGCCGGCCCGATTACGGCGGGCCGGGGTTCTCCAGCATGCGCATCACGCGGTTGCTGGTTTTAGTCTTCGTCGAATCCGCCGAATCCGCCGAATTCGCCGCCCTCGCCCTTCCCGTGGTGGCGCTTGATGACGCGGAAGCTGCCGACGACTCCGTTCTTGACCTTTACGCCGTCCTCCATCTCCTCGTGGTGCTTCTTGTGGTGCTCGCCCTTCTCGTGCTCGCCCTTCTCGTGCTCGCCCTTCTCGTGCTCGCCCTTCTCGTGCTCGCCCTTCTCGTCCTCGTCCTCGTCCCGGTTCTTGCCCGGGCGGACGTTGTTGGCCTCGCTGCGGGGGCCGACGGTGGCGATGGGGGCGCCGTTGTCGCAGGTGACGCCGCGGAAGAACTCGACGGTCTGCTTGCTGTCGTTGCGGATGTTGAAGCTCCTGGAGCCCAGTCCGCTTACGACGGTGATGCAGCCGTCGGGGTGCGCGGAGAACGACCGCTCGTTGATGAAGATCCGGCCGATCTCGCGGTGGTGGCGCTTGCCCTTGAAGCCCTCGCCGCGCTCGCCGCCTTCGCCGCCGCGGCCGCCGCCGCCGCCCTCGTTGCCCTTGCCCTGTCCGCCCTGTCCGCCCTCGCCGCCCATCGGGGCGTAGGCGGGAGCGGGGGCCTGCTTGACGACGGCCGGGGCCGTCTGGGGTGCGGTGGCGGCGGTGGCGTAGGTGATGCCGGTCGCGGTCAGTGCCGCAGCGGCCGCGATGGCCGCGGCGGTCGCGTGGGAACGGTTCATGATCATGTCGCTTGTTCCTTCTGAGACGGAGACTTGTTCCTTCTGAGACGGAGAGAGGAGCGCCCGCTGTGGCAGCCGGTGCGTGATTGAACGTACTAACGCCCCCTATTGCTGTCATATCGAGGAGGTCGGGATCTGCGGCTTTGTGGGGCTGATCGGGTATGTAGAGGTCCTTTACGCCGCTCCGAAGGAGGGCTGAGTGTCTGTCAAAAACGACTTCGGTTTGGAGATTGAATGACAATTAGCCCTTGCGGGTGATCTTTTGACGTCTGCTCACCCGCCGTGGCGGTGGGTCGCCGGGAAGTGTCGGCGAGTCGCTGCTTGACATGTGGTCTGTCGTAGGTTCCAAGGAGGCCACGTGAACGGTGGCTGTCCGACGAACGCGGCCTGCCCCGTGCGCGCCCGGCGCCGCTGGAAGCAGGAGCTGGGCCCCGACACCGACCCGGACTCCTTCGCCTATCGCCCCTGCAGAACCGTTGGCACGCCGTGCTGAAAGGCGGACTCGACCCAGAGTCGGTCGGCGACGTCCTCACCCGCATCGGCGCCCGCGCCCAGCTCGACATCCGGCCGACCGGTCACAGCCCCCGCCGCGGACCGGTCACCGAGTCCTCCCGCGCCGGCAACCCCGACGCCGTGGCGGACAGAAGCAGGGGTGGATGGGCCGTTATTCGGGCTCCATACGCTCCGGTCGGTAGGGTCCTCCGGTCCGTCACAGCTACGTCGGTAACAGTGGCGGACCGGAGCCCTCTGTCACTTCATGAGCATGTGCAGCGCCGTCATGACGGCCACTCAGCTCTGTCTCGACGAGCAGGGCCGCCTGCCCGCCGGCAGTCGGTTCGTTTCTCGTGCCATGCCGCCAGGAACATCCCTCCGCACCTACACCGGCAGCACCGCCGACGTGGACGTCTGGTGTTCTACGCTGTTCGGCCTCACCGGCAAGGGCGCCAGCAAGGAAGTCCCCGTCTCAGCGGGATGGCTCACCATGACCATGTCGCTCCACGCTGTACGCACAGGCACTTGACACGATGACCCCGGCGCGGACGTGACCGGTACGGGCAGCGATAGTCCATACACCACAACGACAGAGGCGAGGGAGAACCTGTGAACAGACCGCTCCCGCGCTGCGTCACGGTCCTGTATGCGATATCCGCGACCTGCGCCGCCATAGGCGTGCTGCTGTGGGCGCGCGGCCAGACCAGTGCGCCCCCCAGGGTCTACGGGGCCTTCCTGGCGGCCGACGGCTACACCCCGTCGGCCTGGCGGGTGTGGTCACCGGCAGTGCCCGAAGAACGTCTTGGCCTGTACCTCATCGCGGCCGGGCTGGTGCTGGTTGTGGCGGCGGCCTTGTTCTTCATCCGACGTGGCTGAGCAGCGCAACATCGTCATCGGTCACGCTGAGCATCACGATCCGTCAGGTCGACGCCGGCATCCGCCCGGGCCGGTTCGCCGGCATCGACCGGGACGCCACCCATCACGCGACGCGCGGCGTCCGCGGAACACTCGCGATGCGTGCGCCGCCGACTGCAAGGTCTGGCTCAGGTTCTGCGCCGAGGCCAACTTGCCCCCGCTCGTCGTCCGCTCCGGCACGCTCGTGCTGTTTGTCGAATGGTGCTGGCTCCAGCCCGCCCGGCCCCCCGCCCGGCCCCCGGGTCGCCTCACCATCCCCTCCACCATCGACCGCCGCCTGTCCGGCGTCGTTGTCACTGTCCGCCGCAAGCACAAGGTGCAGCTGCAGGAGGACGTCGCCGAGGAGGCCCGTGCCCTGCTGAAGGCGAAGGTGGGCGCTCCGCTCAGCACGCCGCCGTTGTAGTGACCAACCCCGACGCCGTGGCGGAGAAGCAGGGCGGATAGGCCAAGGGCTCCACGGTGATGCGCCTTATGTGGAAACGAACGCGATCACCTTGCTGACCAAAGAGATCCAGCGTTCAGCATTCTTCATGTCGTCCTGATCGTGCTCCTGCCACGAGGAGCAATAGCCACGCCAACACCGATACAGTGAAGATCATGATGAGAGGCGAAAGACTGCCTCGCTTGAGGAAGAGCACGAACATCTGAGGACCGTTCATCAGCCCGATCATGCCCAACAGCGCCAAGGCGCCGACGGCAACGACGCCGGACAACCACTGCGCCAGGTAGCGTGCCACAGCTCGTGCTGTCTCGCGATCCCGATGGTTCACTGTGTGTCTCCCAGCGCTCGATGGTCAGATGTTGTCAGCTGCACCCGATCTCGACTACGGGTCCGCTACCTTCCGGTCATGGCCCCATCCCGTAGGGCAAGTTCCCCACTGTCGCAGAGCATCAACAGGCTCACCGGTGGCTGCAGTTCCTGGCGAACATCGGTCGAGCGTCCAACACGATCGACGCATGCGGCCGGGCGGTCGAGGATCACCTGCGGCTCTGTTGGGCTGCACACGGCGCGGGCGGAGGCGTGCTCGGCCTCATGGTCGGGGTCGTGGCCTGGGTGGCAATCATCGTGCAGAGGGCCACCGCCCCGTGAACCGACCGCCTGTCGTGGTCCACCACTTCAAGTGGCGCGACCGCGTCCGCCAGGACGCCGAGCGGCGCGCACAGCACTTGGCGGACGGCACATGGAAGACCGCCTCGCTGGCCCGCCTGGCGGAGGCCCGCCGCCTGCTGGAGCACCTTCAGCGCCACGGCGGCCGGATCGCCGTCGACTCGCCGCAACTGGGCTTCCGACCCGTCTCGCTCCGGGCCGTCCCTGCCTGGTGGGAGGCAGAGGCCACGCGGCTGGTTGCCACCTGGCGACCCCCGGCGGGTCAGAACGAGCCGGGCTGGATGATCTCCTCACCCTCGCCATGAGGGGGCTCGAACCGGGCGTAGAAGTCGTTCAGCGCCGACACCGTGACGGTCAGCGCGTTCGCGTCCTTGCGCCGGTTGCGCTCCTCCAGGCGCCGCAGCAGCTCCTCGCGGTCGACGGGGAAGTACAACAGCTTCGTGCGGCCGCCCGCCTCGACGACGAGCTTCGTCCACTCCTCACGGTCCGAGCGCAGCCACAGACCGTGGTCCAGCACGGCGTCCTGCCCGGCGGTGATCACGACCAGCTCCTCGCGGACCTCGGCAACCACCGGGGCCTTCAGGGAGAAATATTCCCGCTCCGGATAGTCGACGCCGTAGCAGCCGTGCCTCTCGTGGACCCGCTCGTCCACGGACAGCCGCACTGCCCCGGCCGGCACCAGCCACTGCTTCGCATATGTGGTCTTGCCCGACCCGGTCAGCCCGATCAGTAGATACACCACCGGCCTTGACTCCTGACCGGACACCGCCGTCTGCACCAAAGACTGCCTGCCACCCCCATCCGTCCCGTGCGGCCAGATCGCTGCGCCCCTCACCAGGGAGTGGTCCGGTCGTCGACGCCTAGCTTCAGGGAGCTGGGGAACATCCGCGCGGGGTTGGCTTCGTTGATCTCTCGAAACAGTGTTTCTCGACGGGTTCCGGAGTCAGTTGGTGATCACCCGTCTCACGAGCGTCGACCAGAAGCGACGGCGTTGCCGTGGGGGGCGAGAAAAGGGAAGGCGGCGCCGACGCGCCGTTGGCAGGATGTCCGCGCTCAACACTCGATGGGAAAGGACCCTACGACCGTGGCCCGTGCCATCTCTCTGATCCGCTCCGCTTCCCTGTCCGACGTCGCCGAGTACGCCTATGCAGCCACGGCGCCCGCCGAGTCCCGCCTGATCTTCCTCGCCGGGGCGTGTCCACTGAACGACGATGGCTCCACCGCAGCGATCGGAGACTACGCGGGCCAGGCATTGAAAGCCGTTGAGAACATGCAGGCTGCTCTCACTGCCGCCGGCGCGTCACTGCACGACGTCATCAGTACAAGGGTTCTCGTCGCATCGACCCGGCGGGTGGATTTGGTGGCGGCCTGGGAGGTGGTCCGGGACTCGTTCGCCGACCATGACGTCCCCAGCACCTTGATGGGCGTCACTGTGCTCGGCTATAAGGACCAGCTCGTCGAGATCGAGGCCGTCGCCGCCGTACTCGATTCGTGAGACCTGTTGACGCACTGCGGCGGCCGAGCGCGGCCTGGACCGGATGTGCCTGCTGGGAGCATCACGAATGCGGGGCTGCCAGCCGCCTGTCAGGGCGGCTGGCAGTCGAGGGAGGTAGCTGTCTGAGGCCAGCCCGTCTTGGCGGGTTCTTCGGCTCGGGCCCGTGTGCTGGCGAGGCGGTAGGAGTCGGTGCCGGTCTCGAGCCCTACGGGTCTTCACCGATGGGCGGCTGATAGGGAGCGTGGGTGGCCAGGCACGGCTGCGCTGGTAGATCTCACCTATGCCAGCAGTTGACCGATCTTCGCCCGGATGCGACACCCCACCTTCCCTCATGACCGCCGACGGCGTACGGCGGCCCGCTCTGCTGCGGTCCCGGGCTGTCTTCGATCACCACTGATAATGCTGCGGCGAGAGACGGCACAGACTGAAGGAGCGCCGCGAGTAAGGCTGACGACATCCCGTCGGGCACGTGGCGGGAACCGACGATCGCCCCTGCCAGCGATGGGTTAGACGCGCTGATGCAGCTGAGGTAGCGTATTTTCAGCGGAATCCAAAGATAACCGGTCGGTCGAAACCAGCAGCTCACCAGGCCGGGTTATGGATCGCCTGTGCGTGACCCTGGTTGCATCGAGCCTGACCATCTGGCAAGCAGGCGCCCCGGCGAACAAGAGGCTGGTCGGAACAGTCCACTATCCGGGAGCAAAGTAGCGCTCCTGGAGGTCATCGCCATGGATCTGATCGTATCTGGCAATCCCTTTGCCCGTAGCAGGGACGATGCCCCCGCGCGGTGGCTGCTTGACATCCTTTGGCTGGTTTTGGCCAGCGGTGACGACACCAACGGCGAGTACTCCGTCATCGAACAGTTCATGCCGGTCGGGTCCGGCCCACCTCCGCACGTCCACCCGTTCGAGGACGAGGCGTTTTACGTCCTGTCCGGCGAGATGACAGCCATCATCGGGGGGCAGAAAGTCGTCCTCGGGCCGAGTAGCCTGGGCCACCTCCCGCGGAACGTCGTGCACGAGTTCAAGGTGACTGGGACGGAAGTCTGTCACTGCCTCAACTACTACACCCCGGCCGGATTCGAGCAGGCCATTCTGGGGTGCTCCCGGCCGGCGGAGCGCCGCGAGTTGCCCCCACCCGGGCTGGATGCGCCGGACTCCACGCAGGTTGTGAGGTTCTTCAACAACTTCTGGGTTGCGCCGGCCAACCTCCCGTGGGCCGAGCAGAAGTGGTCGCGCGGCTGAGCGGTGTTACCGGTCGCGTCGCTACCGCAATGGCCCTGTGCACCACCCCTAAGCGTGGGCTTCCGCTACATTAAGCGGCAGCAGTCGGAAGTAAGGGGAGCAGAGGCGAAATCTCCTGACCGGTGCGTCTCCCACGCGTCCAGCGGTTCGGCCCGGCCACGGCAACCGCTTGGAGACCGTCTGCAGTTCAGCGCGGACCTGACGGAGTTCGTCCTGAGCGTCGATCAGGTCCTGGGGGAAGTCGTACGAGGCTGCCACGACCCAAAGGTACGGCTGTTCGAACCGGGCCCGGGACCGCCTCGTGGCTACATCTCCTGCGCCAACCCTTGCGTCTACTCTGCGGGATCTCTTGCGACTCCTCTTGCGCGAGCCTCGGCGACGCCGCCGCATCCGTGCAGGTCACCCCCACCGTACGGGCGTGGTCGGACCCCTGACATCCCCGTTGCGGGCGCTTTCGCCCATGTCCCTGCTGAAGTTGAAGGAGAAGGGACGGCGCAGACGCAGACGCAGGCGGGGATCGGGGCCGCGCTCGCCAGGTTGCGCGTCGGCGCCGCCGCCTCACCGGGGCCAGGCGATCAGGAGTCGCCGGACTCGGCGATGTGGTCGAAGCCCCGCAGCAGCGGGGTCAACTCCAGAGCGCAGCCGCACAGCGTGAACAGCCGCGTCGCCGGGTTCTCTGCGGTGATCAGGGCGTGCTCCAGATCGAGCAGCGGTGCGCTCCGCGGCGCCTCCTCACAGTCGGGCGCGTGCAGCACACCCCGGGCCGGGCCCCGCCCCTCGCGCACCTTCGCCAGCACCCAGCCCGAAGGCCGGCGCTCCCCGAGCGCCTCCCGGACCGCTGACTGAGGCGACGGCTCCAGCCGCTCGGTGGCGACCTGGTCGTAGTCGATGCCGTCGACCGGCCGCACATGGTCGGGCGCAGGCACCCACACCCGGTTCTCAGCCGCCTCGACACCGCCGTCCTACTGGCGCAGAGGACTCATTCCGACCGTGCGCTATTCCCCTGTTTCCGGCTCTCAGAAGCGGTCTTTGGGTGTCGCCTCACCTCTTCGCTGCGGAGTCCCCCGTGGCGGCAAGGAGAGCTTGCGCCTGTTCGCGGGCATGGCTGATGGGGTCCGCGAAGATGTTCAGGCCGTGCGCGACGAGCGCTCCTTCGTGAAGCAGCATGAGCGTCCGGCCCAGATGGTCGGCCCTGTCCGGGGTGATGTCCCCGGCGAGGTCGGTGAACAGGGCGAGCATCCACTGCTTCTGTCCGGTGATGATCGGGTAGGCGGGGTGAGACTGATCGCTGATCTCGGCGTGAGCGTTGACCATGCTGCACCCCTTGGAACTGTTCTTCGCCGACCATGCGCGCGAGGCATCGAAGACAGCCAGGACGCGCGCCGCCGACGACGACTGTGCGGCGTCGAGGCGCTGGGCGAGGAAGGCGCGCCAGCGTTCATCGCGATCCGCGAGGTACTCCACGACGATCTGCTCCTTCGAGCCGAACCGGTCGTAGAGGGTCTTCTTCGTCACCCCGGCCTCGGCGGCGATCAGATCCACCCCGACGGCATGGATGCCGCGCTCGTAGAACAGCCTCGCGGCGGCCTCCAGGACGCGCCGTGCGGCAGGGGTCATCGTGATCCGTTGCGGCCTCTCGGTAGTGCCCATGCTCAACAGTATACCGATCTGTATAGTGAGCGGTTGGGTATACCGATCTGTATAGTGGAGGGGGAGACGTGAACTTCCTGCTTTCGATCGCCTTTGTGCTCTGCTGGAGTTCCGGGTTCATTGGGGCCAAGCTCGGCGCGGGCAGTGCGTCCGCGGTCACGATCCTGATGTGGCGGTTCCTGCCGCTGGCCGTCACCCTGATCGTCATTGCCGCCGTTTCCGGAACGTCGTGGCGGGGCCTCGCGGTGCGGGATGTGGCCCGGCAGGCCATGATCGGCGTGCTCTCGCAGAGCGGCTATCTGCTCACCGTCTACTACGCGATCCAACTCGGGGTCTCCAGCGGCACCACAGCCCTGATCGACGGTGTCCAGCCCCTCGTCACCGGAGCACTTGCCGGACCGTTGTTGCGTCAATACGCCTCGCGCAAGCAGTGGCTCGGCTTGTGCCTGGGGATGGGCGGCGTCGCCATCGTCACCATGGCCGATGCCGCGGCTGGCACCGGTGCGGCCTGGTGCGCCTATCTCATCCCCTTCCTCGGCATGTTCTCGCTGGTAGCGGCCACGTTCCTCGAAAGCCGCTCCCGCGCGCGGGTCGCGCCCGCGGTGTCGATGACCATCCACTGCGCCACCAGTGCCGTCATCTTCACGGCCCTTGCCGTGAGTGCCGGAGTCGCGAAGCCGCCCGCAGAGCTCTCATTCTGGGCCGCGATCACCTGGCTCGTAGCCTTGTCGACCTTCGGCGGGTACGGGCTGTACTGGCTCATCCTGAGGCGCTCCGGAGTTACCAAGGTCAATACGCTCATGTTCCTCATGGCTCCGGTCACGGCAGTCTGGGGAGCCCTCATGTTCGGTGAACCGTTCGGTCTGCAGACCGCTCTCGGTCTGGCCGTCGGCCTCGCAGCAGTCGTCATCGTCTATCGCGGTGACACCTCATCCACCAGGGCGTTCGCGCGGGATATGGACACGGGCGAGGTCGCGAGGCCAGCCAAGTACGGCGCCTGATCCCTCTGCCTCGTTAGAGAGGAGGAGCTTCCTCGCCGTCTGCGGCACGGGCCGCGGCACCGCGGATTTCTCCGGGACCGCACAGAACCCGGTGCTGGACGTCGCCTTGAGCGGCGGCGGCACCCGCAGGGTCGAGGCCGCCCACTATCTGATCGCGACCGGTTCCGCGCCCTGGGCCCCGTCCGTCGACGGTCTGGAGCAGGCCGGTTATCTGACGTCCACCACCGCGATGGAGCTCGACGTGCTGCCGGAGTCGATGGTGGTCGTCGGCGGCAACGCGGTCGGTCTGGAGCAGGCCCAGCTCTTCGCCCGCCTCGGCACCCAGGTCACCGTCGTCGAGGCCCTGGACCGGCTGGCTCCCGTCGAGGAGCCCGAGGTGTCCGCCGCCATCGAGGACGTCTTCACAGGCGAGGGCATCGCCGTGCACACCGGTACCGGTCTGACGGCTGTCCGGCGAGGTGAACCCGGCTACATCCTCACCGCCGACCGCGGCGGTGAGGATGTCGAGTTGCGGGCCGAGCAGCTGCTGATCGCCACCGGCCGCCGCCCGGTTACGGCGGGCCTGAATCTCGATGCGGTGGGAGTCAAGACCGGCGGGCGGCGAGGTGACCGTCGACGACTACCAGCGCACCACCCACCCCCGGATCTGGGCGGCGGGCGATGTCGCCGGAGGACCGCAGTTCGTATACGTGGCCGCGGCGCAGGGTGGTCTGGCCGCCGACAACGGCCTGGCCGGAGCGGACCGCATCCTGGACTACCGCGCACTGCCCAGGGTCATCTTCACCAGCCCCGCCATCGCCTCCGTCGGTATGACCGACGGCCAGATGACCGAAGCCGACCTGCACTGCGACTGCCGCACTCTGCCCTTGCGTACGTGCCGCGGGCGCTGGCCAACCGGGACACCCGCGGCCTGGTCAAGCTCGTCGCCGAGGCGGCTACCGGCCGGCTGCTCGGCGTGCATGCCGTTGCCGACGGGGCGGGGGAGCTGATCACTGCCACCTACGCGATCAGTGGGCAGATGAGTGTCGACCAGCTGGCCAGCGCCTGGACGCCATACCTGACCATGGCCGAGGCGCTGAAGCTCGCCGCCCAGACCTACACCGCCGATGTCGCCAAGCTGTCCTGCTGCTGACCCTCACGTCTGACCTGGTTGCCGTTTCTTCGGCTGCACCGCCATGGGGATTGTGTAAACCCGCGTTGTTGGTGCCGGTTGGAAGGCTGGTCGGATGAACGGTGATGAGCAGCTGCTGCGCTGCCGGGCCTCGTAGCAGGGGCGTGAGCTCCGCCGCGCAGCCGCACAGATTGCACAACCGCGTCGCCGGGCTTGCGTTCCCACTGCCGAAGCCACTTCCGTGCCCGGCACCAGCGAGTCCTGCATTCCCCCTTGTCGCAACAGGTTTCCAG
This sequence comes from Streptomyces sp. NPDC093064, assembly GCF_044754605.1. Lineage (NCBI taxonomy): Bacteria > Bacillati > Actinomycetota > Actinomycetes > Kitasatosporales > Streptomycetaceae > Streptomyces > Streptomyces sp. NPDC093064. The sequence goes on from NZ_JBIVPK010000031.1 coordinate 19,753, forward strand.
GGCAGCGAGGGATCGTCAAAACCCTCCTCTCTCCCCTTATTCCTGAGTTGGTTGTGGGTGGTGGGGGAGATGGACGCGGTCGCGTAAGAGGCTGCCGGATCCGGGTGGGGCCGGCCGCAGCCGGGACGGCGGATGGCACCGCCGGGTTCGGAGCATCCGTTCCGCACCCGGCGGTCGGCGGGGTCAGCGCCTGGCGTCGGTCGGTTCACGGTCCTGCGCGACCCAGCAGGCCACGCGGGACCCGGCCGTCTCTCCGGCTGCCGCGCCCGGCACCGGCAGCAGCACCGGTTCCTCGGTCCGGCAGCGGTCGGTGGCGAGCGGGCACCGCGGATGGAAGCGGCAGCCGGGCGGAGGGCTGCCCGGGTCCGGGACCTCACCGGTCAGCGCCTCGGGCCGAGCGCCGGTGCCGTCGGGCACGGGCACGGCTGCCAACAGGGCCTGCGTATAGGGATGTTGTGGCGCGGACCAGATCTGCTCGACGGTGCCTGTCTCGACCACGCGGCCCAGGTACATGACCACGACCCGGTCGGCGAGCGCGCCGACCACGGCGAGGTCGTGCGAGATGAACGCCAGCGCGATGCCCTCCTCGCGCGACAGGTCGCGCAGTAGGTTCGCCACCGTGGCCTGGGCGGAGGCGTCCAGAGCCGACACCGGCTCGTCCGCGACGATCATCTTCGGGCGGGAGGCGAGCGCGCGGGCGATCGCCGCACGCTGCCGCTGACCGCCGGAGAATTCGTGCGGATACTTCTCCGCCGCCCCGCCCGGCAGGCCGACCCGGCGCAGCGCCTCGGCGGCCTCGCGGGCCGCCCGCGGGTCGCGGCGCGCCCGCCTCACGCCGTGCCCCCGGTCACGGGCGACCACGACGTCCTCGATCTGCGCGCCGACGGTGCGGCGCGGGTTGAGTGAGGCGTTCGGGTCCTGGAACACCATCTGGAGCGGCAGCAGACCGGGGTCGCGGCGGCGGCGCCCCATCGCGCCGACCGCCGTGCCGTCGAAGAAGACCGAGCCGGAGTGCGCCGGGACGAGCCCGGTGACGGTACGCGCCAGAGTGGACTTGCCACAGCCGGACTCGCCGACGATGCCGACGATCTCGCCGGGGGCGACCTCCAGGCTCACCCCGGCCAGGGCACGCATCGGCGGCAGGCCCTTGCGCGGGTACTCGACGACCACGTCGTCGACGCGGAGCAGCGGCGGCGCGGTGGCGCCGGCGTTCGCGGTCATGCGTTCCTCCCTGCGGGGGTGCCGGCCGCCGAAAGGGCGCCGGGGGCGGGGGCCATCGGCTCGTCGGCGGGGCGGATCACACCGGGCTCGGCCAGTGCGCAGGCGACCGTACGGGCGGGGCCGACGGTCACCGGGAGGGGCCGGTCGCGGTCGCAGCCGTCGACGGCGGTGGCGCAGCGCGGGTGGAACGGGCAGCCGGGCGGCAGCGCGTCGGCGGCCGGGGCCGAGCCGGGGATGGGACGCAGCGGCACGGCGCGGCCGACCGCGGAGCGCTGCCCGAGCGCGGTGTGCGGCAGCGCGGCCAGCAGGCCCCGCGTGTACGGGTGCTGCGGCGCGCCGATGACCTCGGCGGCGGTGCCGGCCTCGACGACGCGGCCGGAGTAGAAGACCGCGATCCGGTCGGCGACGGAGGACAGCACGCCGAGGTCGTGGGTGACCATGGCGATCGCCATGCCGGTCTCGCGCCGCAGTTCGTCGAGGAGGTTGACGATCCCGGCCTGGACGGTGACGTCGAGGGCGGTGGTCGGCTCGTCGGCGATGAGCAGGCGCGGGCCGCAGGCCAGGGCGGAGGCGATGGCGATGCGCTGGCGCATGCCGCCGGAGAACTGGTGCGGGTAGCGGGCGGCGGCCGAGGCGCCGCCGGGGATCCGGACCATGTCGAGGAGTTCGATCGCGCGGGCGGCGGCCTGTTTGCGGTCGAGGCCCTGGTGGCGGCGGACGTGGTCGGTGATCTGGCGTCCGACGGTGAGCATCGGGTGCAGCGAGGAGGACGGGTCCTGGAAGACGACCGCGATCTCCCGGCCGCGCACCCGGCCCCACTCCTTGTCGGACAGTCCGACCAGCTCACGGCCGTCGAAGCGGACCGAGCCGGTCACCGCGGCCCGGTCTGGCCCGAGGCCGACCAGGGTCATGCCGGTGACGGTCTTGCCGCTCCCGGACTCCCCGGCGATGCCGAGGACCTTGCCGGGACGGACGTCGAGGTCGACGCCGTCGACGAGCCGGACCTCGCGCCCGGCACGGGGCAGGGTGACCGTCAGGCCGCGCACCCGCAGCAGGGGTTCGGCGCCCTCGGTGCCGGTGCGGGCGGTGCCGGTGCCCGCTCGGGAGTCCAGCGGGACGGCGGCGTCGGGCGCGTCCGCGGCGTCGCGGCCCGGACCGGGTCCGTCGAGGGAGTCGCCGTGGCGCGGGTTGAGGGTGTTGTCGCTGCTCATGACCGTTCTCCAGGCGTCGAGAGCTTGGGGTCGAGCCGGTCGCGGAGGGCGTCGCCCAGGGTGTTGAAGGCGATCACGACCGTGACGATGGCGAGGCCGGGGACGACCGCGAGCCACCACTGGTTGAAGTACTGCGAAGCCTCGGAGATCATCGATCCCCATTCCGGGGCGGGGGGCCGGGTGCCGAGGCCGAGGAAGGACAGGCCGGACAGGAGCAGGATCGCGCCGCCGACGTCGAGCATGGCGAGGACGAGCAGCGAGCCGGCGACGCCGGGCAGCAGGTCCACGAGGATGGAGCGGACCGAGCCGACGCCCGCGAGCCGGTTGGCGTGCACGAAGTCGGACTCGCGCAGCGAGAGCACGGTGGAGCGCACGGTCCGGGCGTAGCCGGGCCACCAGACGAGGGCTCCGGCGATGACGGCGTTGGTGAGGGACGGGCCGAGGGAGGCGGCCACGGCCATCGCCAGGATGATCACCGGGAAGGCGAAGACGACGTCGGTGACGCGCATCAGGACCTCGTCCACCCAGCCGCCGAAGAAGCCCGCGACGAGGCCGACGGCGGTGCCGATGACAGCGGCGGCGGTGACCAGCAGCAGGCCGACCGGGACGGACAGCCGGGCGCCGTACAGGACGCGGGAGAGCACGTCGCGGCCTGCGGGGTCGGTGCCCAGCCAGTGCGCGGACGACGGGCCTTCGAGGGGCACCGCGCTCTGGTCGAGTGGGTCGTATGGGGCGAGCAGGGGCGCGAGGACGATGACGGCCAGCCACAGCAGGAGCACGCAGACGGCGACGCCCTGCGCGGGGTGGCGGCGCGCCCAGCGCAGCGTGCCGGACATCCGGCTTCTGCTGCGGCCCGGTGCGGTGGCCGGGGAAAGGATGGCGGTCATGAGAGGCGGATCCTCGGGTCGAAGGCGGCGTACAGCAGGTCGGCGATCAGATTGACCACGACGAAGACCAGGGCGGTGAGGATGGAGACGCCCATCACGGCGGGCAGGTCGAGGTTGGTCGAGCTGCGGAAGGCGTACTGGCCGATGCCGTTCCAGGAGAACTGCTGCTCGATGTAGACGGTCGAGGCGAGCAGCAGGCCGAAGGAGAGGGTGGTGGCGGTGATCAGCTGGCCGGAGGAGGAGCGGACCGCGTAGCCCCACAGGACGCCCCGTTCGCGCAGGCCCTTGGCGCGTCCGGCCTTGACGAAGTCGGAGGAGAGCGATTCGAGAACGGCGCTGCGGGTGAAGCGCAGCACCATGCCGACGACAGACAGGGCGAGGACCGAGGCCGGCAGGACGAGATGGGCGGTGGCCGAGGCGAAGGTGTCGAGGTCGCCGTCGAGCAGCGCGTCGACCGTGTAGAAGCCGGTGATCTGGTGCGGTGGATCGAGGGCGGGGGCGAGCCGTCCGGAGCCGGGCAGGGCGCCGAGGTTCTTGACGAAGACCACGGCTGCGACCATGCCGATCCAGAAGGTCGGCAGGGAGACGCCGGCGAGCGACAGGGTGCGGACGATCCGGTCGAGACGGCCGCCGCGGCCGCGGGCGGAGAGGACGCCGAGCAGCACGCCGACGACGAGGGCCAGCAGGGTGGCCGCGGTGACCAGTTCGAGGGTGGCGGGCAGCTTGTCAGCGAGGTCGTCGAGGACCGGGCGCTGGGTCTGCTGCGAGGTGCCCAGGTCGCCGGTGACGAGGTGGCCGAGGTAGGTGAGGTACTGCATCGGCAGCGTCCGGTCGAGGCCCTGCTCGGCGCGGTAGCGGGCGACGATCCCGGGGTCGTCGAGGGCGCGCTGACCGAGGTTGGCGGTGGCCGGGTCGGCCGGGACGACGGAACTGAGCAGGAACGTGACCAGGGTGACGCCGAGAACGATCAGCGCCGAGGAGGCGACGCGGCGCAGCACGTACGCCGGCATGGGCGGCATTCTGCGGCGGACGCGGAGCGGGCCCTGGACGGGTCCGGGAGCGGGGCCGGCGGGGGTGGGGACGCGGTCCGCGAGGGCCGCGCTGGGGGCGGTGTCGGTCATGGGGTCACTCCTCCGAGCGGCCGAGCGCGGCCAGGTCGAGGTAGTAGAGCGGGTTGCGGACCAGTCCGGTGACCTTGGAGGAGGCCACGGTGACGAAGTTCGGCTCCAGCAGTGGGACGAATGGGCCGCTCTCGTTCATCGCGCGGTTCCACGCCCGGTAGGCGGTGAGCCGGTCCTTCTCGGCGACCGAGGCGTACGCGTTCCTGGTGAGAGCGGCGAGCTGGGGCGCGGCCTTGGCGGGCCAGTGGACGCGCTTGGAGAGGAAGTCGCCGGGCGCGAAGCCGAGGATGTTCTGCGGGTCGAGGTAGTCGGGTGGGTAGGACCACAGGGCGAGCTGGGTCTTGCCGTCCACGTACCGCTGCAGGGAGGTGGAGGTCGGCGAGGGGCGGAGCGTGACGGTGACGCCGATCTTCTCCAGGTCGCTCTGGATGCGCTGGGACAGGACGCCGTAGTCGAGCCCGGCCAGCCGGTGGTAGTCGCCGGCATAGTCGAGGGTCAGCTCGATCTTCTTCAGGCCCCGCCGTTCCTTGACCTTCTCGACGAGCGCGCGGGCCGTCCGCGGGTCGTGGGCAGTGGCGTCCTCCTTGCCGAGGCCGCCGGTGAAGACGGTCGGCAGGATGCCGGTGGCCTGGGTGGAGCCGGGGCCGGCGATCTCGACCAGGCCCTTGTAGTCGATGCCGAGCCGGATGGCCTTCAGCAGGTCGTCGTCGGCGGTGGGCAGGCTCTTGTCGCGGCTGACCGCGAGGTAGAGCACCTCGGCGGCCCGGCTGTCGTCGACAGTGAGGGCGCCGCCGCCCAGGCCCTTGCTCTGCAGCGCGGAGATGTCGAGGGCGATCTGTGAGTCGCCGGACTGTACGCCGAGCAGCTGCTGCTGCGCCGAGGGCACGTTCCGGATGATCACTCGCCGGTACGCGGGGGTGACGCCGTGGTACTCCGGATTGGCCTCCAGCACGATCTGCGAGGAGTTGCTGTAGCTCTTCAGCCGGTACGGGCCCGAGCCCGCGGACGTCGTGTTGAGCCAGGCCTCGGCCTTGTCCTGGGTGGCCGCGTCCTTCGCGTCGGTGCCGCCGTGGGCGCGCACCGCGTCGGCGTTGAGTACGCCGAACTGCGGAGTGACCAGCATGGCGGGCACATCGGCGCGGGGGGCCTCGGTGGTGAGGACGACGGTCCGCGTGCCCTTGGCCTCGAGGGTGAGGCCGGACATCAGGTAGGCGGGGCTGGCGTCGACGTGACGGAGGCGGTCGAAGGAGAAGACGACGTCGCTCGCCTCGACCGGCGTGCCGTCGCTGAAGCGGGCGTCGTCGCGGAGGGTGAACGTCCAGGTCCGCCCGTCGGCGGAGTTGGTCCACGACTCGGCGAGGCCGGGCACGGGAGTGCGCAGGTCGTCGCCCTTGTACGTGGTCAGCGTCTCGTACAGGGCGTGGTCGACGAGATAGTCGGTGGGCTGGTAGACGCGGGCCGGGTCGATGGACTTGGCGTTGAACGCCGTGTCGACGACGAGAGTGTGGCGGGCGGCCTCGGCCGGCACGCCCACGGTCGCGCAGGAGGTGAGCGAGGCCGTCAGGGCGACGGCCAGGCCGAGGGCGGCCAGGGCGCGGTGGCGCAGCCGGGCTGGTGGGCCGCCTGCCGGTGGTCTGCTGGGATGGTGGGTCACGGGGGTCTCCACTCGGAGAGATGGGCATGGTGGAGGCGGAGGGATCGCTTCGTACGGCGGGTCCGGGCGGGCCGGGAAGTGGGGCCCGTTCCGGGCGCGTGCCGTCCGGCGGCGGGTGTGCGGTCCGCCGCCGGCCGGGAGAGTGTCAGGCGGCGGGTGCGGCCGGCCGGCCGCCCTGCAGGTCCACGTCGATGGTCTGGCGGTACAGGCGCAGCCAGTTGCCACCGCAGAGCTTCTCCACCTCGGCGGGGGAGAAGCCGACCTTGGCCAGGCCCTCGGGGATGTTGCCGAACTGGGCGGCCGTCTCGAACCACTCCGGGTCCGACACGACCGGCGACTGGCCCGGCTTGCCCGCGCCGTACTCGGGGCCGCGTGTCCAGTGGCCCTTGCGCATCTCGACCATGTCCTCCTCGGTGAGGAAGCGGCCGAGGTCGGAGCCGACGCCGACGTGCTCCACGCCGATGCGCTCCACGGTGCGGGCGACCAGTTGGCACCAGTCCTCGACCGAATCGCACCACGCGCCGGCGATGTTCGGGTACATCGACAGGCCGAGCACACCGCCGCGCTCGGCGAGCGCGTCAAGGACCTCGGGGCGCTTGTTGCGGGCGTGGTCGAAGAACTCGCGCGGGTTGGCGTGGTTGATCGCCACCGGCACGGCTGAGGCGTGGATGGCGTCGTACGAGGTGCGATCGCCGACGTGGGAGCAGTCGACGACGATGCCGCAGCGGTTCATCTCCTCGACTGCGTTGCGGCCGAAGCGGGTCAGCCCGGCGTCGGTGGTCTCGTAGCAGCTCGCGCCCAGTGTGTTCTGGATGTTGTACGTGAGCTGCATGACGCGCAGACCCATACGGGCGAACAGCTCGATGTAGTCGAGCCGGTCCTCGATCGGGGACGCGTTCTGGGTGCCCATGAGGACCGCCGTGCGGCCCTCGGCGGCGGCCGCCTCGATGTCGGCGGTGGAGTACGCGATGCGGATCAGGTCGGAGTTCTCACGCTCCAACTCGTACCAGTCGGCGAGGGCCTGCATGGTCTCCGCCGCGTTCTCCCAGAACGCGATGGTGTTGGTCACGCAGTCCACGTGGCCGGCGCGCAGTTCCTCGAAGACCGTCCGGTTGAAGACGCCGCACTCGAGTCCGTCGATGTTCACCGCTGCTCCTCGCCGTTCGTGGCCGTGGCCGTGTCGTTGTGGCCGCCCGCGTCGCCGCGGGTACTGCCGACGAAGTCCACGTCGTCGGTCAGGTCGGGCTCGATCACGCCGTTGTCGTCGACGGTGGTCGCGCCCGCGTGCTTGAGGGAGGTCACCGACTCGGTGGACAGCGCCTTCGCGGAGTCGTCGAACAGCGACCACCACAGGGCGGTCGAGGTCTCCACACCGGTGTGCACCGCGCGGGCGGCGGGCAGCGAGCCGACGAGCGGCAGCAGACGGCGCAGCTCGGGGTCGTCGGGCAGCTCGGGCGCGCGGCGCTCCATGACCAGGAGCACGCCCTCGCCGGCCAGGGCCCCGGGGACCTGGGGCAGCCCGGCGGCCGGTGCGGCGGAGGAGGCGGCGGCTTCCACGGTGATCACCACGCCCCGGTCCACGCCCTGGTGCTCCAGTACGGCGGCGAGTTCGGCCCGCTCGACGCGCCCGGCCCACAGCACGACACGCTCGCCGGGTTCCGCCTGGAGCAGGTCGAGCAGAGCCGGGGCCACGACGAGGGCACTTTGACCGAGGCAGTCCACGACGAGCGCGCCGGGACTCTCTGCGGCGATGTCCACCCGGCCGGCGTGGGCGCGGTCGGCGTCGCCGAGTCCGTCGGCGAGGAAATGAAGTGCGGGCAGTCCGGCGGCCTGGGCGTGCAGCACCAGGTCGCGTACGGCGTGCACGGCGCCGAGCGCGAGGCCCTGCGCCTGGAGCAACCGCTCGGTGATGAGGCGCAGTTCGCGCAGGGAGAGGTGGAGGGTCTCGCGGTCGGATGCGTTCTGCCAGGTACGGCCGAGACGGTCGGCGGTGCCTTCGGTGCCGGGGGCACAGACGAGGGCGGCGGAGGTCATCGAGTGGCTCCGTTCGGGGCGGCGTGGTGTGCGAGCTCGTCGAGGCTGACCGCGTCGGCCGGGCGCGGCACGGCGGGCCAGAACCAGGTGCGGGCACCGTCGGCGCCGTCCAGGTCGGTGGCGGTGGGGGCCCCCTGGAAGATGACGCCGCGCAGGTCGCGGCCCAGGTAGTCCTTGGTGCGCTCCAGGCCGTAGAGGGCGGCGTTGGCCAGGCGGATGATCCGGGCGGGCACGAAGTCGGCGTCGCGGATGTTGGCGTGCGGAAACGCGTACGCTTGCCCGGCGAGGGACTGGAGGCGCTCGACCGCGCCGCGCAGGTCGGGACGCCGGGCGAGGAGACGGCCGACGGGGAGGGCCGGGTCCTCGGCGGCGAGTGCGTCGTCGAGTTCCTGGACCATGCCGGGGATGTCCACGGTGAGGTCGATGGTGCCCTCGGGCAGTTCGTCGGTGGCGCCGCAGCGCGGTTCCTCGGCGGAGCGGGACTTGTACCAGGTGTTGGCGACCGCGCCGGGAGCGGTGCGGTCGACGCTGAGTGCCCAGGCGTAGTGGTCGGCAAGCAGCGCGCGCAGCTCGCCGGTGGTCGCCGCGCTATCCCGGCGAAACGTTTCCTCAACGGTGAGTCGCGCCGCGAGCCGGTCCGACTCGACCGGGTCCAGCTCGGTGAGGACGGAGTTGACCACCTCCGCAGCCTCGGCGGAGACGCCCTCGACGCCGTCCACCAGCTCGGCCACGGTCGGCACCCGGCCCCCGGTCTCCGCCGCGGCGGCCCGCGCGGTGATCGCGTCGAGCACGAGGCGCAGATCGGCGACGATCCGCTCGGCCGGGGTGAAGCAGGTGTACTTGTTCACGTCCTCGCTCTGGTACGCAACGGCCCGCTCCAGCAGCGCGACCAGGGTGTCCGCGACGGCCGAGCCGGGCGCGGCCGGGAGGGCGCGGGCATGGGCGAGGACCTGCTCGCGCAACGAGATCCAACGGTCCACCAGCATCGGGTGGTTGCCGACCCACAGCACCAGGCCGAGCGCCGAGCTGTTGCCGACACCGAGGAAGCGGCGCACCTCGGGGTCGAGTGCCACGGCTGTGTCCGAGCGGCGGGCGGCCAAGGCCTCGACGAGGTCCGCGCTCAGCTCGCGCATCATGTACGCGGACAGCAACTGGGCGTGGTACGGCACCGCCAGTGGGTGGGCCTCGCCGTACGCGAGGAAGGTGCGGGTGCCGAAGGTGCCGTTGCCGTCCAGTCCGATGTTGCGCATCAGGTAGCCGACGCGGGCGAGGGCGACGGTGTCGGGCTGCCGGCCGGCGGCCAGCGCCTCCACGACGTGTTCGAAGACGCGCAGCGAGCGGTTGGAGCGGCACCAGGTGAGGGTGTGTCCAGTGGCGCGGCCGTGGTAGAGGCGCGGCATCTCGTTGCGGGTGTGCTCGATGTCCTCGGCTGTGGCCGGTCCGTCGAACAGGGCGCCCATCATGTCCCAGCCGAGGTCGAAGATGCGCAAGGTGCGCTCTTGCGAAGAGGGCGGGAAGACGAAGGCGGCGAAGTCCATCACACGGCCGGTGACGTGGATGCGGTAGACGGCCTCGCCGCTGCCGTCGGCCTCGACGGTCAGCGAGCGGCGCTCGATGCGCCACCCCTCGCGGAGCATCCGGTTGACCAGGGACCGCGCCGAGGAGAGACGGTCGGCCTGGAGGGAGGAGAGCGCGGCGGGAGTCATGATCTCGGCGGCCGGACGGCCACCGGTCCCAGCCCGGCTGGGCTGTGATGCCACGGATGGATCCTTTCGTTCGGGTCACGCTGTGCGGTGCCGCCGGAGAGTGCCGGCGGCGTGCGGCCGGTGAGGGGGCCGGCCGCCGGGGCGGTGCGGCTGAGGGGCGTCCGGCCGCAGCGGCGGAACGGCTTGTGGCCGGACGACTGGGGCGCAGGCGGGACGGACTGACGGGATGTGGTCCGGTCGGGCGCTGCAGAAGGTGCAGCGGTCCCCGGCGCGTGCCCCGGTCAGGGGCGGCGGCGGGAGCGCTGCGGCGGGCCGTGTCCGTGCGGACGCGGGCGCTCGGGCCCCGGGTTCCGGGGCAGGAGACCGGGGAAAGTCGGAGGCAGGGTCGGGTGGCGGGCGTCACCTGGCCCCGGAGACGATCGTGGTGACACGGGCCGCGCAGGCCATGGTGTCGGCGGCGGCCGACTCCGCGTCGAAGCGGACCATGGGACCGACCACGGACAGCGCCGCCATCACCCGCCGCCTGGCGTCGAAGACCGGAGCCGCCACGGCGACGGTCGGCTCCAACTGGTTCGGCAGCGAGATCGCGTAGCCGTTGAGCCGAATCTGTTCCAGCTCATCGTCCCCGGCGGTGGGCACACCCGCCTCGCGCAACGCGGCCAGATCGTGCGGCAGCGCCCAGGCGGTGAGCACCCGGCCCGAGGCGGTGTCGGAGATCGGCATGCGCGCCTCGATCCGGGCATCGACGCGCAGCAGCCGGTCCACCTCGACCCGCTGCACGATCCGGGCCGAGTCGCCGTCGAGGACGGCCAGCGAGACCGTCTCGTCGACCAGTCCGGCCAGTTCCTCCATCACTGCGGTGGCGCGGTGGCCGAGCCCGGCCTGTGCGAACGCCGCTTCGGAGAGCCGGGAGACGCGGAGACTGAGCCGGTAGGTCCCGTTCTCGGTCTGCTCGGCCCAGCCGCCGGCGCACAGGGTCACCAACTGCCGGTGCACATAGCCCCGGCTGCCCCCGGTGCGGCGCGCCAGCTCGGAGACCCCCACGCCGCGCGGTTCGTCGGCCAGGGCGGCGAGCACCTCCAGCGTCTTGAGCGACGAGGTGAGAATCTGGGTACCCATGCACCGTCTCCTATAGGAAGACACTGTCTCTTATCGAAGTGGCGTCACTGTGCCAGCGCATTCACCAGCACGTCAATGGCTTTCGTGGGAAATTTGCTGCAGGCACGAAGGCATGCTGCGCCGGACATCACCCTCAAGACGACCACCGATCTTTCAGAATGTCTTCTATAAGAAGACACCTTGTGATCAGCCCCCGCCGTCGTGCCGTGCGCAGAACACAACGGATACCCTGACCACCGTCAACGACGTAGCACCGGGTCCTGTCCGGTCCGGCCGACATGAAACCTTCCGCTTGGTCAGCGGCCTTACTCTCTCCGCATGCCTGACAAGCGACCGCCTGGAACTTTGGGCATCGACCTGCGCCAGCCGGGCACGCGTCCCTGTGGCTTGTGCGGTCAGGTGCGCAAGATGACCAGGGCCCACGTGCCGCCCAGATAGCCGGCAACCGGGACAAGGTGACCTGCGCCACCGTCCGCGCCCACAACCGAGCACGCAGCTGCGGTCGCCCCGCCGCCGGGGGATGTGGATGCACGGGCTCGGCGACCCGTGCAAGGCCCGCACGGGCCGGGAAGCCGTGATCTACACGGCCACCAGCTGGTGGACCCAGTGCACCGGCAACTACGGCGGCTTCGCCAGCAAGAATCCCCTGTGGATCGCCCGCTACGCCTCGACCGCCGGCACGCTGCCGGCCGGCTGGGGTTACTACACCATGTGGCAGTACACCTCGTCCGGCCCGACCGTCGGCGACCACGACAGGTTCAACGGGGCGCTGGACCGGGTGAAGGCGCTCGCCAACGGCTGATATGGGCCCGGAGCACGCAGGGTGAAAGCCCCGGGCCGCCCTCACGGGCCCAGGGGCCTTCCCTCATCCTGGCCGGGAGCACCCCGTCAGCCGTGACGACGTTCTCAGCGTCATCCGCTTGGAGCTGACGCCGTATCTCGCCTACGGGCCGGGCGTCCGTTGCGGGCGCGGCCACCGTGGCGGTTCACCGGGATCGCAATAGCTCGTTCGAGCCGAGGCTCGTTCCCAAGCACGCACGGTGGCTGACCGGGTTCCTGGCACACGCCCGGCCGCGGACGTCGCGGGGCCGGGTGGTGGCGGGCAGCTGAGGCGTGGGGCGTCAACCCGCATCGGGGGTCGTCGTCTGCAGGTGGACTTCGGAGGGCTGTGGGCTCAGCCCGCTGTCGTGCTGGCGGCCAGCGCGTCGCGGAGCCAGGAGTCGGCCGCGCCGAGGGTGAGTTCGGGCGTCAGTTTTCCTGCCAGTTGCCAGTAGCGGGACATCACCGGGTGATCTGCTGCGGCGAGGCGGACAGTGAGGGCGCGGCGGAAGGCGGGGCTGTCCCGGGTGCCGGAGGCACGCGCGTGGGCGGCGACGTAGCAGTCCAGGGCCTCGCCCGGGCCGGGGGTGCGGTCGGCTCGTACGGCTGCGTCCACCAGTTGGTGGGCTTCGTACAGGCCGTCGTAGAGCAGGTCCGGGTGCTCGGCGGTGATGGGCCGGTGGGACGCGAGGCAGTGGTCGGTGGCGGCCGTTGCCAGGGCGTGCAGGTGGGCGAAGGCGAGGACCTGGTCCGTGGTGGGGTCGGCGGGGGGCTGCGGGACGGCCGCCTCGGTGATCGTGGAGCGCAGGCGGGCGGAGAGACGAACGGGCAGCAGGCGGCGCCAGTAGTGGGCGATGTCGGTCGTGCTGGGCGGGACGCTGACCGCTCCGATCAGCTCCAGGCGTTCCGCCATCTGCTCCGGGGCGCCCTCCTGGAGTGCCCGCAGGGCGGCCTCACGCCAGCGCAGGGTGGCGAGCTCGGTACCGAGGTCATCCAACCGGCGTGCCACAACGGTTTCCAGGGGCTCCCCGGAGTCGAGAACACGCTTGATCTCGGGAACGGGGACGCCGAGGGAGCGCAGGGACCGGATCGTGCGGAGCCGAGCCAGGGCCTCGGGTCCGTAGCGCCGGTGGCCGCCGCTGCTGCGCGCCGCTTCGGGCAGCAGGTCCTGGTCGGAGTAGAAGCGGACGGTTTTGACCGTGGTCCGTGCCTGCGCGGCGAGCTCGCCGATGGTCAGTGTGGCGTCCGGTGGCAAGGGTTGAACCTCCCTCAGGGGGAGTTCCTAGGTTACCTGCGACGACCCTATTGTCTGGAGGCGTAGATGTCTGTTTTCGTCCTGGTCTCCGGCCCGTTCACCGACGGGCGGATCTGGAATGCGGTGGCCGACCGGCTTCGGGAGACGGGTGCCGGGGCGCACCCGGTGACGCTGAGCATGCAGGCCGATGCGGATCTGGAGACGCATGTCGAGGACGTGGTCCGGCTGATCGACTCCCTCGACCCGCCGCAGGTGGTGCTGGTCGGCCACGACTATGCCATCCATCCGGTGCTGGGCGCGGCCGACCGCCTCCCGGAGCGGGTCGCCCGCATCGTGCACCTGGACACCGGGCTGCCGCAGCACGGCGACCCGGCGCTGGCCCTTGTTCCGGACCCGGTGGTGCATCAACTGCTGGGTACCGACGGCAACCCCCGGCCAATACCGTTGCCGGGGCCGCAGGACTGGCACCGGTGGGGCAGCACGGAGGGCCTCTCGGCGCACCAGTTGCAGCTGCTGAGCCGGCTGGCCGGCCCCCAGCCGCCGCGCACGCTGACCCAGCCGCTGCGGCTGACAGGCGCGGTGGCGGCCGTGCCGACCAGCGGAATCCTGTGCACGGCGGGAGGGATGACCATCGAGGCGGTCGAGGCGCTGGTGCGCAGCGGCCCGCCGCAGTTCCGGAAGCTGGCCGATCCGCAGGTGGGCTTCTTCGAACTGGCCACCGGTCACTGGCCGATGCTCTCCTGCCCGGACGAACTGGCCGAGGCCCTGCTCCGCGCGGCCGCGGGCGAGGGGCGGAGGCTGATCGCACCCGAGGGCGAGCCGTCCTTCCTCCGGCCGTTCCTGCTGGAGGTCCCGGAGCGGCCGCGGGTGCGGAATGGGCGCGTGGACCTGCACCTGCCGGAACCGGGGGAACCGGAACCGGGGGAACCGCACGGGCCGTGGCCCGCGGTGCTGTTCGTGCACGGCGGCCCGCTCCCGTCCGACCTCGACCCCGCGCCGCGCGACTGGCCGTTCTATGTCGGCTACGCCCGCTACGCAGCGAGCCTGGGCGCGGTGGGCGCCATCGCGGAACACCGCCTGCACGGCATCACCGACTACGTACGGTCCGCGGACGACGTGACCGAGGCCATCGAACTGCTGCGGGCCGACCCACGCGTGGACCCGGAGCGCATCGCCGTGTGGTTCTTCTCCGGCGCTGGACTGCTCGCCGCGGACTGGATCACTGCCCCGCCCGAGTGGCTGCGCTGCCTGGCCTTGACCTATCCGATCCTGGCCCCCCTGCCCGGCTGGGGCGCGGTTCCCCGGCGTTTCAGCCCGACCAGCGCACTCCGGGCCGACGGAAGGAGGCTGCCGCCCCTCTTGCTCACCCGGGCGGGTCTGGAGACACCGCACATCGCCGCCACCGTCGAGGAGTTCGTGACCGCAGCGGAGGAGACCAAGGCCCCGATCGAGATCATCGATGTCCCGCACGGCGTCCATGGCTTCGAGATCCACGACCCGACGGACGAGTCCCGCAAGGCAGTGACCCGCGCCGTGCGCACAGTGCTCGCCCATCTGGGGTCTTGATGCCCCCTGGAAGCCGCCAGGAGTACCGGCCACCATGCCACTGCCCAAGAGGAGCGTCACAAAAGATCGCCGGAGCAGCGAAAGCCGGGCCTGTACCGTAATGCCTTGAGGCTCAGCACGAGGTTTCGCGGTCTGGGGTCGGGGGCGATGGGGAGGTGCCTGCGGCGTTGGGGTAGCGCGCGGCGAGTTCGGCCTCGGGGATCAACGGAACCTTGGTTGGCGGTAGCGGCAGTTCCGGTTCTGGTCTCTCGCAAACGACCGTTTGCGAGAGACCCTCCTCGCAGGACCAGGGCAGCGCCGCGCGACATCACCTCCGTCCGACGAAGGGGTACACCCCATGGAACTGGCCCGGACCGTGGCCCGGCTCGACCGGTGGCTGGAGGAGCACGCCCCGGGCGACTTCCGGCAACTCGCCCCGCCCGCCGAGCCCGCACTCATAACGGCTGTGACGGAGAACCGGTTCGAGCCGCATCCGGACGTCCGGTCCTGGCTCGCCCTGCACGACGGCTCGGCCCTCGACCCCACGCCCGCCGCGGGCGCCTTCGTGCCCACCGACTTCCCGCTCCTGGGGGCCGCCGACATGCGTGACGGGCGGCGGGACATGGAGGATGAGGTCGCCCGGCTGCGTATGCATCGATCACCGCGACAGCCTGCTCGAACCGTCGCCGCAGGCTCAACTCACTGAGCTTCCCTGTGCTTTCGCCGTGCCCGGAGAAGTTGAAAGCGATCCCGCGACAACCGTGGGCCACGAACTCCCGCACCAACGGAAGCAGCCGCTCCGTGCTGCTGGTGCCTGCGCCATGCAGCACCACAGCGGTGGCCCCGGACAGATCACCGCCGTACACACCGCTGAGCCGTTCACCGTCGTGGTCGTGCGTAAAGTCGAAGAGCATGTCCCTTATTCACTCACGCCGTGGCCTCCGTCTTTCGAGAGTGTTACCGCCAGCATCCGACCCTTGGCTGTGTCAGTGCGTACGGATGCCGTTTCGAGGCCACTTCGGATGTCACTGCGGCCCTTCCTCGCGGACCGTTTGTGGCCGTCGCTCGCCGCCCGTCCAGGTCGTACGTCCTCGCTGCGCTGCGGGCGCTCGACCTGGACCTGCGACTCTCCGAGGGCAAGAGCCCGCAGCAGTCGAGGAAAAGACCAGAGCGGTCGCAGCCCGAGCTCGGCCGGCATGACATCCACAGTCACGTCGAAACGGCATCTGAAGTCGCGTGCACAGTCAGACCCTGGTCTCCGCTCTTCGAGCGGCGGCTGAGTTCGGCGGCGTACTGCGCGCGGGGGTCGCCTGCGGCGGCCCAGCCGGTGGCCGCTCCGATGGAGACGCCGAGGACCCCGCTGAGGACGGCGGGGGCATCTGTGCTGCGAGGTCCATCAGCGCGCTGTTGCGTTCGCGCCGGGAGGGCAGGCCGTAGGACGCGAGGCGCGCAGTCCCTACCAAAGCCCAGCCATTTTCGCGATCCACTCGTTGGGGCGGCAGTCCGGCAAGACCGCCCCTGACACACCACCAGACCACTACACTCCCGACGACGCCTCTGACCAGACCAGATAGCGAAACGCTGCTGGAGTACTAGTCCTCGACCTTGCTGCGGCTCTGATAGGCGAGGTCCTGATAGTCGGGGTGCCGGGCCATCCAGGCGGTGATGAACGGGCACACCGCGAGCACCCGCAGCCCGTCTGCCCGCGCGGCGTCCAGGCCCGCGCGGGCCAGCGCCGAGCCGACGCCCTGTCCGTTGAACTCCGGGTCGACCTCGGTGTGCGTGAAGACGACAAGTCCGCTCTCGCTGGTGCGCAGGTACTCGGCGAAGCCGGCGAGCTGCCCGTCCACGCGGGCCTCGTAGCGATGCGTGTCGGGGGAGTCGGTGATTTCGATGGTCATCGTGAGCCTTTCGGGCGTGGGGTCCGGTGTCCGGCCATGCGTAAATGTAGGTGCGGAGGGGTTCGTACGTTCACCGGGGGTCCCGGCTGCGGCGTGGCGGTCTGCCGTACGGGGTGCTTGCTGAGGATGGAGACCCGGTTGAAGGAGTTCATGGTGATCGCCTCGCAGCGCCTAGCCATCCAGGTGGCCGAGCTCAGCGTCAGGCCGGCAGTGCCCGCAGGCCTCGATGCCTTCGCTCAGTGCTCGCAGGGCGACGTCCCGGGGTACGCCTTTCCAGCGTGTGCCTGCCATATGGCAGCCGCCGACGTGAACGGCGACAGGCGGTGAGTCACGGTTCAGGCCGCCTTCGAGGGGGTGGGCTGCGCGGGCGCAGCTGAGGACCGTGGCACCTCGCGCGGTTGCGCGTCGGCCGGGGCCGCCAGCCGTCCACGCCAGATGACGAGCTGCGGGGCATCCCCATGGACGGTGAGGCACTGACCATGGAGACCCCCGTGCACTGCAGCATCACCCCGGGCGCCCTTCACGTCCGCGTGCCCCGCGACCGCCCCGGCGCGCCACCCGCACCACGCGTGGAGTGGCGGAGAATCGGCCGGATCGCCCTGGGCCGGCCGAGCCAGGCGCCCTCCCCGGCCCCAGTTGCGAAGCGAGCGACGGTGGCGCGTGGATGAGCGCACCCGCGTCCGGCGCGTCGTCCGGGACCTGATCGCCATCGACCGGGCGGTCTACGTGGCGAGCGCGGCCACGCCCGCCCCGGAGCTGGACGCCGCCCTGCGGCGGCTCTCCGCAGCGGCAGACCACTCCAAGATCTCGTTTGCGATCGCCGGGATACTCGCGCTGCGCCCGGGTGCGCCGCGCCGGGCTGCCCTGGTCGGGGCCGCGGCGATCGGCGCCGCCTCGGCGAGCGCCAACCTACTGGTCAAGGTCCTCGCCCGACGCCCCCGCCCGGACCGGGACGCCGGCCAAGTGCCGCCGGCCCGACACGTGCCCATGCCAGCCTCCGCGTCGTTCCCCTCTGGGCACTCCGCGTCCGCGTTCGCCTTCGCCACGGCCGTCAGCACGGAGCTGCCGTGGGCGGCGGCTCCGCTGGACCTGCCGGCGACCGCGGTGGCGTACTCGCGGGTCCACACCGGGGTGCACTACCCGGCGGACGTTGTCGCGGGCGCGCTGCTGGGGATGATCTGCGCCAGCGCGGTCGTGGGCGCACAGCGCGTCCTGCACCCGCAGTCATACGCGGCGGGCATGTGGTGCGCACCCGCCTGCCGGACGCGAAGTGCCGGGTGAGCGCTGCAGCCTGCGCTGCGTGCTCACGTACAAAGCCACCCGGTGTCACCGTGTCGGTCGCCTGTCCTGGCGCGGCGGGGCCGGCACCGAGCACGCGGCGCCCGGCCGTTGGGCGCGATTTCGGCTCGGCGGGCGGGGTGGCGGGGAGGCGTTCGGCGGCGAGCTGGGCGCGCGGCGCGAGCGGCAGCTCGGTGTTTCGCGTGCGGGAGACGCCGTCGCGGTCGGGTCCGGTGCCCACCGGGCGGCGGTCGGCTATGACCGCCGGGCTTACTGTCCGCTGCTGCGGATCACGACGACCGGACAGGCCGCGTACTGAGTGCAATGCTGGGCCACCGATCCCAACAGCAGCCTCGAAAAGCCTCCGAGACCCCGGCTGCCGACCACAAGCAAGGACGCGTCACGGGACGCGTCGAGCAGCACAGTGGCTGCGGTGCCGTTGCGCACCTCGGCACGTACCTCCACCGGTGGCTGTGATCCCACGGTTTCCTCAACAGCTGCCGCGAGTTCTGTCCGTGCCTGGCTCTCGAGAGCTGCTTCATCGCCGGTCTCCGGGGGCAACCAGCGGGGGATCGAGTAGTGGAACGGCGGAAGATTCCAAGCAGTCACCGCCTCCACGACACCACCAGTGAGCTCCGCCTGACGCACGGCCCAGCGAAGGGCCTGCTTCGATGAGTCCGAGCCGTCCACCCCGACCACGATGCGGTCCGTCTCCTCGCGCTGGTCAATCATGCTTCCTCCTCGGCTCGACGCTGGGAACAACCGCACGGGCTTTGCAGTCCGCCGCCACTAGGCTTGGTTTTCAGCCTCATGCCGACGGCACCGTATGCGCAGTTCGACAGGTCCAGACGGGGGCAGAGGCCCTGTTTCACCAATCAGGACAAGGGCATGCAGACGGTCGAGATCTCCGGCGACAACCCGGTAACCATCCTGGACAAGCTCTGGAAGGACGCCTACGGCCAGAACATTTCCAGCTTTGCTGGACAAAGAAAACCGGACTGCCTGCGCCCCGCTGTATAGGGCATCAGCGACTGGCTCGAAGAACCACCCGTGCTCCGTTGACGCACCCGGGCACATGGGACGTCCACCCCGCCGACCTGGCACGGTTCGATCACGCGAGGCGGGTCCTCGCCGGCAACGTCCGCGCTTGCTAGGACGGGCACACCACCGCCCAGAAGTACCTGCGCATCCGCACCGACACAGCAGTGCTGGCCTTGTCCGGCGACGGCGGGCTCGCCACCCCGCAGACGACGCAGCCTCTTCAGCGCTCGTCCACCGGTTCGTAGGCGGGAACCTGCGCAGCACACCCCGTACGCGCCAGAGCCGTAACAATGGCGAGGCCGTGGACACGGTGCGTACCCGGGCTTGGCGCCGGGGCTGGTCGGGACCGTTCCGGGTTCGGTAGTGGGCGGACCGTCAGTAGGCACTTGCCAGCACGACCAGCACGACCAGCACGACCAGCACGACCAGCGTGAGCACCGCGGGCACCGCGGGCACGGCGGGCACGGCGGGCACGGCAAAGCCGGCGCGGTAACTGCCGTGGTGGTAAAGCACTCCCGCCATGACCAGCGGCCCGGCCATGGCCCCGGCGGCATCGAGTGCCCACTCCGAACGTCCAGCCGCGTCCCAGCGTGGCGGTGGTGTGGGCGAGTATCGCGTCCCGCGCGGATTGCGCATGGCTCGCCCGCTGCACTCGGCGGCGATCAGCAGGGCGCCCAGCGGCCAGTTCCCGGCGAGGGTCAGGAGCGGTACCACGATCGCCCGACTGGCGCGGCGCCGGCCGCGCCGGCCCCACTTCGGCCGGCCTCGCCTGGTCCCTGCTCCGCCGGCTGAGCGACCGCGTTTAAGGTGGCTGCCTGGATCAGCCTGCGTACACGCGGTGAACGAACTCGGCGAGCTGGTCGTCGGTGAGGTGACGAGCGACGTCCGCCTCGCTGATCATGCCGATCATGCGCTTGTCTTTGAGTACCGGAAGACGCTTGATCCGGTGGTCCTCCATCTCACGCAGGACATCGGAGACATCGGAACTGGCGTCGATCCAGCGCGGCGTGCCCTCGCACAGGTCACCGCACGTCACCTGCGCGGGGTCGTGACCTGCGGCGATGCATTTCACTACGATGTCACGGTCCGTGATGATGCCGCACATTCGGTCGTCGTTGTTCGGGTCGCTGACCGGCAGCGCCCCCACCTTGTGGTCCCTCATCATCTGCGCGGCGCGGTCCAGCGTTTCGTTGAGGGGAATCCACTGGGCTGCAGGGGTCATGATGTCTTTGGCAGTCGTCATCGTTCGGCTCTCCACTGTGTGCGGGCTTTGGCCAGGCCCTCGTCGGCGGCCACGGCCACCCTCCGACTTCTCCTCGTTTCCTCTTGCCTGGCGCTTTCACCAGCGCCGTTTGGGCACCCATGGCGTCTCGGCAGGAGGTCAGCGCCGCCGACGCGCGATCACCGTGAACGGGGGTGCTGCCGGTGTCGCGCTGCACGGCTACGCCTGCGGCCACCGCCCTCACTCCAGTGTCCGACGAGAGGTCCAGGTCTGCACGTCGTCTCCCCATGGTCCTGCCGTCGCCATGCGCTGACGGATGGCGGCCGGTGCGGTGAGCGGTGACCGCCCGGTCTGCACGGCGTCGCCTACCGCCGAAGCCCTCATGTCACAGCGGTACCGGCGACGCCATGGGGATACGTGACACGTCTGCTCCCGCTTTCCTGGCTTCCCGTCACATGGCGTGGGTCAGCCGACCGGTCGTACGGTCCCCTCCCAGTAAGCCGACATGTCAGGTCACCGGTGCCCCAGCAGGTCGCACCGGCTTCTCCCCACCACTTACGGGAGTTCCTCCATGCGCTCCTCCACTCTGCGGAGACTCTTCAGGCGCACCGATCTGGCCGCCGCGCTCGGCGGCTTCGTCGCGGGACTGACCACGGTCACCCCACTCGCCCCGACGGCCGCGGCCGTCGGCACCCCTTAGCAGGTCACGAACTTCGGATCCAACCCGGCAACCTGGCGATGTACGAGTACGCGCGCGCGAATCTCGCATCGCATGCGGGAACAGCTCCGAAGCTGGTGGAGTGGCCCCTGTGGGTGTTGCGGTATTGCTCGGTATTGGAGTCCGCACCGGACTCGCGGCGGTGCTGTTCGGATTCGGTGGCGGATTCGTCACCGTCCCGGTCGTCATGTGGGCGGACGCCAGCCTCGGTTCGGATGCGATAAGAGTGGCGACGGCCACCTCAGCTGTGGTCATGGTGGTGAACGCCGGGTTCGCGACAGCCGTCATTCCACGGCACGCCCTCGACAGGCTGTGGGGAAGCAGCACGCTGGTCCTGCTGCTGGCTTGCGGGGCCTCGGTCGGCGCGCTCGCCCGCAGTCCGCTTACGGGCCGTCCAAGACGGCCAATACCATGTACGCCGTCGAAGCCGCCCGCCGCTGGGCCGGTGACGGCATTACCGTCAACGCCGTCATGCCCGGCGTGGTCCGCACCAACCTGATGCGCCACGTCGATCCAGCACTCCTCGTCTGCTATACCGACAGCGGCACCCCCGCCCTGCCCTGGAAGCCAGCGGAACAAGGCGCGGCCACCTCCGTCCTGCTCGCCGTTGCCAGGCGCGGCGCCACCGCTGAACCGAACGCACGCTCACCCGCAAATCCTTGGCGACCTCCGCGTTGGAGGCACCGGCGCCGAACCGTTCGGCCGCCTCCATCCGGATCCGCTCACGAAACGCCTGCCGTTCAGGCGTCAGCACACCACTCTGCGGATACCTCATACAAACGGCATACCGCAACGATCCGTCAGCCCCCAACGACATCACACTTCCAAGGTCAGTAGGGGCCTGTCGGTTGGGGTCTTGTGATGAGGACGGCTTGACCACCGGTGTCGGCTGCGGCCCGACACGGTGTTCAGTTCGCTTGAGGTGGTAGTTGGACATCTTGCGTTTCACGACGCGGGGCTGGCCTCGGAGCCGCCGGGCGTGAAGGTCACGCTGCGCCGGGCAGAGCGCAAGGTTTCAGTGAAGGAGACCGGATGGTCCAGGCCACGGGTGGCAGCCGTTCTCAGCATGAGTTCGCGCAGACCGTGGTGGCCCAGCAAGTGCGCCGGCGCGGATCGATTCGGTGGTGGTGTCGCCGGCCTCCCGGCCGCGCGACCATCTCGGCATGCGATCCGCCGGGGCGCCCCGCACGCGCGGTTAGGTGGCGGTGCCGTCAAAGCGGTCGGCGCCTTGACGGCCCTTGGTGGCTGCTCCGTCGCGTCCTGAATCAGGAGTGGTTCGCGGATGTGAGCAGGGGCTTGGGGACATTGCTCTTCGTCATGAGCGTGACCAGGTCGAAGACCACGGTGGCGGCGGCGACGCAGGTGATTTCGGCGTGATCGTATGCCGGGGCGACTTCGACCACGTCACCGCCGACGATATTGAGTCCGTCGAGGCTGCGGAGCAGGCGAAGCAGTTCCCTGCTGTTGAACCCGCCCATCTCCGGAGTGCCCGTCCCGGGGGCGAATGCGGGGTCGAGGACGTCGATGTCGACCGAGACGTACACCGGTGCGTCGCCCACCCGTCGCCGTACGGCGTCCACCGCCCCCTCGATTCCGATCACGTCGAGGTCCCCCGCACGGATCGCGCGGAAGCCGAACGCCTTGTCGTTCACGAGGTCCATCTGGTCGTAGATCGGTCCGCGGATGCCCAGGTGTATGGACTTGTCCTCGGCGAGCAGGCCTTCTTCGAAGGCGCGGCGGAACACCGTGCCGTGGGTGATCGGGGCGTTGAAGTAGGTGTCCCAGGTGTCGAGGTGCGCGTCGAAGTGGACCAGCGCGATCGGGCCGTGCTTGTCCCTGGCCGCGCGGAGCATGGGCAGCGCGACGGTGTGGTCACCGCCGATGGTCACGATGCGCCGGTCGGAGTGTCCCACGACGTCGCGGGCGTAGTCCTCGATCTGGGCAACCGCCTCGTCAATGCTGAAGGGTGTGCAGGGAACGTCACCGGCGTCGACGACCTGGACCGCTTCGAGCGGTGCGGTGTCGAGTTCGACATGGAACTTGGGGCGCAGGTGACGCGAGGCCTGACGGACGCCCATCGGCCCGAAGCGGGCGCCCGGGCGGTACGACGTGCCTCCATCGAACGGCACGCCCAGGACCGCGATGTCATAGTCGCTGACCGAGCCGATGTCGGGGATCCGGGCGAAGGTGCCCAGGCCGGCGAACCGGGGGACCTTCGTGGCATCCAGGGCTCCGATCGGGGCGGGGCGGCTGTCGTGGTTCATCACGGTCTCCAGTCAGTTCGTCACGGTGGTGGTGAGGGAGGAAGCAGCCGGCTCGGCCGGGTGGTCGGCGCCCGCGGCGGTGTCGCTGAGCGCCCGGCCTCGGGTCTCGAGGCCCCAGGCCAGCGTGACCAGGAGCCCGACGACCGACACGACGGCGCCGATGAGGAGCGGCAGGCTCTGGCTCTTGGCCAGGGCGAAGGGCATCAGGAAGGTGGCCGCGGCCGATCCGATGCGGGAGAACGCCGTTCCCACACCGACGGCGGTGGCGCGGACCGCGGTCGGGAAGAGTTCGTTGGGGTAGACCACCTCGAGGAAGCTGGAGCCTCCGGAGGCGAGGGCGAAGACGCAGACCGAGGTGAAGGAGACCCAGGTCGGCAGTCCGGGCACGAGACCGGGTATGCCCAGGGCGACCGCGATGATCCCGAAGGACCACAGCAGCAGCGCCCGGCGGCCGATTCGCTCGACCAGCCAGAGCCCGGGGACTCCGCCGATGACGAAGAGCACGGCGAGGAAGACCTCGGCGGTGTTCCCGGTGATTCCCATGCCCGCCAGCAGGTCGGGGGCGAAGGAATAGAGCGCGAACAGCGGAATCACCTGGGCGGTCCAGAAGATGCCTACGAACAGGGTGCGCTTGACGTACGGCGGGCGGAACAGTGTGGTGTAGCCAGTTCGCGCGAGCGCCGGTTCCGCGGTCAGGTCCCCAACGCCGTACTGCGGACCGAAGACCTTCTTGATCGCCCGGTCGGCGTCGTCGGGACGGCCCTTGCTGAGCAGCCAGCGCGGCGACTCCGGCGTACCGAGCCGCAGGAACAGGGTCACCATGGCGAACACGGCCGGGCTGGCGAGCATGAACCGCCACGCGTTCGCGCCGAGTTCCCCCAGGCCCACGCCCACGACGTAGGCCGCTGCGGCACCGATCGCCCAGACGACGAAGGTCGCACCGAGCATCCGGCCGCGGAACCGCCGCGGCAGGTACTCCGCCAGCAGCGACGTGGCGATCGGGTAGTCGGCACCGATGGCCGCGCCGAGGAGGAAGCGCAGGAGCACGAGCTGCCACACCTCCGTCGTGAAGGCGGACAACACGGAGAACAGCGCGAGAGCAGCGAGGTCGGCGATGTACATGATGTGCCGGCCGATCTTGTCGGTGACGTAACCGAAGACCGCCCCGCCCACGAAGATGCCGACCAGGCTGGCGGCCGCGACCAGACCCTTGTCGCCGGTGGTCATGTCCAGGGCCGGCGTAAGCGTCGTGAAAGCGACACCGATGACCGCGATCGCGTAACCGTCGATGAACGGTCCGCCCGACGAGTAGGCGGTCAGTTTCTTGTGGAAGCGCGTCAGAGGCGCGTCGTCTATGAGGTTCGATCGAGCAGTCATGGAGGAGTCCTTGGCTCGCGGCGGCCGTGCGGAGGTGTGGCGTCCACATGTACGCCGCCGTGACGTGCGTCGCGTAGGCCCGGAGCGCTCAAAATTCTCGATCGTGCTTATCCATTCGCACAACACTGCTATGCGTATGGTCAGACGCCGTCTACCGTGAGCCCATGCCGATCACGGTGGGCGAGCTGCTCGAGATGCCACATCTGCGCCTGAGGCTGCACTCAGGGGCCGATGCGCTGGACCGGCCCGTCTCGTGGACGCACACGACAGACCTGCCCGAGCCATGGCGCTGGGTGGCCGGCGGTGAACTCCTCATGACGAACGGCAAGCCCATTCCCCGCAGTGCGTCCGGCCAGAAGGAGCTGATCCGGCACCTGGTCGATCACGGTGCCGCCGCTCTGGCCATCGGCGAGCAGATGTACGCCCCGCCACTGACCAGACTGCTGGCCCGGACGAGCGAAGAACTGGGCTTCCCGGTGCTCTGGATCGCCTACCCCATGCCGTTCGTCGCGATCTCCCGCGCCGTCGCCGAGGCGACCCTCCTCGAACAGTCCCAGCGCCTGATCCGGACCGAACGGATCTACCAGGCGCTGCAGCAGATCTCCTCGCAGAGCTCCGGACTGACATCGCTCACGAGTGCCCTGTCCCGCGAGCTCGGCTGCGATGTCCGGGTGTGCGACCGGGCGACCGGCCGCAACTGGTATCCGGGCGTCGTTCCGCTCCCCGAGGAGATTCGCACCGCCGTGGCCGAGCGCCGGGGAAGGCTCCGCGCCGGGGTCATCGCGAGCCACCTCGCAGGGGACCGTTACGCGCTCCTGGTCGACGTACCGACACATCCGGACGCGGTCCTCGTCGCCCTCCCCGAACAGACCGAACTGCCGGACGCGCTGCTCCTCCAGCACGCCGCGACGGTGTGCGCGCTGGCGCTTTCCCAAGCCCGCCTGACGATCGAGCACGACCGCAGGAGAGGTGCAGAACTTCTGCTCCAGATCCTCGACGCGCAACTGGCACCGACCACAGCCCAGCGCCGGCTGGAGGAGTTCGGCCTCCGACTCGAGGAAGCAGTGTGCGTGGCGGCACGCAACGACGACGATCCAGATCTGCTCGCAACCACCCACCTCGAACTGTGGCGCTCGGCCGTCAGCCACGTCACGGTGCAGCGAGGTGACACCTCGCTCACGATCCTTCCCGACGCCGCTGTGCCGGTGCTTGTGCAGGCCCTCGGGCAGCTCGGTCGGGCGGGCGCCAGCGATCTGATCGTCCGCGCTGACCGCATGGCCGACGCGGTACGGGAGGCCACGTGGTCGCTCGACATCGTGAAGGAGCAGGGAACCCCACTGCTGCGGTACGCCGAGGCCGACCCACTCCTCGGCCCCCGCAACCCGGCAGAGGCACGGGCACTCGTCGATCGCGTACTGCGTCCCGTCCTCGATCTGCCACAGGGACAGGCCGACGAGCTGCTCACGACCCTGCGGGTGTTCTTCGAGAACCGCAGGTCCTGGCAACGGACGGCCGAGGCACTGCAAGTCCACCGGCAGACAGTGCTCTACCGCGTTCGCCGCATCGAGCAGCTGACCGGGAAGCAGATCGCCGACACCAATGATCTGACCGCGCTGTGGCTCGCCCTGAAGGCCATCTGAGGACGAGGCTCTGGCGAGACCCGAAGCCTTCGCCCAACGGCTCGACGTGCCCTACGGCCGCAGCCCTCTGACTGATTCCCAATGATGCTTGTCAACTGACGGATCGTTTGGTCGCCCCATGGCAGCGCGACTGCCAAACGTTCACCGCGCAGGAAAGTCGCAAGCTCGCGGCCGACTACTTGGAAGACATGCCAGACCTCGTCGCCAGATGAGACCGCGCCGCCGCGACCCTTGGTCTTGCCCTTCCTACTGAAGGGGACATCTTGGCCCGCCTGCCGCTGATTGCGGATGAGGGCCCGCAGGCCTGCCGGGAGTGTACGCGGGCCGAGGTTCACGGCGCGCGGCGAGAAGGCGAGACGGGGCCAGTACACCCCTGGCCTGCCTTTGAAGGCTCGGTATGAGGTCGAGGCGACGGAATTGTGGGTGACCGCGCGGACGGTGGGCCGGTGGGCACGGGCCTCTCGCGAGTTCGGCGAGCTAGGGCCGGTGCCGAAGACCGCGCAGGCGGAGGGCGGGCGGGGCAATGCCGATCCGCGCTGGGTCGAGGTTGCGGTGGAGGTGCTGAAGGAGTCCAAGGAAGAGTCGCGGCCCTCACTGTATTCAGACATCACGCTGCAACTGCCCCGGCGGTGGCCGTGCCGGGCCGCTCCACGACCGGTTCAGGAAGGCTGCGGCGGTCGACGTGGCACGGAGGGCCCTGGGCGGTGCGTCGTCCCAGGGCCCGCCGGAACCAGCAGGAGGCCACGCCGTAGCCGGGCATCCGCGCGGCGTGGGCGGTGATGTCCGCGGCGGTGACAGGGGAGAGCTGGGCTTTCCACGGCCATCCGTTATTTTCCTGCGCAGGTCGGTGGCGATCAGCGGGGGAGTATCGCCGACGCTACTGCTGCGCGTTCGCCATCGCCACGAGTGCCTGGATCTGCTCATGGTTGACGGGCACCCCGGGGAAGCCCGCGAGGCGGCCGATCGGGAACGCGGCCATCATCTTCCGCAGGCCCTCCTCATTCGGGTTCACCGTGGCGGCGTCGTCCAGGGAGAAGCCGAAGCCATCGGCCATCGCCTGCTGCACCATGGGGCCGACGACGGGGTGGGCCATCAGGTCGGCGACTGAGGACTCCATGGTGAGCGGGAGGTTCACGGCATCGCCGTCGAGCGTCACCGTGGCGGTGGCGCGGAGGTCGCGGCTCGACGCACCGACCTCGATGGTGTAGTCGCCGCCCTCCAGCACCCAGCGGTCGACGCGGACGTCCCAGTACGTCAGGTCGGCTCGGCGTACGGTGAGTTCGACGGCCTTCATCTCCCCTTCTTCGAGGGCGACGGAGGCGAATGCCTTGAGCTCGCGGGGCGCGCGCTGCACGGCCGAGCTGGCGAGGGACGTGTAGACCTGCACGATCTCGCGGCCGGCGACCTCGCCCGTGTTCGTGACCGGCACGGTGACGACGACGTTCCCACGATCGTTCAGCGAGGCTGTCGCCTCGCCGTACGAGAAGGTCGTGTACGACAGGCCGTGACCAAACGGGTAGGCGACCTCAAGGCCCTTGGCGTCGTACCAGCGGTAGCCGACGAGGAGACCCTCGCCGTAGCGGACGTGCCCGAACCCGCCGGGGAAGTTGCCGTACGACGGGTTGTCCTCGAGACGCAGCGGGATGGTCTCGGTGAGCTTGCCCGACGGGTTGACGACGCCGTACAGCACGTCGGCGGTCGCCCCGCCGCCGGCCTGACCGAGCAGCCACCCCTCCACGATCGCGGGGACGCGGTCGCGGAAGGGCAGGGCGACGACACCGCCGTTGGAGAGCACGACCACGGTGTTCGGATTCGCCGCGACGACGGCGTCGAGCAGTTCAAGCTGGACGGCCGGCAGGTCGATGTGCTCGCGGTCGAAGCCCTCGGACTCCTGCGCGGCCGGAAGGCCGAGGAAGAGGAGGGCGACCTGGGCTGCGCCCGCCGCGGTGACGGCCTCCTCGCGCAGGGCTGCGGTGTCCCCCGAACCGTCGACGGTGAAGCCCGCCGAGTAGGAGACCTGACCGCTCGACAGTGCGCGGATCTCCTCCAGCGCCGTGTCGAGCCTGGTCGGGTTGATCAGCGAGGACCCGGCGCCCTGGTAGCGGGGCTGCTCGGCGAACGCGCCGATGACCGCGACCCGCACCTGTCGGGCCAGCGGCAGCACGCCGTCGTTCTTGAGCAGGACGATCGAGCGGCCCGCCGCCTCGCGGGCGAGCGCATGGTGCGCGTCCACGTCGAGCGGTCCGTCCACCGTGGGCCGCGCCTGCGCTTTGCGTACAAGGTCCAGCATGCGCTCGGCCGCGACATCCACGGCCCGCTCCTCGAGCGAGCCGTCCTCGACTGCGGCCACCAGTTGCGCGTCGGTGCGGCCGCCGCTGCTCGGCATTTCGAGGTCGAGCCCAGCGGGCAGACCCTCGACCCGGTTCTCGACCGCGCCCCAGTCGGAGACGACCAGGCCCTCGAATCCCCACTCCTCGCGCAGTACCTCGGTGAGCAGCCACGGGTCCTGCGAGGCGTACACCCCGTTGACGCGGTTGTAGGAACACATCACGGTCCACGGCTGGGCGTCCTCGACGACGTGCTGGAAGCCGCGCAGGTAGATTTCGCGAAGCGGGCGCGGGTCGATGTCCGAGCTGACCCGCATGCGGTCGTGCTCCTGGTTGTTGGCCGCGAAGTGCTTGAGCGAGGAGCCCACCCCCTTCGACTGGATGCCGCGCACCAGGCCCGCGCCCAGCACACCGGACACGATGGGGTCCTCCGAGAAGTACTCGAAGTTGCGGCCGCACAGCGGCGACCGCTTGATGTTGATCCCCGGGCCCAGGATGACCGCGACGTCCTCGATTGCCGACTCGGTGCCGAGCGCCTCGCCGACCCGCCGCGCGAGTTCGGGATCGAAGGTCGACGCGAGGCCGACGGCTGGCGGGAAGCACGTCGCGGGGACGCTCTCACAGAGGCCGAGGTGATCGGTGGCTCCGGCCTGCTTGCGCAGGCCGTGCGGGCCGTCGGTCATCATGATCGACGGAATGCCGGCGCGCTCGACCGGCTTCGTCGTCCAGAAGTCGGCGCCGCTGGTCAGCGACGCCTTCTCGGCGAGCGTGAGGTCTTTCGCGCGGACCGTGCCGTCGGGAGCGGCAAGGGGGGCGGCGGGGTCGGTGTCGGCCATCTTGTCCGATTCCTCCTGCATTTGTTCGTGAGGGCGTTCCTGCGTTTCTTCCCGTCCCGTCGTCCCGGGTGCTTCCCGGCGCCCGTCCGCACTCCGGTGCGTCCGGGGACCGGAGTCACTGCCGGCACGCAGTTCCCTGTCGATGCGGTCGAGGACGTCGTCGCCGAGGACTTCTGCGGCGAAGCTGGCGATGCTCGCCAGCGACAAGCCTCGCGCCAGTGCGAGCTGCGGGTTGCCGATCAGCTTGGGAACGTGCGCCTGGAGTACGGCCCGGCCGTGATCGACGTCGAGGATGTCGCCGAGGCGGCTGTCCTTCGACAGTGCCCCGGTGGCCGCCCCCGCGAGGGCGGGTTCGAAGGACGTGATCCTCTTGGGCAGCTCCGCGGCGCCCGTCGCGGCGACTTGTCCGAGCCACGCGAGGCTGGGCTTGGGGTGCCGTTCGAAGGTGTTGCGGTCGACGGCGATGAGTCCGAACGTGGGGCCCAGTGGCCCCACTCGTAGTTGTCGAGCGCGGACCGGTGCAGGTATCCGCGGACGTCGATGCCGGCCGGAGGCGCTCACGACGGAGACTGTGCTGCCCAGCCCTGCCGTGATCGCTGCATTCGTGCCCAGGACCAGCGCCTGAGGACGAGTGAGCGCGCCGGTGTGGGGCGGCGGGGAGTTCCGTTCCGACGCCTTGTCGCTCATGATCGGGATCCTTTGTTCCGTGAGCCTCGTCCGGTCGGTCTGAGCCTCGTCCAGTCGGTCGGATGCCGGGAGTGACCGTTCACTTGACAGCTTCTGAAACTAGGGCTGCACCAGCGGTGCGTCAATGTGTCGTGTGGCTTTCAGTAGGCACAGATGAGCCGTACGATGCGCTCAAAAGTGAAGTGAACGGTCATCGCTATCATCGAACAGGGGGCCTTGCGTGTCGGACAGACCGACTCTGCGCACCGTTGCGGTCAGGGCGGGTGTCTCCCATCAGACGGTGTCCCGGGTCGTGAACGGCGACCCGACCGTGACGGACAGCGTCCGGGAGAAGGTGCTCGAGGCCATGCGTCTGCTCGACTACCGTCCGAGTGCGGGTGCCCGTGCTCTGGCGAGCGGGCGCACGGAAATCGTGGGTGTCGCCGTTCCGCACAATCCTGGTTTCGCGTTCTCGAACGATCACCTGGTCCGTCTGGTCGGAGGCGCGGAGCGGGAGTTGGCGGCCCGTGGTTACGGACTACTGCTGTCCACCAGGGAAGTACCGGACGATGCGAGTTCGGCCTACCGCCGTTTCACCCGGCGCCGTGAGGTCGACGGGCTGCTGGTGGAAGCCGGGGCCGGCGAGGAGGCACTGTCCGTCCTCCGGTCGGCCGGTTACCCCGTGGTCGTGATCGGCTACTCCGACGACGACCTGTGCTGCGTCCATCCTGACGACGAAGGCGGTGCCTATGCGGTCGCCCAGCATCTGCTGGCCCTGGGACATCGCCGGATCGGCGTCGTGGGCGGTCCGACGGAGAACCGGCTCGCCATGGCCTCCAGGCTGCGTGGGGTGCGCCGCGCCTTCGTCGACGCGCGCCGCGAGTTCTCCGACGACCTGGTGGAGTACGGCGACTTCACCGACGGATCCGGCTTCGCGGCGGCCGGACGGCTGATGACGCGGGGCAAGCCGCCCACCGCGATCTTCGCGTTCAACGACGGCATGGCGTTCGGTGTGATGCGCTGGCTGCGGCAGCACGGACGCGGCGTGCCGACTGACGTCTCGGTCGTGGGCTTCGACGACACGGCGGCCGCGGAACTAGTCGATCCACCGCTGACCAGTGTCAGCCTGCACAGCGTCGAGTTGGGCCGGCGGGCGGCGCGCATCCTGCTGGACCTCTTGGACGGACGGCCCCCGGCACAGCGTGAGAACGTCATGCCCAGCACCCTGAAAGTGCGCGCGTCGACGGCGCCGCCGTCTGAGGGGGCGTGACCGGGGCGCAGAGCACGCCGAGTTCGGCGGACGTGCCTCCTGGGCTGGGCGGCCCATCGGTGCAGGAGACGGTGACTCATCCGGCGAATCGGGTCGACGGCATCCCCACGGCACTCACCTGGGCGAGGGCGAAGACGGATCCCGCGGGATCGTCGTCGGACAGATCGAGGCCTTCGCGGGCCGACGTGACGTAGAGGATGTCCAGGCGGGGCCCGCCGAAGGCGCAGGAGGACGGCTGGTGCACGGGCATCGGGATCTCACCGAGCAGATCCCCGTCCGGGGAAATCCGTACCAGGCGCTCACCGCCCCAGACCGCGACCCACAGACATCCCTCCGCGTCGACGGTGAGTCCGTCCGGCATCCCCGTGGCGGCGGGGATCCGCGACAAGATGCGCCGACGGCTGATTCCGGCGTTCTCCGGGTCGGTGTCGAAGGCGCAGATCTCGCCCGCGAGGGAATCGGCGAGGTAGAAGGTGCGTCCGTCGGGGCTCCAGTCGAGCCCGTTGGGCAGAGCCAGTCCGTCGAGGACGACGCGGCTCGTCCAGTCGGGCATGAGGACGTGCAGCGCGCCCTTGCCGCGCTGGAAGTCCATCGTCGTACTGCCCGCCCAGAAGCGCCCCTGCCTGTCGCACTTCCCGTCGTTCATGCGCTCGCTGTCGGGCAGGAACGCCCGGCGCACGGTCATCGATCCATCGGCGCCGACGGCGGCGAAGCCCGCCGCTGTCGCGGCGACGAAGCCTCCGGTGCGGCGTGGAGCCACGGCGCCGACATGCGTGGACAACGTGAGACTCGCGGTCCGGCCGGTGGCCGGATTGCTGGTG
Source organism: Streptomyces sp. NPDC093064 (assembly GCF_044754605.1). Classification (NCBI taxonomy): domain Bacteria; kingdom Bacillati; phylum Actinomycetota; class Actinomycetes; order Kitasatosporales; family Streptomycetaceae; genus Streptomyces; species Streptomyces sp. NPDC093064. Next base: position 51,686 of record NZ_JBIVPK010000031.1, read on the forward strand.
TGGATGTGTCCGGCGGGGATGTCGACCCAGTGCAGGCGGCCGACCGCCGCGTCCCACACCGGGCCCTCGCCCACCGTAGCCTTGCCGGGGATCGCGATCTCGGGCCTCATTGCGGGAGCACCACCGCGGCTTTGGCCAGCAGCCCGCCGTCGACCGGCAGCGAGATCCCGGTGATGAAGCCGGCGCGGTCGCCGGCCAGGAAGGCGATCGCTTCGGCGACCTCGTCGGGGCGTGCCACGCGACCCAGCGGGTGCATCCGCCCCCATGACTCGACCACGTCCTGCGCGGCCTGATCGCTGCCGTCGGAGAAGGAACGGGCCGAGGCCCGCAGCATCGGCGTGTCCACCGAGGCTGGACAGACCGTGTTGGCCCTGATGCCGTGCTTCGCCTCGTCGACCGCGACCGATCGCGCGAGCGCGTTGAGCGCGCCCTTACTGGTGGTATAGGCGGCGACGGAGTGCTGTGTGACGAAGGCCTGGACGGAGGAGACGATCACGATCGAGCCGGCGCCGCGGGCGCGCAGGTGGGGCAGCGCGTACTTGACGGCGTAGAAGGCTCCGGTCACGTTTACCGCGAGTACCTCGTTCCATGTGTCGGCGGTGGTCTGCGCGGTGTCGCCGTAGCGCTGGATGCCGGCGGCGGCGACGAGGATGTCGAGGCCGCCGTGTGCGGCTGCGACGTGGTCGACGAGGTCAGCGACGGCCGTCTCGTCGGTGACGTCGGCGTAGGCGGGCTTGACCCCGGGAGGAAGAGGTTCCGCGCCGCGCGCCGGTGGGATCCCGGCGGCCACGACGGTCGCGCCGCGCGCCGCGAGGACACCGGCCGTCGCATGTCCGATGCCGCTGAACCCACCAGTGACCAGGGCCACCTTGCCGTCGAATTCCGCCACGAACCACTCCCTGGGTGTGTCAACGGGCCTCGCCCCGTGCGGGGTTCGAGGCGGCGCTGCCGGGTGGCCACCGCAGCGGCGGTTCCGGCATTTGGTGACCTTGTGGTGCCGCATCACTCTAAACAACGTTGTCTCAGGCGGCTAGGGTGTGATCGCACCGCGCATCCGACGCTGTTCTGTGCGTCGTTCGCCGGCCGTGCGATCCGGCCGGCCGAGTGTCTTCGTGCGGGCGCTTCATCCGTTGGGCAGTGAGGAGAGCGGCTCGTGGCGGCACAGTGGATCCGGTGGCCCGGCAACGTGGTGGCCCGGTTCGGCCGGGAACCCATGGCTTTCGGCGGCGACTACAACCCCGAGCAGTGGGACGAGCGCGTGTGGCCCGAGGACGTCCGGCTGATGCGGGAGGCCGGCGTCAATCTCGTCACGGTCGGAGTCTTCGCCTGGTCGACGCTGCAACCAGCGTCCGATCGCTGGAACTTCGGCTGGCTCGACCGCGTGCTGGATCTGCTGCACGTGCACGACATCGCCGTCGATCTCGCCACGGCCACGGCGTCACCCCCGCCGTGGCTCACCACGCGGTACCCCGAGGTGCTGCCCGTCGACCGGCACGGACGGACGATGGCGCCAGGCGGGCGCCAGGCGTGGTCACCGTCGTCGCCCGTCTACCGCGAGCACTCACTCGCACTGGTGGAGAAGATGGCGGAGCGCTACGGCGATCACCCCGCCCTCGCGCTGTGGCACGTCTCCAACGAACTCGGCGGCCACAATTCGAGGTGCTACGGTGAGGCGAGCGCGGTGGGCTTCCGGAGCTGGCTCAGGGAGCGCTACCGGGACTCGCTCGACGAGCTGAACGCAGCCTGGGCGACGGGCGTGTGGAGCCAGACCTACGCCGCGTGGGACGAGATCCAGCCGCCGCGAGCGACGTACACCGACCCCAATCCCACGCAGGCGCTGGACTTTGACCGGTTCAGCTCCGACCAGCTGCGCGAGCAGCTGCGGGCCGAGAGCGCCGTGCTGCGGCGTGTCACACCGGCCGTGCCGGTCACCACGAATTTCGTGCTGTTCGACGCTGGGAAGAACATGAACTACAGCTCGTGGACCGACGGCCTGGATCTCGTCGCCAGCGACCACTACCTGCGCCCGACGCCCGACGCCCAAGCCGAGCTGTCGTTCTCGGCCGACCGGGCCCGCGGCCTGTCACAGGGCAGGCCGTGGCTGCTCATGGAGACGGCCACCGGTGCCACGAGCTGGCGCCCGGTCAACCCGGCGAAGAATTCCGGACAGCTGCGGCGGGACGTGCTCTCCCATGTCGCGCGGGGGGCCGACGGGACCTGCTTCTTCCAGTGGAGGGCGGCCCGCGCGGGCGCCGAGCGGTTCCACTCCGCCATGCTCCCGCACGCCGGTGCCAACAGCCGGAAGTTCCGGGAGGTGGCAGCACTCGGCGCGGAACTGGCCTCCTGCGCCGAGGCGCTCGGCAGCAGGGTCCTGGCGGACTGCGCGCTGCTCTTCTCCGAGGAGTCGTGGTGGGCGGCCGAGCGGGAGTCCCACCCCCACAACGGCCTGTCGTACCAGGAGACCGCCCTGGCCTGGTACCGGAGCCTGCAGGAGGCGGGTGTCACGGCCGACGTCGTGGCGCCGTCGGCCGATCTGACGGGCTACCGGCTGATCGTCGTACCCATGCTCTATCTGGTGTCCGATCAGGACGCCGCGGCCCTGACCGCGGCCGTGGAGGCGGGGGCGACCGTGGTCGTGACCTACTTCTCCGGCATCGTGGATCCGCTCGACCATGTGCGGCTCGGCGGTTACCCCGGGGCCTTCCGCGAGCTGCTGGGCGTTCGAGTGGAGGAGTTCGCGCCGCTGGTGGACGGGGACTTCGTGGAGATCGAAGGGGTCACCGGGCCCGCCCGTGTCCGGACCTGGCACGAGGAGATCGAGCTCACGGACGCGCAGGCCGCGGCCCGGTACGCAGGCGGGGCCGGGGACTTCGCGGGCGCACCCGCGATCACCCGTGTGAGCCGGGGCGAGGGAGAAGCCTGGTATGTGGGCGTGGAGCTGGACGGCGCCGCCCGGGCCCGGCTGCTGGGGGCCGTCGTGCAGCGCTCCGGGGTGACGGCCGGGCCGTCCGCCGGCGGGCTCGAGGTTGTGACGCGCCGCTCGGCTGCGCACGACTACGTCTTCCTCATCAACCACGGCGACACCGAGGCCGCCGTCCCCGGGTCGGGAACCGACCTTCTGGACGAGTCCGTCCACGAGGGAGCCGTCACGGTGCCCGCGGGCGGGGTGAGGGTCGTCCGACGAGCCCGCTGAGCGCGCCACGCCACCAGGCACACCGCCTCGGCGGGCCTCGTACGGGACGGGACCGGTGGAGTGCCGGCGTCGCGGAGTACGATCGCGTCCGCCGTCGTGATCGGGAGAGAACGGTGTCAAGCATCCCCACGATGAAGGACGTGCTCGCGAGGCACAGCTCAGCTTGAAGACCATGTCGCGTCAAAGCCACCCAACGTGGTACTGCGTGTGCGAGCGGCCCGGTTCGATGCGCTACGCCGTTCTTCCCTGCTCGCTTTCCGACCAGCACGTCCGAGGGCGTTCTGGTGGTGGGCGTGCAGTGACCGCTGGAGCGGGCTCCAGCCGGCCTGGGACCGGCGATACGTGACCTTCACGCCAAGGTCTGGGTCCGGGACGTATGTCCCGTCGTTGTCGGCGCGCGTGCCGATATTCACGCCGCCCACGGCATCCCGATGGCATCGGAATCCGCATTCAGGGTTTTTACACACGGACTCGCGCCCGCGGACTTTCGTCCGCGTGTCGCATTTCGGGCAGGTCTGCGAGGAGTGGGCCTCGTTGATGTGCTCGAGCTTCAGCCCGGTCCTGTACTGAAAGTAGTCTTCCTGCCGACCGCGGGACCATTGCGACAGTTGCTGCCGCGTCGATCGCGACGTCCGGCGTTTCTTGTTCGTGTTTTTCTCGGTACCCCCGCACGTCGCCGGCGACCAGGCGGACCCCGACGACGGTGTCCGGCCCGGATGCTTTCTGGTGGTGCTCTGTCCGCTCTGCATGGACCTATACGGGTGAACTGCTCAGCTTTCGAAGGAAGCCGCAGAGGCGGACGAATCGCTGCGGCCGCCCGGCAGGCCCGCGGAAGGCGCCGGGAGCGGTAGTTCATCGGTGCCCGGGACAGGACTGACGGGGCGTCACCGCGCTCCGGCCGCAGGGGCCACCCGCCCGACGCACGCTCACGGTTGTGGCGCCGGGTGGTCGGGTACCGCTGCGGCCGGGGTGGTCACCGGTCGGCCGTGAACCGCCTCCGCACGGAGTCCGGGCCCTCCGGCTCGTCGAGCGCCAGGCCGTTCAGGACCCCCTGTAGGTACCCGATCGCGTGGGCCCGGCCCCGGCTGCAGTACGCTTCGGACGATGTGTCGCCCCAGGTGTCCAGGTCCCCGATCATCGCCGGGACATGGTCGTCGATGAGGAACCCGTCGAACCCGGCGTCCTCGAGTCGGCGGATCACTCGTGCGGGGTTGAAGTTGCCCTCGCCCAGGAAGCATTCGCGAAAGCGCGGCACCGTGCCCCGGACGTCCCGGAAGTGGACGTAGAAGACGGCCGGTCCCAGCAGGTCGATGACCTCGTTGATGCTCTGTTCGCCGGCCATCTCCGACACCGTCCCCAAACAAAGGTTCAGCCCCCATGACGGGCTGCCGCCGGCCTGCCGGTGCGCGCGCGCGATCGCGGCGGGAGAGGTGAAGATCCGGGCGATGCCTCCCAGGGGTTCCTGCGTGGGCGGATCGTCGGGATGCAGGGCGAGCCGCACACCGACCTCCTCCGCGACGGGCAGCACGGCGTCCAGGAAGTACTGGTGGTTGGCCCACATCTGGTCGGCCGTGATCGGCTCGTCCACGCGCTGGTCGGGGGTCAGCCGGTACCCCGCGAGCGCGTTGCCCCGGGGGGCGTCGGCCAGGTCGAAGGCGGTGACTCTGGCGCCACCGCGTCCCTTCGCGGCCATGTCGGTGCGCCAGACGTAGGTGGCGAGGAAGTTGTATCCGAGCAGGTCGATGCCGATGGCGGCGAGGTTGCGGATGGTCCTCTGGTAGTTCTCGATCTGCTCGTCGCGGCCGGGCAGCCCGCGTTGGATCTTCCAGAAGTGTGCGAGCGGGACGTTCTCAAGGCCGTCGATCGCGAGCCCGTCGGCGTCGCAGCGGTCCCGGAGCGCCCGCAGCTCGGAGAGGTTCCAGAAGCCATCGGTTCCGGGCAGCAGGTCGGGCGTGTGGAGTTGTACGCCGGAGAGCCCGAGTTGATGGGCGAACGTCGCGATCCGGGAGTCGTAGGTGTCGATGTGTCCGAGGGAGAGCCGCACGGTCATGCCTGTCCGACCCGCTGCCTCTGCCGGCCGAGCCCGTCGATCTCGAACTCCATGATGTTGCCTTCCTTCAGATAGGGGAAGCGGCCGGACAGCGCGACGCCCTCGGGTGTGCCGGTGTTGATGACGTCTCCCGGCTCCAGGACGGTGAACTGGCTGAGCGCGTGGATCAGTGTCGCCACGTCGAAGATCATGTCCCGGGTGCTGGAGGCCTGCCGTACGTCTCCGTCGACCCACGAGCGCAGGCCGAGGTCCTGCGGGGAGGAGATCTCGTCCGGCGTGACCAGCCAGGGGCCGAGCGGATTGAACGTCTCGCAGCTCTTGCCCTTCGACCACTGACCTCCGCTGGTCTCCAGCTGCAGGGCGCGTTCCGAGACGTCGTTGGAGATGGTGTATCCGGCCACGTGGGCCAGCGCATCGTCGGGTGAGGCGAGGTATCCGGCGCGGGTTCCGATCACGACCGCGAGTTCCACCTCCCAGTCCGTTTTCGACGATCCGCGGGGCAGCAGCACCTCGTCGTACGGACCGACGACGCAGTGGGGGGACTTGTAGAAGACGACCGGCCACCGCGGGGCGGTGGCGCCCGATTCGGCGGCGTGGGCGGCGTAGTTCATTCCGACGCAGAGCACGACCCCGGGACGGGCGACGGGGGAGCCGACGCGCAGTCCCCGCACGTCGATCGTCGGCAGTTCGGCCTCGGCGATCGCGGCGCGCACCCGGTCCAGGCCGCCGCCCGCGAGGAACGTTCCGTCGATGTCGTCGGTGAGTCCGGACAGGTCGAGATGACGGCCGTCGGGGAGCAGCGCGACGGGCCGTTCGGCACCGGGTGGGCCGATGCGCATGAGTTTCATGGTGATCCGTCCGATCGGGTAGGGGATCAGCCAGCGACCAGGCCGCCGTCGACGGCCAGTTCGGCACCGGTGATGAAGGAGGCCTCGTTCGAGGCGAGATAGAGGGCCGCCGCGGCGACTTCCGCCGGTGTGCCGAGCCGGCCCATCGGCTGCCGGGCCGCCAGCTGGGCGCGGGCGCTGTCGGGGTCGTCGGTCTGTGCGAGCAGCCGGCCGACCCAGGGGGAGTCGACGGTCCCGGGGCAGACGCTGTTGCAGCGCACGCCGGTTCCCGCGTACTGCACCGCGACTTGGCGGGTGAACGCGATCACCGCGCCCTTGCTGGCGCAGTAGGCTGCGCGGTCCCTCAGCCCGACGAGTCCGGCCACGGACGCTGTGTTGACGATGACTCCGTCGCCCTGGGCGAGCATGTGTGGCAGCGCGAACTTGGTGCCGAGGAAGACTCCACGGCAGTTGACCGCGAAGGTGTGGTCCCATTCCTCAACGGTGCAGGCCACCGCGTCGGTCGTCGAGGACGCCCCGGCGTTGTTGCACAGGACGTGCAGTGCGCCGGTCTCGGACACCGCACGGGAGATCGCCGCCTTCGCCGAGCCGGGGTCCCTCACGTCGACCGTGAGGGCGACGGCGCCGTCCGGTACGCCGGCGGGGCTGAGATCAGCCGCGTACACGGTCGCCCCCTCGGCCAGGAACCGGCGCGTCATCTCGTGGCCGATGCCCGAGCCCGCGCCTGTGACGAGTACCGTCCGTCCGCTGAACCTGCTCACGTGTCGACGTCCTTTCCGGGACGGGTGGTTGGTGCCGCGGCGCCTCGGCGGTCGTCGCCGCGGTCACTCGGTGAAGTAGTCCGGGTACTGGGCACGCAGCACCGGTCCGCGCTCGAGGGCGCGTCTGGCATGCCGGCTGATCAGGACGCGGCCGGCCTGCACATCGGTGTTCTCCAACGCGTCCACGATCAGCCGGTGCTCGTCGATCAGTTCGCGCATCGCGGTGGGGTCGGGCAGGCTGAGCCGGCGCAGCCGGTCCAGTTGCAGCTTCATCCGCTGTACGGCTTGCCAGGCCCCCGGATAGCCGCTGAGCGCGAAGATCTCGCTGTGCAACGCCTCGTCCCACTGGAAGAAGGCGTCGTAGTCCTCCGTACGGTAGCTGTGCTCCTGTCGTTCCAGCAGGTCGCGCAGTACGGCGACGTCCAGGTCGGGGTCGGCGCATGCCGCCTCGAAGGCCGAGACCTCCAGGCTCTCGCGGACGAAACGCGCCTCCTCCACGTCGTGCAGGCGGATCCGTCCCACCGTCGTCCCGACCTGCGGCACGACGTGCACCAGGCCGGCGTCGGCGAGCCGCGCCAGAGCCTCTCGCACCGGCGTGCGGCTCACCTGGAGTCGCTTGGCGAGGTCCGTCTCGGACAACGATGTCCCAGGTGTGATGCGCAGTTCGCGGATCGCGGAGACCAACTCGTCGTAGACACGGTCTGATGTGCGTGTCCGGGCATGGTCCCGGGTGATCGGCGACAGCTGTGGTTCACCTTCGGCCGATGCCCGTTCGGGAGTGTGTGCGTGGGGAGAGGGAATCACGAAATGATCGTTGCATGCTCATGACTTGTATGCAAGTATCCCGCTGATCCGCTCAACGAAGAAGGGAAACGAAGTGCTCGTCGCATCGGGCGACCCGTCGCCGTAGCCCGCACCTTCGGACAGAGTCGCGGCGTCATCCCTGGTGTCGCTCCGTCAGACGCGCGGCACGCTGCGGTGACGACAGCGCAAACGAGCCCACGCGCAATTCACGCCGCTTTCCGGGGTGCGGGAACCCCACGGCCGAAAGCCGCACCCCAAACGGACAGCCGACCCTCTTCGCCCTGCCACCCGTGGACGTCGGGCCGGCATCGCGATCCCGTTCACCAGGCGCGAGCACACACCGGCGCCCGCCCACCGGGCCCCCTCACCAACGGACTCCGTGGCACGCAGGTCCCACCTGACCGGCCCGTCAGCGCCTGGTGAGTCACAGCAACCGCCTCCATCCGCCCAGCCCGCAAACAGCGCTGGAGCGAAGAAGAACCGAGAGGACACCATGGTCATGCGAAGGGCGAGACTCGCAGCGGCCCTCACCGCGGCCGCCGGCATCATCCTGACGGGATGCTCCGGCGGCGCACCCGGGGCGAGCTCCAGCGGTCCTGCGGACATCACCTTCTGGGGTTGGGCAGAGGGCTACGAGAAATCCGTGGCGCTCTGGAACAAGACGCACCCCGACATCCAGGTGAAGTACGAGCACATCACCGACGGCGGCGCGGGCGGCTACGACAAGATGCTCACCGCCGCGAAGGCAGGCAAGGCCCCGTGCCTGGCGCAGATCGGCTACGAGACGTTCTCGAGCTTCCTCGCTTCCGGCGTCCTCCAGGACGTCAGTGCCTATGTCAAGCCGCAGAAGGGCGAGTTCGAAGACTGGGTGTGGAACAACGTCGGGGTCGACGGCAAGGCCTACGGCGTACCCGTCGACACCGCGCCGATGGGAATGTTCTACCGCGCCGACCTCTTCAAGAAGGCGCACATCGAGGTTCCCAAGACCTGGGACGAGTTCACGGCCGCCGCCGCCAAGGTGAAGGCCGCCGACCCGAAGTCGCGCCTCATGAACCTCCCCACCGACCCCTACCTCTACGCCGGATTCGCCTGGCAGGGCGATGCCCCGTGGTTCGGTACCAAGGGCGACGCCTGGTCGGTCTCCCTCGACAGCGCCGCCAACAGCAGGGTCGGAGAATACTGGCAGGGGCTCTTCGACAAGGACCTGGTCACCTCCTACCCCGCCTTCGACGCGGCGCTGTATTCCGCCTGGAGCAAGGGCACGGTCTGGGCCGAGGTCGGTCCGGTCTGGTCCGCCTCCCTCATCCGGGACAACTCCGCCGGATCCGCGGGCAAGTGGGCCGTCGCACCCATGCCGCGCTGGGGCACGACCGATGCGGTCGGCAACTCGGGGGGATCGGCCACGGCCGTCATGAAGGACTGCGCGCACCCGAAGGAGGCCACTCAGTTCGCCCTGTGGATGTCCACCAACGCCGACTCCGTGTCGAACCTGATCGCGTCCGCGGCCATCCTGCCGGCCTCCAAGTCCGGGCTCACCAACCCGGCGCTGGACGCGCCCCAGAGCTACTACGGCGGTCAGCCGATCTACCAAACGTTCCGCGACGAGGCGGCCAAGGTCAACTCCACCTGGCGCTGGGGACCGGTCATGTCCACCACGGCCTCGGCACTCGGTGACGGACTCGGCAAGGTGCACACCAAGAAGGGCACGTTCCAGGACGCCCTCGACGGCGCCCAGAAGAACACCGTGTCCGCCTTGCAGTCCCAGGGGTTCTCCGTGAGCCATTAGCCTCCGCGGGGGCCGCACGCCAGGCGACCCCCGCCGGGTCCCTCTCCCCGCCACTCCACGGAAAAGGTGACCGTGTCCCACGTGACGATACGGCGGCGCCGACTTCGCGAGCTTCGGCGAGCCGCGCCGTTCATCCTGCCGTTCCTTCTGCTGTTCGCCGTGGTCTACCTGATACCCACCGGGTACTCCGTGGTGCAGAGCTTCTTCGCCGTGAAGCGCTCCGGCCTGGGCCTGTCCGGGGCCGAGACCGTCTTCGCGGGCTTCGACAACTACGTCCGTGTGTTCCGGGACGGGGCCTTCGTCGCATCCCTGGGCCGAGTGGCCTTCATCGGGGTCATCCAGGTGCCTGTGATGCTCGGACTCGCCCTCGTCCTCGCACTCCTCATCGACTCGGCGGCCACGAAGGGGCGCAGATTCTTCCGCGTCGCCTACTTCATTCCCTACGGAATGCCCGGCGTGATCGCCGGCCTGGTCTGGTCCTTCCTGTACGCGCCCACGCTGAGCCCCCTCACCCGAGGGCTCGCGTCGATCGGCGTCGACGTCAGCTTCGTCACCGACAGCGCCCTGCCGTTCTCCATCTCGAACATCCTGACGTGGGCGTGGACCGGCTACAACACCATCCTGATCTTCGCGGCCCTGCAGGCCGTCCCCGAGGAGACGATGGAGGCGGCCGCACTCGACGGCTGCTCCGGCTGGAAGGCCGCGCTGCTCATCAAGGTCCCGCAGATCCGGCCGGCCCTGCTGCTCACCCTCGTCTTCTCCATCATCGGCACGTTCCAGCTCTACAACGAGCCGGCCACCATGAAATCGGTCGCACCGAACCTGTCGTCCACCTACACGCCGATCATGGCCGCTCTGCGCTCCCTGTCGGCTGACGACTTCAACTACGCGGCCGCGCAGTCCGTGGTGCTCGGCGCGCTGATCTGCGTGCTGTCCGTCTTCGTCTTCCGCGCATCGGCCAGGAGCGCCGACTCATGACCACCATCCTGCACACCCCGGCACGAACCGAACCCGTCGCACAGCCAAAGCGGCCGAGGCGCCCTGGGACCCATCCGCTCGCGACGGCGAGCCCCGCCTCCCGGCTGTTCGTGCTGGCCGTCATGACCCTCTTCGCCGTGTACTTCCTGCTGCCCGTGTGGTGGCTGGTCGTCTCCGCCACCAAGGGCAACGGGGAGATCTTCTCCGGCAACGGCTTCTGGTTCGGCGAGCACTTCGCCCTATGGGACAACCTGCAGACCCTGTTCCAGGCTCAGGGCGGCATCTACGGGCGCTGGCTGCTCAACTCGTTCCTGTACGCGGTCGGTGGCGCCGTGGTCTCCACACTCCTCGCGACCATGTGCGGCTACGCGCTCGCCAAGTTTCCCTTCCCGGGGCGCGAGGCGGTCTTCAGTACCGTGCTCGCCGCGGTGCTCCTGCCCGCACCGGTGCTGGCCATCCCGCTCTACCTCGTCTTCAGCTACACCGGGACCATCAACACGTTCTGGTCCGTCTTCATCCCGAGCATCGTCAGCCCCTTCGGCGTGTACCTCAGCCGGATCTACGCCGCCTCGTCGATACCGGACGCCATCATCGAGTCCGGCCGCCTCGACGGCGCCGGCGAGATGCGAATCTTCGCCATGGGCCTGCGACTGATGGCGCCCGCGATGGTGACGATCTTCCTCTTCCAGTTCGTCGCGATCTGGACGAACTTCCTCCTGCCGTCCCTGATGCTCGCCGACACCTCTCTCCAGCCGGTGACCGTGGGCCTGGTCGGATGGCGTGAAATGCAGGGCTATCCCATCGGCTACTCCACCGTCGTCACCGGCGCGCTCGTCTCCGTCGTGCCGGTGGTCGCCATGTTCGTCTCGTTGCAGTCGTTCTGGAGCAAGGGCCTCGTGACAGGGGCCGTCAAGTAGTTCATTCGCGCACCGACGAAAGGGCGGGCAATGAAGCTCCTGACCGGATGGGTGGCGACCTTGTGCGCCACGGTGCTTCTCGCGACGCAGTCCACCACCGTCGCATCAGCCGCCGATCCGCCGGCCAACCTCCTGGCCGCGGACATGGACACCGGGTTCGACAGCGGCACCAGCTCGCTGACCCTGTCCAACCCGGCGTCGGGAGGCACACAGCAGATCGTGAGCGTCGACGGGAACAACGCGCTCGAACTCCGCGACGCCTCCCAGGGAACCAACCTGTCCAGCTACTTCTACAAGCGCTGGTCCACCAGCACGCTGAAGGACCGCATCAACGACGTCTACCGCCGGCCGGTCGGCAGCCCGGCCCAGCAGTTCGTCCTCAGCTACGACCTCAAGCGGAGCGCGGCCAGCGACAAGCCCGTCGCCAAGGACATCTACGCGCAGATCCAGTTAGGCAACTACGACAACACCCTCGTGCCGCGGTTTCCCGTACCGGCCGTGAGCGTCACCGGGACCTCCGCGTACACCAGCACCTCCGGCGCGCTGTCCCGGATCGACGACACCGACATCCAGCAGTACCGCTTCACGATCGTGCCCAACGGAGGGCAGCGGCTGGTCTCGACCGTCGAGCTCGGCTTCTCGGTACGCGTCGACACCGGCGGCACCGACGAGGCGATCACCGTGGACAACCTCGGCGTCTACGAGGCGGGCGCCCTATCCGACACGACGCCGCCGACCGCTCCGACCTCGCTCACCCGCGCGTCCGCGTCCGCCAGCACCGTCTCGCTGGGCTGGACGGCGTCGACGGACGATGTCGGCGTGACCGGGTACGACGTCTTCCGCGACGGCTCCCAGGTCGCCTCCGTCAGCGGGACCACCACGTTGGCGGTCGTCGGCGGCCTGATGCCCGCCACCGCTTACGACTTCACGGTCCGGGCGAGGGACGCGAGCGGCAACGTCAGCCCGCTGAGCGCCCCGCTCACCGCCTCGACCGGTCCCTACGTACCCGAGTCGCCCGCCCCGTACCCCGGTGACACGGCGACCCGGACGCAGTGGCTGTGGGACAGGACGAAGGCCATGAAGGAGGAGAGCGGCGCCGTCAACGTGGCTCAGTACACCGCGCAGCTCGCGGACCACGAGAACGTGGCGACGAACCTCGCCAAGCTGGACACGCTTTTCCAGACGTACGACTACGAGCAGTACAAGACGATGGCGAAGATGTACGCCTACCTCATGGTCGGCGACCAGTTCAGCCCCGAGACGCTCGCGCACGTACGCGAGTATTTCGCCTCGTACGGCTACCAGAAGCTTGCGCAGACCGAGAACCTCCGCATGAGCAACTACGCCACCGGATACCTCGTCGGGCAGTACTTCCCCGACCTCGTCGACCTGAACGGTAATTCGGGGGGCCAGCTCAAGGCCCTCAACAAGACCAACATCCTCGGGATGGTGCAGGCCGGTGTCCGGCGCGGCTGGGCGGAGTACCAGAGCCCCGAGTACACCTTCATGACGTACTTCTGCCTCAACGCCCTCTACCAGTGGGCCGATGACGGCGAGTTGCGCCGCCAGGTGAAGATGGCCATGGACGTGATGTGGTTCGAGTGGGCGAACGACTGGATCGACGGCTACATGATCTCGTCGGAGAGCCGGGCCAAGGGCGACCTGGCCTCGGTCAACGACCCGACCTGGCGGCCCGCGGACCATTCGACGCTCGCCTGGACGTACTTCGGCGCCCACCGCGCACAGCAGGGCGTCGGCGAGTCGGACAACCCGGCGCCCGCAGCGTACCGCCCGAACCTCGAGTACGCCGGCCTCGTCGCGTGGAGCGGGACGAAGTACACGCCGCCCGCACTCGCGGTGGAGCTCGGCCGGAAGACCGGCAAGTCCTACACCGCGCACAAGGCGAACCTCCAGAACTCGAGCGGACACGCGATGGACGACTACCGCACGAGCTATGTACGACCCACCTGGGGCCTGGGCACCGAGGTGCAGTATCGCCGCGTCGACAACTGGATCGAGGACCAGCCGCTCGTGCTCCGCTGGCAGTCGGACGCCGCGAACCCGCTGTTCAGGCTCTCGGCCGACCAGGGCAACGCCCCCATCGGCTCCTACGACCAGCCCGCCAACCAACGGGTGATGCAGCACGGGCCCACGGCGGTCGGCCTCTACAAGTCGGCGGGCGACCAGACCTCGAATTACCTCAACGCGCTGTTCCCCGCGAACGGTTCGATCAAGCAACGGCGCCAGGTCGACGGCTGGACGATCGCCGACACGGGGCCGATGTACTTCGCGTTCAAGTTCGTCAAGCCCGGCTCCTGGTACCACCAGACGCCGAACGACCCGCCGTACAAGGTGAAGACGACGACGCAGAACCACCCGACCGCGGGCCTGGCCTACAGCTACGACATCCTGCGCAGCCAGGCCGACGACAACGGCTGGGTGCTCGAATCGGCGGACAAGTCCGCCTACGTCGACCTCGACGCCTTCGCGAGCGCCCTCACCGGCAGGACCAGTCTGGACGTGAGCCACGTCGACGACATGAACCCGCGGCTCAACTATCACAGCCTGAGCGGGGACGACCTCGACATCACCTTCGACGACGCGTCGCAGGCACCTGGTGCCGCCCATCTGGTCAACGGCACGCCGATCGACTACGACTCGTTCAAGTTGTTCGACACACCGTGGCTGCGGCAGGACAAGCTGGGCGCGAAGTTCACCGCGTCGGTCGACGGCCGATGCGTCGTCTACGACTTCGACCACTGGACGGTGAGGCAGCGCGCGGCACGGCGGTGACCGCCGGAACGGATTCTCTGGGGCGCCGCCTCAGGAGGCGCGGGCTCCGGTCGAATTGACGCACAGCGCTGTGGGACAACGTGAGACTGGAGTGGACCGCTTCCCTGTCGGGCGTTACTGACGGCTTGAGAAGGGGAGCGGTCGACCTGCCCATGCGTGACTGCCTTCAGGGTGCCGGCGGATGGATGGTGCGGATGCTTCATTCCCGCAGGTAGCGGTCCCGTGTTTGAAAGGTGTCGCCGCCGGTGCCCTCAGTGGACCGAGGCCGGCATGACGGCCACCCCGGCTCGAAGTCGCCCTGCTGTCAAAGGCGTTGCAGGTCAATGCCTGGACAACGTTGGCTGATGCGCGTTACGGTCCTCGCCAACGCCGCCTGGTCAGGTGACCGGGCCGTCTTACCGGCGTCGGGCTGATCGACCCCACCACCTCGTGCACCTCGTGCTGGGCCTCGCCGGAAGTAACTGGCTCCGCCCGGCGACCACCGCTGCCCGCGGTCGGCCGGTACCCCGCCCCCGGGAATCCGACCCGGCCTGCACCACCTGCCGGCACGAGCGGCAGGGATGTGCCGCATGTGCCCCGCATGACCGACCCGTGCCCCACCCCGGTCCCTGTGCGCGACGACTGCCCACCGACGGTCCTCGTGACACACCTTCGGAGGTTTGCCCATGTCCGACACCCCGCGCTCCGGCGACGACGCCCGGAGCATCACCCGTCGCCGCGTGCTCCTCTACGGTGCCGCCGGAGCGGTCGGCGCCGCGCTGCCCGGCGTCGTCGGCTCCGGTCAGGACGCGCAGGCGGCCACCGCGCCGTCGATCGTGCTCGGCTTCGACGACCCGACCGCGCTGTTCTCCGTCGACCACGCCGGACGTGCCGCTCCCGACCTGCTTGTCACGGTCACCAGCCCGGCGGTGGTGAGCGGCACCATCGCCTGGACGGTCAGAGCCCGCAGCACCCGGATCGTCGGCAGTGGAACCGCGGCCTTCTCCGCGGCGGCGGAGACGACGCAGACGACCACCGTCCCGCTCGGTGCCCTGGACCCCGACTACTACCGGGTCTCGGTCACCGTTACCGACGCTGACAGCACACAACTGCTCGTGCAGACGCTGGGGTTGGGCGTGCTTCGGCCGACCGTGCCCGGAGTGCGCCCCGGCTCGGCGTTCGGCCTCGGCATCCGGCCGGAGGGCGACCCGGCGGTCACGAAGCGGATCGCGCAGTTGATGGGCGTCAAGTGGACCCGGGGCATTGCCTCGGTGCAGCCGGACACGGTCAGCCCGGCGCCGGGTGTGTTCTGGGGCCAGGCCGACATCGACAGGGCCCGCGCCGAGGTGGCCGAATGGCAGAGCTACGGCATATCCGCGATGGGCGGCATCAACTACAACATGTCCTGGAACGTGCAGCCCGACGCGAACGGCCGGCCGCTGCCGTCGTACCGCAACCGGCCGAAGGACATGGCGGCGCACGCGGACATGGTGTACCACGCCATCGCGCCGCTGCAGGACCTGGTGAAGAACTGGGAGCTGTGGAACGAGCCGTGGGTGCACGGCCGGTACTGGACCACCGGCGACTCGCAGGACTACCGCGACATGACCAAGCTGATCTGGGACCGGGTCAAGCCGGACTTCCCCGACGTCAACCTGATCGGCGGCGGCTCGGTCAGCCACAACCGCGACGCGGTGTACGCGAAGGGCTCCACCCACGCCGGGTACGTCGACGGCTCGGTCAACCACGCCTACGGGTATCCGGACGCCACCCAGTACGCAATGGCCAAGACGCAGGTCACCATGGACAGGCTCTGGTCCCGATCGGGCGGCCGGGGCGGCCAGTGGCAGACCGAGTGCGGTACCGCGGTGATCCACTCGTTCCCCAGCCTGCCGGCCGAGGAGGCGGTCTACGCGGTGGCCCGCACCCTGGCCCCGACCTACCTGCTGCACATGCTCGCCGGAGCGGAGGAGGACTCGCCGATCCGGGTCTTCTGGTTCTCCCTCTGCTACGACAAGCCCTACTCGGGCCAGGAATTCAACATCTACGACATCACGACCAAGACGCCGCTGCCGGCGGTGGTCGCCTACACCACGATGGCCAGCGTTCTGGAGGACGCGACCCTGGACAGCGAGCTCTACCCGGACGCCAAGTCCACCTGGGGCTTCCTGTTCCGCACCGAGGATGGCAAGGGCCGGGCGGCGGTGTACGCCGACCAGATCTACGACGGCACCGACGAGTCACCCGCCGCGGGATACCACGGCACCCTGACGCTGGGTGACGCCCATGGCATCCGGGTCTACGACTACCTCGGCCGGCAACTGGCCGACGGGTCGGCGGACCGGGTGACGCTGACGCTGAACCCGTGGGAGGTGCTCTACTTCGACACCGATCGCAGCGCGCAGGAGCTGCGCAGGGTGCTGACCACCGGGGCCGACTTCCGGTACGACACGCCGCTGCTGGTCACCCCGCTGCCGCTGGTCAAGCCGCTTGGTAAGGACAGCGAGCTTGAGGTGAAGGTCGAGAACGTGTCGCCCGGCGAGGTCAGGGCGATCCTCCAGGTCGCGGAACCGCCGGGGTGGAAGCTGCGCCACACCCGTGTCCCGGTGGGCGAACTGGCGCCGGGCGAGCAGCGGACGGTCCGTTTCCCGGTCGCCCAGTACGAGGTGAGCCCGGACAACGAGTACCGCGTCGACTGGACGGTGCGCCTGCCCCGGCGGAACGACATCACACCTAGCGGGTCGCAGACCGTTCGGGTCGCCCACCTGCCCTACCGGGCGATCACCGTGGGCGGCGGCGCCGACCAATGGAGCGACGTCATCCCGGTGACGCTGACCAGCGTGAGCGGGACCGGCGACACCAGGAAGTACGCACTGCGCGGGGCGTGGGACGACGCCTTCCTCTACTTCCGCGCCGAGATCCAGGACATCACGCCCTACTTCCAGGTGCCGTTCGCGTCCAACCGCTACCTGTTCCCGTTCCAGGCCGACAGCATCCAGCTCGGCTTCGACACCGGCAACAAGCCGGACGACCTGCTGGCCGGCGACCGGCACTACGAGAAGTGCCTGGTCTCGCTCTCGCACCTCTACGTGGCCACGCTGGGCAGCGCCACCCCCGACCACGCCAGCCAGAACGCCGTCCCCCAACTGCACCGGCAGTGCGCACCCGGAACCAACTACCAGACGTACTACCCCACCAACGCCGACCTGCCGACCCCGCTCGGCCCGATGGACGCCTCGCCCACCGGCGGCAGTGAGGGCCGGATCCTGATCACCCGGGACGCCGTCAACAAGGTGACCGTCTACGAGGTGGCCATCGCTTGGAACCAGCTCCCGGAGCTCGTGGCGACCCTGCCGGCCGCGGCGGGCGAGACCACCACGACGGCCTTCGCGTTCGCCGTGGGCGACGCGGGAACCGGCGGGCACGGCATGACGTACTCGACCACGCAGTCGCAGGCCCCCCAGTCGGGGTGCTACAACTTCGCGGCATTCTGGGGAACCGGCGCCCGGTTCAGCGGCGGCCGCGTCGACACGCGCTGGGGCCTCGGCCGCTGACCCGAACCCGAGGGGCCCGGCCGCGCCGGGCGTCGCCCGCGGGGGCGGTGCGCACCGCCCCCGCCGGCACCACGCTTGTGGTCGTCCGTGCGGGAGGGAGCATTGCTTCTCATCCGTGGAGCAGATCTCCCGCCGCTACGGCCCGCTCCAGCCATCCGGTCGTCATCGCGACCGCCTTGGCTTCGTGCTCGCGGGTGTGAAAACCGTGCTCGGCGCCGGAGACGGCGTGGAACTCCCAGTTCGGGATCGTCTCGGCGGCCCGTCGGGCGATGTCGAAGGAGACGTGGGCGTCACGGTCTCCGTGGAGTACCAGCGTCGGGGGACTGCCGACGGTGTAAGCGTCGAGGGGGCGACAGCGGAGCATCTCGGCGAAGAGCACCCGGCCCAGAGCGAAGGTCCCGTTGAGGAGCAGACGGCCGTCCTCGGCCAGCCGCGCCATCGCCGCGGGGCCGAAATTCGCCACGCCCCACGGCAGTTCGGGTTCCAGGAACGTACGCTGCAGATCGAGGACAGGGTTCCAGAGCACCAGTCCGGCCAGCTCCTTGCCCAGCCAGGGCATGGACAGAGCGGTCGCCACCGCGCCGAAGCTGGCCGCTACGACGCCCAGTGGCCCGCGAAACTCCGTTGCGGCGTACTCGGTAATGGCCTGCAGGTCGAGCATCTCTCCGGCGATCGTCACGCCCTGCGCCGTACCGCCGCTCGTCCCGTGGCCGCGGAAGCTGAACCGGACGGCGGTCAACCCGTGTGCGGCCAGGTGGTCGGACAGTCGGACGAACGCCCCGCCCTCGTCCAGATCGGCGGAGATGCCGTGGACGAGGACCACCGTGCCCAGGGAACCCGCGTCCGGATCAGGGCGGTGCACGGCTACGGCCAACTCGATGCCGTCCAGCGACGGCACACGTACGACCTCCATCCGGCAAACCTCTTCCGGTCCGATGGCGAGTGACCGTTCACATGACACATGTGAAGCTAGAACCATCTGAGTGGCACGTCAATGCGTGGTATGGCTACCAACACGCGCCTCAGGGCCATATGCTGCGCTCAGCGCCGAGTGAACGGTCATTCCGCGTCGCGTCCGAGCGGGGTCGGTAGCCAGCTCGGACCCGCTCGACCTCCTGATCGGACAGCCACGGCGCAGCACGAGAACGCCATGCCCCAGAACCCTGAAAGCCCGCGCCCACGTGACCCGAACACAGGGAAAGGACAGGCCCGAACCGATGGACCATGCCCACCTGGACCGGACCCCGAACTCCTACGTCGAGGACGTCTCACCCGGCCGCGGCCGGGCGCGGCCCCGCGCGTCGTTCAGCTCCGACGCAGCGGTGATCGAACTGGACGGCTCGTGGAGTTTCCGGCTGGCCGCCGGGCTCCACGACCTGACCCCGGGATACGAGAACCCCGCATTCGACGCGGAGTCCTGGACACACATCGCGGTGCCCTCGTGCTGGCAGATGGACGGCATCCCCGGCCCCACCCGATTCGGCGCACCCGCCTACACCAACATCACATACCCGATCCCCATCGACCCGCCCCGCGTGCCCGACGAGAACCCGACCGGGGAGTACCGGCGGGTGTTCGAGGCTCCAGAGAACTTCACCGGCGCGGGAGCGGCGGTCCTCAGGTTCGAGGGCGTGGACTCCTGTTTCGCGGTCTGGCTGAACGGAGTGCGGCTGGGTGACGGCAAGGGCAGCCGACTGCCGACCGAGTTCGACGTCACACGCGTGCTGCGCCCCGGACGCAACGTGCTGGCAGTCCGGGTGCACCAGTGGTCGGCAGGGACCTATCTTGAGGACCAGGATATGTGGTGGCTCTCCGGGATCTTCCGTTCGGTACGACTGCTGGCCCGGCCCGCCGACGGCATCCGCGACTTCTTCGTCCACGCCGACTACGACCACCGTTCGGGCCTCGGCACGCTGCGCATCGACGTTGAGGGCGACGCCCGCCTCACCGTCCCCGAACTCGGCCTCGCCGACGCCGACCCGGCCGGACCGCACGCCGTCCCCGGCGTCACACCCTGGAGTGACGAGCAGCCGCGGCTCTACGAAGGCGAGTTGACGACGGCGGCGGAGCGGGTGCCGATCCGGTTCGGCTTCCGGCGGATCGCGGTCGAGGACGGCGTGCTCACAGGCAACGGCAAGCCCCTCCTGTTCCGCGGCGTCAACCGGCACGAGTGGGATCCCGTCACCGGACGGACGCTGTCCCGCGAGACGATGCTCGCCGACGTGCTCCTGATGAAGCGTCACAACGTCAACGCCGTCAGAACCAGCCACTATCCACCCGACCCTGCCTTCCTCGATCTCTGCGACGAGTACGGGCTCTGGGTGATCGACGAGTGCGATCTGGAGACCCACGGTTTCTCGAAGAACGCCTGGCGGGGCAACCCGAGCGACGATCCTGCATGGCGTGCGGCGCTGCTCGACCGGGCCGAGCGGATGGTCGAGCGGGACAAGAACCACCCCAGCGTCGTCATGTGGTCGCTGGGCAACGAGGCCGGCACGGGAGCGAATCTGGAGGCGATGGCCGGCTGGATCCGCGACCGGGACCCGGACCGGCTCATTCACTACGAGGGTGACTGGGACAACTGCACCTACACTGACGTCTATTCGGTGATGTACCCCGACTACCCGTCGGTGGCGGCGGTCGCCGCCGGGCAGGAACCGCTGACCGGCGACCCGGTCAACGACGCGCGACGGCGCACCATGCCGTTCCTGCTGTGCGAGTATGCGCACGCGATGGGCAACGGGCCCGGTGGGCTGCGCCAGTACCAGGAGATGTTCCAGGCGCATCCGCGGCTGGCCGGCGGCTTCGTGTGGGAGTGGATCGACCACGGCATCGCGCGGCGGGACGTCCAAGGCACCCTGTACTACGTCTACGGTGGAGATTTCGGGGAACCCGTCCACGACGGCAACTTCATCGCCGACGGCCTGCTGTTCCCGGACCGTACCCCTTCGCCCGGACTGCTCGAGTACGCGAAGGTCGCCGAGCCGGTACGGATCGAGGCGAGTCCGCAGGGCCGCGGCATCGTGGTCCGCAACCTGCACCACGCCCGGGACACCGGGTATCTGCGGTGGACCTGGCGGCTGGAGGTGGACGGTGACCTCGCGGCCGACGGCGAGTGGAACGTGCCGGCGGTCGGGCCCGGCGCGCAGGACCGGGTCGCCTGGCCCGAGGCCCTGGCCAAGGCCGTTGAGGCGGCCGGGCCGGGAGAGCGCTGGCTGACCGTGAGCGCTCAACTCGCCGGAGACGAGCGCTGGGCTGCCGCGGGACACACCGTCGCGTGGGCCCAGATCGGTCTCGACGCCGACAGTGCCGAGCGGATCTCCCCGCTGGACAAGCCTTCAGTGCGCGTGGGCGGGGTTTCGGTCAGAAGTCCGCGCCGCCATGGTGACACGCTCGTCCTGGGCGCCGGGCGGTTCGACGCCGTCACGGGAACCCTGGTCCGCCTCGGCGATCTGCCCGTCGGCGGTCCCCGCGTCGACGTGTGGAGGGCCCTGATCGACAACGACCGGTTCTCGTCCCTGGGCGCCGCATGGCAGCAGGCCGGCCTGGACCGCCTGCGGCACAAGGTCCTCGATGTCGAGACCGGGGACGACGGGTTCACCGTGCGGACCAGGATCTCCCCGGCGGGCTCCGATCTGGCCCTCCTCGCCGACTACCACTGGCGTGCCGAGTCCGGGAACCGGCTCGTGCTGACCGTCGACACCGCACCGACCCGTCCGTGGTCCGTCCCGCTGCCCAGGCTCGGTGTGGCGATGACCGTGCCGGGCGAGTTCGACCGGGTTACATGGTTCGGTCTCGGGCCGGGTGAGGCCTATCGGGACAGTGACACCGCCGTGCGGGTCGGGCGGTACGAGAGCACGGTCGAGGCCATGCAGACTCCTTACGTGCGCCCGCAGGAGAACGGCAATCGCAGGCATCTTCGGAGGGCCCGCCTCACGCGGTCGCGTCATGCCGCCGGGTACCGCACCCGAGGTATGGAGATCACCGGAAGCCCCCGGTTCGACCTGACCGTGAAGCCCTGGTCCACACAGGCGCTGGAGAACGCGGCCCATACCGTCGACCTCGCTCCTGATGGCCGTGTCCATCTCAACATCGATCTCGAACACCACGGCCTCGGCAGTGGCTCGTGCGGCCATCCCGTGCAGCCACGGCATCACTTGGCCGCGGTCCCGGCCCGCCTCACGCTCGGATTCAGGCCCGTCGAAGGGGGGCGGGCGATGGCGTAGGGTGATCCACGGGCCTCGGCGGCTGTGCGGTTCATCCAGCGAGACAATGTTGGCACTTCCCACAACGCCACGTCGCGGGGAGGAGCGTTCCGTAATGACCACACTGGGTTCGAGCACGGACAGGCCGCGGCGACCGACGATGGTCGACGTGGCACGTGAGGCCGACGTCAGCCTCAAGACCGTTTCGCGCGTGGTGAACGGTGTGTCCACCGTCGACCCGGAACTGGCCGAGCGTGTGCTGGCCGCGGTGGCCCGGCTGGGGTTCCGGCGCGACAACAGGGCACGGGACCTGCGCTCCCGCAGCAGGTCGGCGACCGTCGGCCTGCTCATCGAGGACTTGGCCAACCCGTTCTACGCGGGCATCGCCGCCGCGGCCGCGCAGTGCGCTCTGGAGCACGACACGCTGCTGATCACGGCAAGTTCGGAGGAGGACGCCGACCGCGAGCGCAAACTCCTGTTGCAGATGTGCGAGCACCGGGTCGACGGGCTGCTCGTCGTTCCCGCCGGCAGCACCGCCGACCACGTCTACCTGCGTGCCGAGATCGAGATGGGCACCCCGGCCGTGTTCCTCGACCGCCCGCCCACGAACCTACGGGCGGACACCGTGCTCATCGACAACGCGGCGGGCGCGCGATCCGCCATCGAGCACCTGGTGGCCCGGGGCCATGAGCGCATCGCCGTGCTATCGGACTGGCTGAGCATCCAACCCATGGCCGAGCGGCTTTCCGCAGCCGAAGCCGCGCTGGAACGGGCCGGGTTGCCGTACCGACCCGACCTGATCAGGTACGGCCTGCATACCCAGCACGACACCGAGGCCGCTGTCGAGCAGATGCTCGCGGCGCCCGAACCGCCGACCGCGCTCTTCGCGCTCAACAATCGCATCACCCTCGGCGCCCTCGGTGTGCTGAACCGCCTGAGCCAGGACCTGGACATGGTCGGCTTCGACGACTTCGAGACGGCCGGCCTGATGGCGTGTCCGGTCACCGTCGTGTCGTACGACGTGAGCGCCCTCGGAAGGATCGGCGCCGAACTGCTGTTCAAGCGCATAGCGGGGGACACGTCACGGCCCAAGACGGTCGTGATCCCCACGACCCTCGTCGAGCGCGGTGCCCCGGACGCCGCCTGCGAGGCATAACTCCTTTCTCTTCAGAGGCCCTTCGGTTCGACAGCCCAGCTGAGTAAGCGGTTTCTGTCGGTCGTGTCGAAACTCTAGGCAACGTTGTCCCAACTGGCTATGGTTCGAAATCGACCCCGGGAGAACGGCGGCGCCCGCCCTGTGTGGGAGTGACCTCGCGTGATGTGGGTCAAAAGCTGCCTGAGCAGCAGTAATCCGCCCGGGGATCATCGGGAAATCGATGGGTGCACCGGCAACACCTTCAGGAAGAGGGAAGTATTGCCGGTGACGTGTGACGAGATGTCAGGCAACGTTATCTCGCCTTTCACGCCGAACCACGGAGGGGAACGGACATGGCGGACCTCACGGATCTGGCGCAGTTGTGGGCCGACCATGACGCGCTCCACGTGCACGGAGTGACAGTCGATCTCCTGTCGGAGGGGCCTCGGCCCGAGGTGGAGCACGACGGCGACGGCGCGGTGATCCACCTTCGGGCCGAGGCGGCCGGAACGGCCGTGCTCCGCCTGGACGTTCCGCTCGGCGACGCTGTCGGCTACTGGCACCCGGCGGTGGGCTGGGACCGGCACCTGGTCGCGGACTGGGCGAGCCGCTGGCGCGCCGTCGGCCTTGTGGACTCGGCGCCGCTGGGCTGCCTGTACGACGCGACGGGCGCGGCGGTGCTGGCGTTCGCGTCCGACCGGATCGCAGCGACGACCAGGATCCGGTTCGGCGTCGCGGAGCCCCTGGCCCGGTTCGGGGTCTGGCTGGCCATGGATCTGCTTCCCGGCGAGGAGTGCCGCATACGCGTTCAGGCGCCGGGGCAGCCTTTCGCCGACGCGATGCAATCGCTGGCCGGTTGGCTTCCGGACGGTGCCGCGCTCCCCTCGCCCGACTCGGCCCGCACCCCCGCCTATTCGTCGTGGTACTCGCTGCACCGGGACGTGGACGCGGCGCGCATCGAGGCCGAGGCCGAACTCGCGGCCGAGGTTGGTTGTGGGGTGCTGCTACTGGACGACGGCTGGCAGCGGGGCGCCCAGGGCGCCGGCTACTCCGGCAGCGGGGACTGGACGCCGGATCCGGTGAAGTTCCCCGACTTCGCCGCGCACGTCAAGACCGTGCAGAGCCTGGGGCTGCGTTACCTGGCCTGGATCGCGCCGCTGGTCCTTGGTGAGCGCACCGCGGCATGGGGAGCGATGCGGGACTTCGCCCCGTACGCCGTACCGCGCCTGTCCTGCCGGGTTCTCGATCCGCGTCACGACGAGGTCCGGCGGTTCGTCATCGATTCCTGTGTCGACCTCGTACGCCGTCATGGCCTGGACGGACTGAAGATCGACTTCTTGGACTTCGCGATGGTCTACGCCGATGAGGAGGGCGACCGGGTCGGGGCCGACGTCGGCCTCGCGATGCACGGGCTGCTGACGGAGCTTCGCGACCGGCTGCGCGAACTTCGCGGCGACGACCTGCTCATCGAGTTCCGGCAGCCCTACACCGGTCCGGGAATGCTCGGCTTCGGCAATCTCCTGCGGGCCGGCGACTGTCCGGCCGACGCGACCGCCAACCGGGTGCGGACGCTCGACATCCGGGCGTCCACGACAGCGGGATCCGTCCACTCGGACATGCTCATGTGGGACCCCGGAGCCTGTGTGGAGGCGGCGGCCAGGCAGCTCCACTCGGCCCTGTACGCGACACCCCAGATCTCCGTCGCGCTGGCCGAGCAGTCCGCCGAGCACCGCGCCATGACGGCCTTCTGGCTCCGGTTCTGGCGTGAGCACCGCGACGTCCTCACCCGCGGCGAGATCCGGGCGGGCCGCCCCGACCAGCTCTACGACACGGTGACTGCGAGCGCCGGGGAGCGGGCCGTGATCACCTTCTACGCCGAGGACTGCCTCGCCCGGTTCGCGCTCGACGGCCTCACCGAGGTCGCCGTCGTCAACTCCACGGCCGCTGGGCACGTGGCCCTGGACGTCGGCGGTCCGGCCGTCGAGGTCCGGCTCGACTCCTGGGACGCCTGCGGGCGTCCGGCCGGTTCGGACGTCCGGACCCTGGGCCCCGGCCTGCACCCGATCCCTGTTCCCCCCTCCGGTCTGTGTGTGCTCAGGCCGGTGTCACCCGAGGCTGCCCCGCACTGACGTTTGGAGAGGTCGCCCGTGTCAGACAGACAAGATCGACGTCCCCGCACCGACGAAGCCCCGCCGGTTCCCGGCGAGTTCTCCCGCCGCAAGTTCGTGGGCCCGGGGGTGGCGGCCGTGCTCGGTGTCGCCGTCGGCGCACAGTTCACCGGCGGACGCGTCGACATCCGATGTGGCATCGGGCCTTAGGCCCTGTCGCCAAATTCCCGCCTGCCCCGCGACGGGAATTTGACGACAGGACCTAGGCCCACCCACCACCGAGCGCGCCGGCCTCGACCACCAGGAGCCGTACCCGTGACCCAGACCATCGACCAGCCCGCCGAGCCACCGTGGGCACAGTCGTCCGCCGTCCGCATCACCAATGTCCGAATCGTCCTCACCGCGCCGGCCGGCACCACGCTCGTCGTGGTACGGGTCGACACGAGCGAGCCTGGGCTGTACGGCCTCGGCTGCGCCACCTTCACCCAGCGGGCGGCCGCGGTCGCCGCGGTGGTCGACAACTACCTGGCGCCGCAGCTGATCGGACGTGATCCGGCGGACATCACCGACATCGCGGCGACGCTGCACGTGAGCGGGTACTGGCGCTCGGGGCCGGTGCTCAACAACGCCCTGTCCGGGGTGGACATGGCGCTGTGGGACATCAAGGGCAAGCAGGCCGGCCTTCCGGTGTGGCAGCTCCTGGGCGGCCGGTGCCGCACCGCCGTGCCGCTGTACGCGCACGCTGCGGGGCGGGACGCCGAGGAGGTCGCCGACGAGGTAAGGGAGCTGATGTCCCAGGGCTACCGGTATGTGCGCTGCCAGGTCGCGGTCCCCGGGGCGGGCACGTACGGAGCGCCGGCCGCCCGTGCTCCCGCCGGCGGCCGCCCATCACTGACGCCGAACGCCTGGGACCCCGCGGCGTACCGACGCACGGTGCGGGGGCTGTTCGAGCACCTGCGCCAAGAGGTCGGTGAGGACGTCGAGTTGATCCATGACGTCCACGAGCGGGTCCATCCCACCGACGCCGTGCGCATCGCGAAGGACCTGGAACCGTACGAGTTGTTCTACCTGGAGGACCCGGTCGCGCCGGAGGACCTCGAGTGGCTGAGGATCCTGCGCAGCCGGTCCGTGACGCCCGTCGCCATCGGCGAGTTGTTCACCAACCCCGCGGAGTACCGCCCGGTCGTCCAGGAGCGGCTGTGTGACTTCATCCGCGTCCACATCTCCGCCATCGGCGGAATCACCCCGGCCTGGCGGCTCGCGGGCACCTGCGAGCTGTTCGGCGTACGCACTGCGTGGCACGGGCCCGGCGACGTCTCGCCGGTCGGCCACGCTGCCAACCTCGCCCTGGACCTGGCCACCCCGAACTTCGGGATCCAGGAGCAGCACCTGTTCGGGCCCGCCGCGCAGGAGATCTTCCCGGGCTGTCCCGAGATCCGCGACGGCTACCTGTGGCCGAGCGCCGCGCCCGGGCTCGGTATCGACTTCGACGAACGCCTCGCACTGAAGCACCCGCCCCTGCACACCGGCCCCGGCCAGGTGTGGAGGCCGCCGCGACGCGCGGACGGCGCCCTTCAACGTCCGTGAACGACTGAACGACCCACCAAGGAGTACGACACATGAGAACCGTTCGCACCCCGTTCACGATCCTCGTCGCGACCGCGGGCCTGGCTGCCACGCTCGGTGCCTGCACCACCCCGTCCTCCGACTCCGGCAGCGGCGGCGGAGCCAAGCAGAACGTCACGCTGACCGTCGCGGAGTGGACCAACCCCGGCGCCGTCGAGTTCACCAAGCAGCTCAACGCCGAGTTCGAGAAGGCCCATCCGGGGGTGACCGTCAAGTTCCAGACGGCGCCGACCGCCAACGGCGCCTGGCAGCAGCTGTGGAACAGCATGCTCCAGTCCAAGTCCGTGGATGTTCTTGCCCAGTTCGCCCCGACCCAGCAGGGCTTCGCCCCGGACTACACCAACCTCGAGCCCGGTGGGGCAGCGGCGCTCATCGCGTCCGGGCAGCTGACGGACCTCAAGGACCAGCCCTTCATGAAGAACTACGACCCGCAGGTCCAGGCAGACGCGGCCGGTTACAAGGGCGGCGTCTACGGGGTGATGGCCGCGGAGTACGTCGGCGCGGGAGCGCTCTGGTACAAGAAGGACCTGCTCGCCAAGTACCACCTGGACGTCCCCACGACGTACCAGGAGTTCCTGGACGCCTGCGAGACCCTCAAGAAGGCCGGTGTCACGCCGATCTTCGTGTCCGCGAAGGACGGCATGCACGGAGGCGTGTGGCAGGGCATCGCCAATCAGGTGATCATGAAGGGGCATCAGCCCTCGGAGTCGGTCAAGGTGTCCGAGGACCGGGCCGTCGCTTTCTGGAAGGGCACGCAGTCCTGGGACGACCCCGTCTACAAGGAGATCTCGAAGCGGCACCAGGAGATCCTGAAGTACATCGAGCCCGGAGCCTCCGGGGTGGCCCAGCAGACCGCGCCCGGCGTCTGGGCCGCGAAGTCCGACGACTACCCGTTCCTGCTCGACGGCTCCTGGGACGGCCTGACCATCCAGCAGGCCAACCCCAAGCTGAACCTCGGATTTTTCACTCTGCCGGGCACCGACGACGCAGCGGCCAACCGCGTCGCGTTCAAGCCCGACCTCACCTGGGTCGTTCCGAAGACCGCGCCGCACAAGGACCTCGCGATGGAATGGCTCGCGATGTTCTCCAAGCCCGAGAACTACAAGAAGTGGCTCGCGTCGACCGGCTCCATCTCCACCCAGCCGGCGCTCCAGAACACCGACCTGCCCTGGATGGACTGGCTGAACTCCCACATGAACGAAGCCTTCCCGCAGCTGACCACCCCGTGGATCCCGGCCGGCGCGCCCCTCGACGCGAGCGGCCCCGACTTCTACAAGCTGGCGCCGATCGGCAAGGACAGCGTCGACACCATCCTCGCCCGCTCGGCATCGGCCTACCGCAAGTCGGTCGGCAAGTAACGGGTACTTCCCCGGAAAGGAGGTGCGGCGTGGCACGCTGCCCCTTCGGAACCCGACGGACTCGGCGGTTCATCCCCTGGGCCAGCATCGCGATACCGGGAGCAGGGTGGCTGCTGTTCGGGCTCTACCCGTCGCTTGCCACCATCGGATACTCGTTCACCCGGTACTCCGGCCTCCCCGGCACACCGCTGAACGTCTGCGGTCTGTGCAACTACTCGGCCGCCTTCACATCACTGTCGTCGGTGGTCTGGGACGCGGTGCGGGTCACGCTGTTCTATGTGGCCGGCGTGACCGTGCTCCAGACGGCGTTCGGTCTGGGGCTCGCCCTGCTGCTGAACCGGCCGGGACGGTCGTACACCGTCTACCGCGCGATCATCTTCATGCCGCAGATCTTCTCGGTCGCGGTGGTCGCCGCGATCTTCTCGCTCATGCTGGACCCGTACTCGGGCCCGGTGGAGAAGGTCGTGAACGGCCTGTTCGACACCACCTCCACATTCCTCGGATCCAGCACGCTGGCCCTGCCCCTGGTGATCCTGGTGCACGTCTGGATGTTCTCCGGCTACGCCATGCTCATCTACATCGCCGGGCTGCGGAACATCCCGAAGTCGGTCTACGAGGCGGCGGCCATGGACGGCGCCGGACGCTTGCGGGTGTTCCGGCATGTGACCTGGCCGCTGCTGGCCCCGGCCACCACGGTGATCGTGTTCCTGACGGCGATGACGAGCCTGGGCGAGTACGCGCTGATCAAGGTCCTTACCGGCGGCAACTTCGGCACCAAGACCCTGGGCCTGTACATGTACGAGTCGGCGTTCGGCGGCGACGCCCAGCTCGGCTACGGCTCCATGCTCGCGATCCTGCAGTTCCTTCTGACCGTGGTAATCGGCGGCGGCCTCCTGTTCACCCTGCGCAGAAGGGAGATCTCGCTGTGAACTCCTCTTCGGCCGTGCTGGACCGGACCGACCGAGTTCCCGCACAAGGCGGCCGGCCGCGGCCGGCGCCGCTGCTGCGCGCGGTGGACCAGATCAAGGCCGGCGGGGTGAACCTGCTCTGCTTCGCGATCGCCGCCGTGCTGTTCGCCCTGCCGCTGCTGTACGTGCTGCTGCAGGCGTTCAAGACGTACCCCGGGTTCCTCCAGAACCCCACCGGGATGCCGCGCCCGTGGACCACCGAGAGCTTCTCGACGGCTTGGAGCCAGGGAAACTTCGGCCGGCAGATGGTCAACAGCCTGATCTACGCGATCATCCCGGACGCGGTCACCCTGATCCTCGGCGTCTTCCTGGCGTTCCCGATCTCCCGCGGCTACTTCAAGCACTCCAACGTGCTGTACACGTTCTTCGTCTTCTCCGGCTTCCTGCCCGGCGGCCTCATCCCGCTGTTCATCGAGGCGCGGGCGCTCCACCTGTACAACAGCATGGCCGGATACCTGATCATGACCAGCCTGTCCGGCGCGGGGTTCTTCTTCTTCGTCGGCTACATCAAGGGCATTCCGCGCGAGATCGACGAGGCCGCCGCGCTGGACGGCTGCGGTTATGTGCGCTTCATCTTCACGATGATCCTCCCGCAGATGAAGCCCGCCCTGGCCGCCTTTGCCATCTTCGGGTTCGTCCAGTCGTGGAACCAGCTCATTCTGCCGCTGGTCATGCTGTCCGATGCGGCCCTGTGGCCGGTCACCCGGGGGCTGTACTCGTTCTTCGGCCAGTACAACCAGAACTGGCCGCTCATCGCCGCCGGCACCTTCATCGTGGCGGCGCCCATCCTGATCCTGTTCGTCCTGCTCCAGCGCCACCTGGTAGAAGGTGTCTCGGGCGGCGCGGCGCTCGGCACCCAGGGCGTCACTCCGGGTGCGCCCGGTGCTGCGGAGGCCGACCGGGACGGAGGATCGTGACGGCCGCGGTCACCGAGTGGTCTGCGGACGGCGAGCGGGTGCGGTTCCGGCTTGCCGATCCGCTCGCTCATCCGGAGTTCGCCTGGCCCAGAACACTGCTGCACTACCCGGTGCGGTGGGCCGCCCCGTCGGTCCGCGCGGAGCAGCTGCGGCTGGTCGACGCGACGGGGGAGCCGGTGCCGTTCCAGCTCTCCCGGGTCAGGACGAGGGACGATTGCCTGGCCTTCGCCGTCGTGTGCTTCTTCGGCGAACTGGCCCCTGGCACGACGCACGAGTTCACGCTGAGCGCCGACGCCTCGCTGCCGTCGGCCGGCGTCCCCCGGCCGGTCCGGGTCACCGAGGGCGGCGGCTTCGTCGTCGTAGACAGCGGAGCACTCCGTGTCCGTCTGCCGTCATCGGGCCGCTACACCGACGACGCCGTACCGGGCCCCGTCGTCCAACTGGACCGCGGATCCGGCTGGGTGGGCGGCTCCGTCCTGCGCTGCGGTACCGAATCCCTCGAGGAGCTGCGCGTACGCCTCGTGGACGCCGGGCCGCTGTTCGTCACCCACGAGATCGGCTATCGCTTCGCCAGCGGGGCCGCCTACACGGCGACCGTCCGCTGCCTGCAAGACTGCGACTTCATCGAGGTGTCCGAGGAGATGACGGCGCTCGACTCCGCGACGACGGCGTGGGAACTGAGCTGGGACGGCACCACGCCCAGCCACCGGTTCTCCTCGACCTGGCCGTACTCGCAGGTTTTCGCCGACCACGCCGACCCGGGATCGCCCGAGCGCTACCACTGGCTCGGCATCGACGAACCGATCGTCGTGGGCGACTGCGGTGAGGACCCGCCGTTCTCCGGACCCGGCGGCACGGAGCGCCCGGACACCGGCTTCGCCTTCACCGTCGGCCCCTACAGCCCGAGTTACGCATGGAACGTCCGTCCGCACGCGACATTCTGGGATGCCGCCGGGGGCGACGCGATGGGCGTTTTCATCCGTGACCACGCGCAGTGGGACGACCGCACGTACGCCTCCTGGGCATCCGGATTCGCACTCCAGCTCCGCTTCCGGTACGACGGGGTGCTGCGCTGGATGTGGCCCCTGCTCTCCGGGACGCGCCGGACCGCGATCGCCTTCTACGACCATGCGCGCGACCTGGACGTCCTGCGGCAACAGGCGCTCACCGCGTACCCGTCCACCTATGTGCGGTTCCTCCACCACTGGCAGGGCACGCTCAGCCTGGACCGGGTCAAGGACTGGAACCTGACGTACTCGGGCAGGCGCCCGGCGCGGCTGTGCCTCGAAGGCGAGTTCGCCTCGCCTGACGAGTTCGTCAGCGCGCTGCTCACCGGATCCGAAGGCCCGCGCCTCATCGCCCACGGCGTGAACGACCTCCCGGGGTACCTCAACATCGGCCAACGCCCCCTCTACGACCGGCTGCTCGACGGCTATGACCGCTTCGCCGACCGGCTCGGCGCCCAGGACCGCGAGCGGGTCGATGCGCTGCTGCTGCTGACCGCCCACATCTCGGCCGGCGAGGAGATCGCACCGATGCGGCGCATGCTCGCGGGACACCCGAACTTCCTGGCCGACGGCAAGGCGGCACTGTCCTGCCTCGCCTGGCTCTATCCCGACCACGAGGCGGCACCGGACTGGCTCGACCAGTTCGAGAAGTCCGTCGAACTGGCCGGCGTGTTCCACACGAGGCCGGCCCTGCCGACACGCCGCTCCCGGGCAGGCCGCTGGACCGAGAGCCTGGCCACCTACGTCTGGGCGTTCCTCCGCCCGATCACGCAGGGCAACGCCGTGGGACAGCTCACCGACGGCCGCAACCGCCTCGCCACGGCGGAACTCGCGGCGGTCGGCGACTGGCTGGTGAACTCCCTGACCGCCCCGATCAGGACCGGCGCGAGCGGTGAGACGCGTCGTCTGCACCCCGCCCAGGGAGCCCACGCCTCCTGGCCCCGCCGTCCTCCCATCGAGATGCGTCTCCTCGGCGAGGCGCTGCGGCGGTACCGACCGCTCGTCGCCGAGCATCTACTGTGGGGAAGCGACGCCTGCGCCCGCCGGCTCGACAGCCCGCACGGCGCTCCGGATCCCTGGCGCGTCCTCGTCCGCTCCACCGGCAACCAGGGGACCAATCCACGCCTGAGGAGCTCGAAGTACACCGGATACGGCATCACGCTGCGCGCGGACGTCGACGGGCCCGGTGAGGTCGCGATCTTCCTCCAGCAGGTGGACCAAGGGCCCAACTACCGCTGGGGGATCGCCGACGACAACGGCTCCGGGCACCTCTACTACTACGCCGCGGGGCAGTCCTTCAGCGGCCATGGCCCGGAGGACGCCGGTGATCGCAGGGCCCCGGACGCGACCTTCGCCACGTCCTGCGCCATCTGGAGGGACGGTGCCTACCGCTCGATCGGCCAGAACACACTCGACCGGCCGCTCTACGATCTGCAAGGCGCGCAGTACGCGGAGATCACCTCTGATCCGGACGGTCCGGTGGGTGGCCTCTACCTCAGCCGCAGCGTCCTGCTCGTCGGAAGCGACTACCTGCTCACGTACGACTCGTTCGCGCCGGGCCAGCGCATGGTGTGGACCTGGTCGGTGCTGACCGAGGCCACCGGCCGCGACGCCAACAGCTTCGGCCACCTCGCCGAACGGATGCCGTTCATCCATGTGGTCCGCGGTGTGCGCACCGACGGCGCCCTCGACGGCACCTTCACCACCGATCTTTCCCAGGGCGTGCGTCTGGAAGGCAGAGCCGACGGCGGCAGCGGCAACACGCTCGCGATCGTGAGCCACCGTGACGACCTCGTCATCGACCCGGAGCACAGCACACCCTGGGGCGCCCGGATCCAGACCCCGCACAGCCTGGATCACGTGTTCCGGTACGAGGCGGCCGAGCACCACCATCCCCGGAGGGTGGAGTTCGCGGAGAACGGGCTGCGCTTCTCCGGGACGGCCGGGACCATCCGCCTCTTCCACGACGGTCTGCGCGAGCTGGTGCTCTTCCACGGGAACGCCGTGGGCACCCCGGATCTCCTCCTGACGACCGAGGACGAGGACCTCGGCATCAGCCTGCGCTACCGGAACCCCTCCGAGAGCCACGGCGTGTACGACGCGCCATCGGACAGCTCGGTGACACTGCACGTGTGCGAAGGACTCGACCCGGCCACCGCGTTCTACGTCGACGGCAGCAAGGCGCGTCCCCTCGCCATGTCGGACCAGGCCGTCACGGTGGCGCTTCCCCGGGGCCGCCACCACTGGGAGCTGACGGCACGGCAGCCCGACCCGATGCCCGCGCAGGTCGTGCGGACCGAGACCACCGCCGACGGCGCGGTCGTGCACTTCACCACACCACCCGCTGCGGAAAGCTACACCGTGCAGCTCAGCTCGGACGGAGGCACCACCTGGAACGCGGTCGACGAGGTGAAAGACAGCCCCTGCCGGCTGACCGGTCTCACCGACGGGAAGAAGTACCACGTGCGCGTCATCTCCCGGAACACCGGACGGCAGGGGGCCCCCGGCGCCGACTACCCGGTCTACGCCCAACGCCGGGCGCCCGAGCCGCCGGACGGGCTTAGACTCCGTCTCGGCCACGGTACGGTGATCGCCACCTGGGGCGAGGTGCTGGGCGCCGCCGGATACCGGCTCTACCGGCGCCGCAAGGGCGAGACCGAATACCGCGAGGTCTTCGCCGGGCTCGGGTTCCGCCACGTCGACGACGTGCCCGGGGCCGTCCCCGGACACGACGACCCGGGTCGGGCCGATCCGGCGGCCGTGACCGTCTACGAGTACGCTGTCGCGGCCGAGAACGGCAACGGCGTCGGCCCGACATCGGCCCCCGTGGACACCGATCCCCGCAGTTGGCGGCACTGGTACCCGCCCACCGACCTTGCCTTCCGCCGGCAGCACACCTACAACCGGCCCCCCTACGCGCCCGCTTCCGCGACGCCGCAGCCGTACGACCACCAGGTCCCGCCCCCGGCCCTGCCCGCGCTTGCACACCCGGCAGGGGAGACCTCGTGACCCAGCAGCGGATCCTGATCACTGGCGCTGCGGGCCGCATCGGCCGGGAGCTGCGCCCCCGCCTGGCCAGGGACGGCAGGACGCTGCGGCTGCTGGACGTCGCGAAGATTGAGCCGGCCAGGCCGGGGGAGGACGTGGAGATCCTCCGGGCGTCCTTCACCGACCCGGACGCCGTCGATGTCGCCTGCCGGAACGTCGACGCGGTCCTCCACCTGGGTGGACTGGCCGGAGAGGCGTCATGGGAGGAGATCGCCGGCATCAACATCGACGGCACCCGGCGGGTACTTGAAGCCGCCCGCTGCCAGGGCGTCCCCCGCGTGGTGCTCGCCTCCAGCATCCACGCCGTAGGGTTTCGCACCCGGGACGACGCCGTCGACGGCGTCCTGCCCGCCGACACCCCGCCCCGCCCGGACACCTACTACGGCGTCGGGAAGGCGGCGACCGAGGCACTGGGCAGTCTTTACCACTCCCGGTTCGGCATTGACGTCTCCTGTCTGCGCATCGGTGCGTTCCGGCCGCGCCCGCTCACCCCCGAGGACCTGGCCGTCTGGGTGTCGCCGGGTGACGCGGCCCGGCTCGTCGAGGCCTGCCTCGGTGCCGAGCCCGCCGGCTACCGCGTCTTGTGGGGGATCTCCGCCAACACCCGCCGGTGGTGGTCCCTGTCGGAGGCTGAGATGATCGGCTACCGTCCCGAGGACGACGCGGAACACCACCTGCCGTCGATCACCGGCTCCGGAGCCTTCGTCACGACGGACTTCGATCCCGCCGAGCCCCGCAACTTCCGGGCCGGTGCGGGTTTCTGCACGATGCCGCTCGGCTGACCTGCGGGCCGAACGCCGAACGCCGAACGCCGAACGCCGAACGCCGGACGCGGGTGTCAGCGGGAACGGCGCGGAGAACCGAGGACCGGTCGCCCGGCTCGTCACGGACCGGACCTTGACCCGTCGGCGTCCCAGGCGCCGTCCGCGACGACGACGCGTACGGCGGGTTTCGGACCCGTCTCCGGGTGGCACCGTTCCGCTGCGCATCGCGGCGAGCAGGCCGGTCAGCTGCGCCGCGTGCGAGCTCGGACGCTCCTCGGCCGGGGTTTGCCGGCGGCGTACCCGGTCGGCGCCGCCGAAGTCGGCGGTGACGTGCGGTGCGGGGGTGTAGACCCAGTCCGCGTTGCGGTAGCCGTACAGACGCCTGAGCTCGACGGTGGCCTCGGTACCGTCGATCCGGATCCGGCTCACCTCGTCGGGGCTGAGGTTGAAGTGTCCGGGGACCGTGACTTCACCGCCCTGACCGTTGTCGGCGAAACCGGTCTGCACCGCATCGGCCGTTGATCACCGAGAAGCCGTCGAGGTTGGCGGTGCCCGGTGCCACCCGGCGCACGTACCAGTCGGACAGGGCCAGGTCCTAGATGGGGGCGCAATGCCCACCGCAGGCCGGCAGGGGGCGAGCTGCGCTGATTCCTTCAGCAGGTCGTCGGTCTTGACGAACAGGCGTTGTGGGCGGTGGCGTGATCAACGACAGGTGATCGACGGGATTCTGCACCGGGTGCGGACCGGCGTGCAGTGGTGTGACCTGCCCGAACGGTTCGGGCCGTGGAAGACGGTCTACGAACGCCACCAACTGTGGTCGGCCGATGGGACCTGGGAGCGTCTGCTCCAGCAAGTGCAGGCCGACGCGACCCCGCTCACGGACGTGCCGGCGTGTCGGTACCGACCAACTGGGCTTGCTCCAGGCCCAGGAAGTGGTCTTCGCTCTCGTCGGGCAGCAGCCCGTAGTCCAGATCAGCGATCATCAGTTTGGTCCTCATCAGGAGTAGGTGTGCGCGGGGGCCTGGGGCGGGTCCAGGTCTTGGGTGCGGGGCCGTGCGGAACGAGATCGGGGCGGGCTAGCGCGCGGCGGTCCGTCTGCGCCGCTGCTCCCAGCTCCTCTTCGGCCTGTGCGGAGGTCGAAGAGGTGAGAGGCCTGGGCGGGGCGGCGGCGGTGGAGGCTTCGAAGCGCCGACGGCGCAGTTTCTCCGCGGCCTTCAGATCGGCCTTGAGCCGACGGGCGGCCGCGGTACGTGCTGCCTGGACGGAGCGGATCTGCTCCCGGCTCGCCGCAGCGGCCAGGAACGCCGAACCAAGGTGGCGGCCGGTCGCGGCGTCGAAGGCTTCGATGGTGTCGTCGTGGTGGGGCAGGTGCCGTACCGAGGCTTTTGTGCCGGTACGGCCGTTCATCCACGGGGCGAGCTAGTCGCGGCGGCGCCACCGCACCCCGGACGTGCTGATCGTGTATGTGCGGCCGTCGTCCTCGAGAGCGAACGTCGCCAGATGCCCGGCGCTGCCGTGACGACCACATCACCTGGTCAGCGTCCTGCCGGGGCCATCCTGGAGTTCCTGCCGAAGCCCGACGCCACCTCGCCTACGCTCTGCGGCAGACCCCGCCCGCCCGGCCTGGACGAACAGATCGTGCAGACGCGGCCCCAGACACCGAAGACCGACCGGGAGAAGAAGCGGGAGCTGCGCAAGCAGCGCAGGCGGCTCCAGGACGCCGGTCGCCGCCGCTTCGTCGCCGGGCAGTCGCGCCGGCCCCGGTCCCGGCAGAACCGCATCGGCAACGCGGCCGCGCGCCGCGACGCGCGCGCCCTGTCCCGGGTGCGGCACTCCACCGCCTGGCTGTGGTGACGATGCCGGGCATTGTCCTCAGAACGCCCCAGGCGCTGTCACCGGCCGTCGGTCTGGCCACCGGCGCCCCGCTTCTCAGCTCCTGGTCCGATACGGCCGTCGGCGCCTACATGGCCCTGGTGCCCATGTTCATCGGCTACGTCCTGTTCGGCTGGGGTCTGGCGCACGTCCCGGCGAGCACCGCGACCACACTCTCCCTGCTGGAACCCGCCGTCGCGGCCGTACTCGCCGTCCTGGTGGTCGGTGAACGCCTGCCCCTGCTGGGCTGGCATCGCCTTGGTCGTCGGCTGCCTCACCGTGCTCACGACACCGACCCGGACGGCTCACCTACCTCAAGCGGCCACCATAGAGCACAGCACCAGCGCAGAGGCACCCTCCGTGTCTGAGCCCGACCGTAGTCCGGAGACAGCGCCGGCGGTCATCGAGGTGGGACAGGTCTCCACCGGCTGACTACGCCGCTGTGCGCGGTGCCGGGATCCGCCCCCGCGCCGCGCCGAGGCGGACAGCCGTGACCGGCCCGATGCCGAGCGCCCGCCGACCGGAACACCGTGACTCCCGTTCTCACGTACATCACCTATCCGAGCGTGCGTGCGACTCTCATCCCGCGTCGAAACGACGCCGCAACTCACGGACACAGCCAGCCTGTCCACCACCACCGCACGCGTACGAAACCCAGGAGGGTCGCCGACCACCGGGATCCACCCCGCAATGATCAGCCCGGTCCGGAGCTGGCGGAAAAGGCTGGCGGCAGGCCCGACGACTTATGCCGAGACCCGTGTGTGGCTGGGTGTGAGCCACGCGACTTTTGACTTCAAGTACTTGAAGTTCCTACGGTCGATGAAGTGAGTGCACGAACCGACCAGCACACATACACGATCAAGGAAGTGGCCGTCCTGACCGGTCTCCCGGCCAGCACGCTGCGCTACTACGAGTCGATCGGGGTGATCGCCCCGATCAGCCGCGGCGCGAGCAGCAAGCACCGAATCTACGACGAGGACGACCTGGGCCAGCTGATGTGGGTCGCGTGCCTGGCCGCCACCGGCATGTCGGTGAGCGACATGCGGCAGTACGTGGCGAACGGGCAGCTGGGTCCCTCCGCTGCGGGCGAGCAGATCGAGCTGCTCGCGGAGCAGGAGCGGCGTCTGACACTCGAGGCCGAGCACATCGCTCTGCGCCAGCGATACGTCCGCCTGAAGATCGACTACTGGCGCGCGATTCAGGCGGGCGATGACGCCCGTGCGGAGAAGCTGTCGACCGAGGCGCGCTCGCTCGCCGACGAGCTCAAGCGAGCCAGGAAGCAGTAGCCCGACCCACGCCCACGGGCGGGCTGCTGGGTCCGCAGGTCGACGACCCGCCCACTGGCGCCGTTCGCTGCCTCGACCCCTTGACCTACGGCGGGTACACCCTGCCGCTTCGCCACTCGCCTGACCCAACCCCCACCCACACGACACCGAAAACGAAGGAACACCTCTTCATGCGCGTCAACGCCTACGCCGCCCCCGCTGCCGGCCAGCCCCTGGCTCTCACCACCATCGAGCGCCGCGACGTTGGACCCAACGACGTCCTGATCGAGATCCAGTACGCCGGCATCTGCCACTCCGACATCCACACCGTCAACGGCGACTGGGGCCCCCAGCCCTTCCCCGTCGTGCCCGGCCACGAGATCGTCGGCATCGTCACCGAGGTCGGATCCGCCGTAACCAAGCACCACGTCGGCGACCGCGTCGGCGTCGGCTGCATGGTCAACTCCTGCGGCGAGTGCACCAACTGCCTGGGCGGCGACGAGCAGTACTGCCTCAACGGCATGGTCCCCACCTACGCCGGCACCGACCGCGACGGCACCACCACCCAGGGCGGCTACTCCACCCACGTCGTCGTCGACGCCGACTACGTCCTCTCGGTCCCCGAGAGCCTCGACGCAGCCGCCGCCGCCCCGCTGCTCTGCGCCTGTATCACCACCTATGCCCCGCTGCGCCGCTGGGGCGCCGGCCCCGGCAAGAAGGTCGCCGTCGTCGGACTCGGCGGACTGGGACACATGGCCGTCAAGATCGCCCACGCCCTCGGCGCGGAAGTCACCGTACTGTCGCAGTCGCTGAAGAAGCAGGAGGACGGGCTCCGCCTCGGCGCCGACCACTACCACGCCACGTCGGACCCCGACACCTTCAAGCAGCTCGCCAGCCGATTCGACCTCATCGTCAACACCGTCAGCGCCAGCATCGACCTGAACGCCTATCTCGGCCTCCTCGCCGTCGACGGCACGCTCGTCAACGTCGGCGCGCCGGCCGAACCACTCAGCCTGCACGTCATGTCGCTCATCGGCGCCCGCCGCTCCTTCGCCGGGTCGATGATCGGCGGCATCCCCCTGACCCAGGAGATGCTCGACTTCTGCGCCGAGCACAACATCGCGGCCGAGGTCGAGGTCATCTCCGCGGACAAGGTCAACGAGGCGTACGAGCGGGTGCTGGCCTCCGACGTCCGCTACCGCTTCGTCATCGACACCAGGACCCTCGCCTGAACAACCCAGAACGAGCGCCCGTCCGCCTCAGTGCGGGACGGGCGCTCCTCACACTTGGATCAAGACGTCTCAAGTCCACGTCCGCGCAACTCCGAAGGCCAGCCAGGAGACTTCCTCTGCCGAACGGCCTATTCGAGAGCGGTGAGCTGCAACTTCTTGGCCGGGGGAGCACTTGCTGGCCTACGAGGCCGTGGTGCGGAAGGTGCTGGAGGCGGCGAAGAAGCTCGTCCCGGAGGCGTGGCTGGACGAGACGCTGCGCGACGACGGCACGACCACTCCCACCAACAACGCCGGCGTGGTGCCCCTGCTGGAGGTCGACGGCATGAAGCTGCTGCTGACCGGCGACGCGGGGATTCCTGCGCACACCCGCGTACTCGATGAGCTCGAGGAAAGCGGATTCGCCTCGGGCGACCTCTGCTTCGTGCAGGTGCCGCACCACGGCGGCCTGCTCGCGATTGAGCTTCAGCCCAGCCACCGCTCGGTGAAACCCGACGTCCTTGGGTGAAACCCCAGCACCCCCGCCGTCCCAATTACGACGGTGGGCCAGGCCACCACGTTGCCGTCCCTCTCTGCCTGGTCACCAGTTGGCTCTCACGGTTGTAACGGCGAGGTCCGAAGTCCAGGAAGTGTGAACAGCCTCGAGCCAGTAACGCTCGGGTGGCTGCCGTGCGGGACGATGATGAGTGAGGGCGCACACCAGGTAGCCGCTCTTCTGCAGCTTCAACGGCCAACTCTCCGGTACGGCGTGAACGCCGTCTACGGAGTAATGGTCACGCACGACCAAACCAACGCCCCACTCCTCGAGGACCTGCTGGGGTCGTTCCGACGTGACTTCCCAATGGACGCGGCTGATTTGGCGAGCAACCAGCGATCAGGACCGTCCAGAGGGATGTACGTCTGACCAATTGGCAGCCGCAACCGCACGCTGCCCCTGGCGCTCGGCTTAGTCGGCCTGCGCCTTGTCCGAGGCCGCTGCGGTCGTCTGTTCCGCCGGGGCGGGGACGGTGTAGTAGACGGAGCTGCCCTGCTTGGTGCGCTGCGCCTGGTTCTTGGCCACCAGGTTTTCGAGAGTCGTGCGCACGACGGTGGTCTTGATGCCGCGTTCGGCGTGGGCTGTGTCGAGTGCGGTGGCGACTTCCGCCGCCGATCGCGGCTCGCCCTGCTTGGTGAGGTGCCGGCGGACGAGCTCGACCAGTGTGAGCTGAGGCTCCTTCGCGTCCGCTGCCTTGGCCGCAGGCTTCTTTGGAGCCGACTTCTTGACCGCCGTGCGGCCCTGGCTGCCAGTAGCGGCCTTCTTCGCTCGCGTCCGCTTTCCGCCTTCGGGACCACCAGGGGTTTTCTTACGGGGAGCAGGCACCGTGGTGTTGTCCCGTGTAGCCGCAGGCCGAGCAGGGGCTGGCGCAATACCCAGCGCTTGTTGGACGTTGACCAGTACGGAGTGATCGTGCTGCAGGGTTGTCAGCTGCTCCTGCAGTGCGGCGATGTCCGCGCTGATGCGTTCCTGCTCCTTGGCGTTGTGCTCGATGTCGCTGGCCACCTGAGCGGCGTACTGCGACGTCAGTCCCGTGCTTACCGTTGTGCTCTCTTGCATGGTGTCGCCCCTTCTTCCAATTTCCTGGCGGATGCGCCAGGTCTCTCAGCACGGGCATGGAGAGCCATGCGCCGGTGGTCTCGGGCTGCGGCCTAGACAGCAGTTGCGGTAATCGCCGCGAACAGCCCGTCCAGAGATAGTACGGATGGGTGGAGTCTGATGTTTTACCCGAGTGACGTCTTTTGTTCAAGCTTAGATTCATGGCCGGAGCATGCGGAGCTGTATGGGGCGTACCGCAGGGCGGATGGGTGCCCACTCGCTGGGGAGTTGCCACAGGACTTCATCGGTGTCTCGGCGATGGTGCCAGGCGACCAGGACGCGGGCGCGCGTTAGTCGGTCGAGTAGCTTCGCCGTCTGGTGAGGGGAGTGTCCGCACAGGTGGGCGAGAGTGTCCAGGGGCTTCACCCTTGATCGTGGACACCGGTTGTTATGCGGTGGTGGCCAGCGTAGTTGATCGCTGTTCGTAAGTGATCGGGCTGATCTGGCCGAGGCGGGAGTGCCTTCGTCTGGTGTTGTAGCGAGTTGCCCATC
>NZ_JBIVPK010000032.1:0-91149 GCF_044754605.1 Streptomyces sp. NPDC093064
TACGAGGACTTCCGCCCGGCACGCCGAGAGCACGCACCAGACGCCGCGGAGCCGCCCTTCGGGCGACGACGGGAATGTGACGACAGGACCTAGGGGCCGGCCGTGGTTCAGCGGTTGGTCAGCAGGCCCTGCCGCAGCCGGCCCAGCAGGCGGTTGAGCAGGCGGGACACATGCATCTGGGAGATGCCCAGGCGCTCCCCGATCTGTGCCTGGGTGAGTTCCTCGACGAACCGCATGTGGATGATCAGCCGGTCCCGTTCCTCGAGTTCCGCGAGCAGCGGAGCCAGGCTGTGGATGTCCTCCACGAGTTCCATGCCGGTGTCCTCGGCGCCGATGAAGTCGGCGAGGACGTTCTCGCCCTCCTCGCTGCCGCTGACGGCGGCGTCGAGGGAGGAGGAGGTGTAGCCGTTGGAGGCCACCATCGCGTCGAGGACCTCCTGCTCGGGCAGGTTCATCAGCTCCGCGAGCTCCGCGGTCGTGGGCTTGCGGCCCAGCCGGCTGCCGAGCTCCTCGGTGGCCTTGGCCAACTCGACGCGGGCCTCCTGCAACCGGCGCGGGACGTGCACGGCCCAGGACGTGTCGCGGAAGAAGCGCTTGATCTCACCGACGATGTACGGCACGGCGAAGGACGTGAACTCCACCTCGCGGGCGAGCTCGAACCGGTCGATCGCCTTGATCAGCCCGATCATGCCGACCTGGGCGATGTCCTCCATCTCCTGCGGGCCCCGGCTGCGGAAGCGGCCGGCCGCATAGCGGACCAGGGACATGTTCATCTCGATCAGCGTGTTGCGGGCGTACTGGTGCTCGGGCGTGCCCTCCTCCAGCCTCGCCAGCCGTTCGAAGAACAGGCGTGACAGGGCCCGCGCGTCGGTGGGCGCGAGCTTTGAGGGGTCGGCCACCTCCGGCAGCTCCGTACGAGCCCGCGCCTTCGCCTCCGTGGTCACCGCCATCGTGCGGCCCTCCCTCTCAGCCGGAACATCCTCAGTACGCGTCCACCTTGTTGATCAAGGCGGACGCCGCAGCGCCTACCCCAGTGCGTAAACCTCACACCCACATATTTCCCCCTCTCGCGCCGACGCGCCTGCCGAGCCGGGGTGGGAGAGACCTTCCGGCGGGTGGTGCCGCCCGGGTGCGGCACGGCCGGGTCGGCGCACGGGAAGCGCCGGGCGATCTCCTCCGGGCCGTCGAACAGGAGCGTGTCGGCGGAGACGTACAGCCGCAGGCCGGCGACGGGTTTTGAGCCCGCGGATCGCGTCAACGGGGACTGTATGGGCCGGCCGTGGGAACGGGCGGCGGCCGGGGTACGCGAACGGCAGCCGTCGGAGATGTGGGGCCGCTCCCCGCGGTCGGGCCCGCGCCGCGAACGCGGCCGCCGACGCACCTTGCCGCGGCGCGGGGGCGGTGTTCGACCGTGAGTGGCGGGGAACGCGGCTGGAGCCCGTGGATGCCGACCGCCGGTGCGTGCTGCGGCGTCAACCGGGAGGAGCCTTCGTGAACGAGGAGCCTTCGTGACCAGGGACGCGCGGGCAGGCGGACGCACCGGCGATACGGCGGGACGCGATCCGAGGCGCTGGAAGGCCCTGTGGGTCACGCTCGCCACCGGATTCATGAGCCTGCTCGACGTGACGATCGTGGCTGTGGCACTGCCGTCGATGCAGCGGTACCTGAGCGCTTCGCCGGCCGCCGTGCAGTGGGTCGTCTCCGGCTACGCCCTGTCGTTCGCCCTCGCCCTGGTCCCGGCGGGCCGGCTCGGCGACGCCATGGGACGGCGCAGGATCTTCCTGTGGTCCCTGGCCGGCTTCGTGGTCTGCAGCGCCGGAGCGGGCGCCGCGCCCACGATCTCCTGGCTCGTCGTGGCCCGGATCGCGCAGGGCGCCTGCGCGGGCTGCCTCGCCCCGCAGAACTCGGCGCTGATCCAGCAGATGTTCCGCGGGGCCGAGCGAGGCCGCGCCTTCGGCCTCTTCGGCGCCACGGTCGGCATCTCCAGCGCGGTGGGACCCGTCACCGGAGGCCTGATCCTGGCACTGGCGCACGGTACCCAGGGGTGGCGCTGGATCTTCTACGTCAACGTGCCGATCGGCGCGGTCGCGCTGCTGCTGGGCCTCCGGCTGCTGCCCCGCGTGGCGCGCGGCCGCCGGGAGAGCCTGGACCTGCCGGGCGTGGTCCTGCTGGGCGCCGGGGTCCTGGGCCTGATGCTGCCCCTGGTGTTCGCCGACAGCGGGGGACTGCGCCGGCTGTGGTGGCTGTTCCCGGTGGGCCTGGCACTCCTGGTGGCCTTCGCCCGCTGGGAGGGGTGGGTCGCGGCGCGGGACGGCCGGCCGCTGCTGGATCCACGGCTGCTGACCTGCACGCGCGGCTACGCGGCGGGCACGTCGCTGGGCGCGCTGTACTTCGTGGGGTTCAGCGGGGTGTGGCTGGTGTTCGCCCTGTTCTTCCAGGACGGCCTCGGCTACGAGCCGCTGGACTCCGGTCTCGCGGTGACCCCGTTCGCCATCGGTTCGGCGGCCGCGGCGGTGGTCTCGGGCCGGCTGGTGGAGC
The DNA here is from genome assembly GCF_044754605.1 of Streptomyces sp. NPDC093064. Taxonomy (NCBI): domain Bacteria; kingdom Bacillati; phylum Actinomycetota; class Actinomycetes; order Kitasatosporales; family Streptomycetaceae; genus Streptomyces; species Streptomyces sp. NPDC093064. Next base: position 2,539 of record NZ_JBIVPK010000032.1, read on the forward strand.
GGTTCGGGCGGCTGCTGACCCTCTGGGGGCTGGTCACCGTCGTCATCGGGCTGGGGGCCACCGCGCTGATCCTGCGGTCGGCTCCGCCGGGCGCGGAGGCGTGGTGGGCCGCGCCCGCCCTGTTCGTGGGCGGCGTGGGCAGCGGCTGCGTCATCTCCCCGAACGTGACCATGACGCTGAGTGACGTGCCGGTGCGGATGGCCGGGGCCGCGGGCGGCGCCCTGCAGACCGGGCAGCGGCTCGGGGGCGCGGTGGGCACGGCGGCCCTGCCGGGCCTCTTCTACATGGTGCTCGCGGCGAACGGCAAGGACTACCACGATGCCGTCGCCCTCGCCGTGGGCTGCGCCCTCGTGGCCCTGCTGGGGGCCCTGGCGCTCGCTGTCCTCGACCTCCGCCGCGACCGGCACCCCCGTGGCCGGCGCGATGCGCGTGGGGTCCGCGCAGAGCACACCCGTGCGGGCCACGGCTGACACAAGCCGGTCACTCGTCGTGATCGGGAGCGTGATCGGGAGGTTTGCCCGCCGCCCCGCCGAGCACCCGAAACGTGAGACCGACAGCGATGTGCTTGGAGTGAGCGACAGTGGCTGGTGACCAGAAGGGCAAGGCCAAGAAGGAACAGATGAAGGGCAAGGCCAAGGAGACGGTCGGCCGCGCGGTGGGCAACGAGAAGATGACCGCCGAGGGACAGGCCGAGAAGGCCAAGGGCAACGCCCGCCAGGCCAAGGAGAAGACGAAGGACGTCTTCAAGAAGTGACCCCGGCGGACGAGGACGACGACCCGAGCGCCCTCAGCGGGACCCCTGCTCGTCGAGCGAGGGTCCCGCCGGCGTCTTCCCGGGCAGTGGGGCCGGTCGCAGGGCCCCTTCGTCGGGCAGCCGGTGACGGCCGCGCAGCGCCGAGGCCACCGCGGAGACGAGGGCCATCGCGGCGGCGACGCCGAAGACGATGGTCAGACCGTGGTGGAAGGGCCCGGAGACCAACTGCGGGAAGAACGTGTGCCCGGTCAGGGACTGCTGTTGCGCCGCGGACAGCCGATCGAGCGTTCCGCTCGGTCCGAGCAGGTGCTGCACCGGGTTGTCGCCGAGGAACGTGGCGAACAGCGTGCTCACCGGCGGAAGCGAGGCGGCGTGCTCGGCGGCGGCCGCCGGGACGCCGTGCGCCCGCAGCCCGTCGCCCAACGCCGACGGCAGGGAGGACGCGAGCCCGGAGATCATCAGCGAGAAGAACACGCCGATGGACAGCGCGGTGCCGGAGTTCTGGAAGGTGGAGCGCATGCCCGAGGCCACGCCCCGGTACTCCGGCGGCACGCTGCCCATGATCGACGATGTGTTGGGCGCCGAGAACATGCCCTGCCCGAACCCGCTGACCAGCAGCAGCGCCGCGAACGGCCCGTAGGCGAAGTCCACCGGCAGGGCCAGCAGTCCGAGGAAGGACGCGGTCACCAGCAGCAGGCCGGTCGTGGAGAACAGCCGGGCGCCGAACCGGTCGGAGAGATAGCCGGAGACGGGACCGGCGAGCAGGAACCCCAGCGTCAGCGGGAGCATGAACATGCCCGCCCACAGCGGGGTGTCCTCGAAGTCGTAGCCGTGCAGGGGCAGCCAGATGCCCTGGAGCCAGATGATGAGCATGAACTGCAGCCCGCCGCGCGCGATCGCGGTCAGCAGTGCGGCCAGATTGCCTGCGGCGAACGCCCGCACTCGGAACAGCGCGAGGTGGAACATGGGCTCGGGGACGGGGGTCCCCCCTGCTCGAGCGAAGCCGAGAGCTTGGGGGCGTGTCTCGATGAAGCAGAACAGGATCAGCAGGAAGCAGCCGCCCACCAGCCCGGCGAGGACCCACGGGTTGCCCCAGCCGGTGGCGTTCCCGCCGTAGGGCTGGATGCCGTAGGTGATCGCGGCGAGCAGGATCCCGGCACCCGCGGCGAAGGTGAGGTTGCCCGGCCAGTCCATGCGGCCGCGCCGCCCCGGCGCCGTCTCCCGCAGGCTCAGGTAGGACCAGATGGTGCCGCCCACGCTGATGGGGACGCTCACCCAGAACACGGCACGCCAGTCGACGGTGGCGAGCAGCCCGCCCGCGAGCAGCCCGAGGAACTGGCCGGCCAGCGCGGTGATCTGGTTGACGCCGAGGGCCATCCCGCGCTGCCCGGCGGGGAAGGCGTCGGTGAGGATGGCGGCCGAGTTCGCGGTGAGCATCGAGCCGCCGAAGGCCTGCACCACCCGCCACAGGATCAGCCACAGCGCCCCGGCCCCGGCCCTGAACGGGTCGAGGGACAGTGCGACGGACGCGCAGGCGAAGACCAGGAACCCCAGGTTGTAGATGCGCACCCGGCCGAACATGTCGCCGAGCCGGCCGAGTACGACCACCAGCACGGCCGAGACCAGCAGATAGCCCAGGATCATCCACAGCAGATAGCTGATGTTGCCCGGCGCGAGCGGGTCGAGCCCGATGCCGCGGAAGATCGCCGGCAGCGAGATGATCACGATCGAGGCGTCCATCGTGGCGATCAGCACGCCGAGTGTGGTGTTCGACAGGGCGACCCACTTGTAGCCGGGGCCCACGGCGGCGGGCGTGCGGGGGGTCACAGCCGTTCCGCCAGCCGGTCGAGCAGGGGCAGCGCGGCGGCGAGCGTGCGCTGTTCCCGCGGTGTGAGCTCCGCGATGACGTCGGCGAGCCGGCGTACGGATTCGGTGCGCCGCGCGGCCAGCATGTCGCGCCCGGCGGCGGTGACGGCCACCACGCAACGGCGCCGGTCGACGGCATGGGGGGAGCGCAGGACCAGTTCGCGCTGTTCGAGTGAGGCGAGGGTCGCCGCCATCGCCTGCGGCCTGACGCGTTCCAGTTCGGCCAGCGAGCCCGGCGAGTCCGGGCCGTCGGCGGCGAGCCGGGCCAGCACCGACATGCCGGACAGCGACACGTCACCCACCGCGTGCGCCTGCCGCAGCCGCCGCGTGATCCGGGCGACGACCACGCGCAGATCGGAGGCGAGGGGAGCTGTGCCTTCCGTGCCTTCGGGGCCTGCTGTGTCTTCCGCGCTTTCCGGGGGGCCGGCCGCTGTGCCGGCACCGGCCTGTTCGACGTCCACGTAGTAACAATAGGTTTATCAGTCTGGACTGTTGAACCAAGCGTGGGTAATCGTTGGGCCATGCACGCACATGGGCCGCGGTCAGCGGCCCGTGGCCGCGGGTCCCTTGTCCCCCGAGTGGCACCGCGGGTGCGGATCAGCGGTCCCGGAAGACCTCCGCGGCCTGGAGCCTGCGCAGTTCCTCGACGACGCGCCGCTGCCGCCGGGCCCGTTCGAGCAGGTTGTCGAGCTGGTCGCGGTCCAGGCGCGTGTCGCGGTCGGCGAGCCCGCGCAGGACCTCCCACACGCAGGCCTTGCCCTGCACGCCCATCTGCAGCAGCTCCAGCTCCAGCAGGGAGGTCAGCGGAGAACGCCGGATCAGGCCGCCGTTGCTCTTCAGCCGCGCGGCCCGTTCGCCGAGGCGGCCGGCGTACACCTTGTAGCGCCGTACGGGTATCCGGAGCCGGCGCATGATCTCCAGCAGGCTCCTGCGGTCCTCGGCGATCTCGGCCGCGATCGGGCCCATCGCGTCGCCGATCTCCGAGCCCCGGTACGCCACGGCGAGGTGGCGGGAGCGGTCCGTACCCGCGGTGGCGCCCGCCAGGTGGTCGTTGAGATAGATCCCGAGCAGGTCGTGACCGGACTGCCCGGTGAACACCGGAAGGCGGCCCCCGGCGCGGGCGTTCTCGTTCATCGCGTGTCCTCCTCGTCGCGGGAGCCGCGGTCCTCGCCGTTCAGCCGCGGCCCTCGCCGTTCATGCGCCGTTCCGGGCGGGCAGCCTGGCGCGCAGGCCGCCGACCGCGGCGGCCGGGCGAGCTGTGGCCCGTACCGAGCGGCGCACCAGCCGCGCCTCGCGCCGCAGTTCGTGGGCCGTGTGACGGCCGCGCCACAGCAGGGACGGCGCGCCGCCGGTGTCGTCGGCCGCGATCAGCAGACCGCCCAGCATGGACAGGTTCTTCAGGAAGTGAATGCGCTGCTGGACGCGCCCGGCGTCGTCCTCCGCCTCCCAGAAGCGGTGTCCGGCCAGGGTGGTGGGCACCAGCGTCGCGGCCAGGGCCACGGCCGACAGGCGCGGAAACCGCCCCAGGCCGAGCAGCACGCCCGCCACGACCTGGACGCCGCCGCTCAGCCGCACGACCTGCTCGGTGCGGTCCGGCAGTACCGCCACCCGCTCGGTGATCGGCCGTACGACGGGTTCGGCGGCCGTCGCCACCGCCTCGGGACTGCGGAGGGAGTTCATGCCTCCGGCGACGAACATGGAGGCGAGCAGAGGACGACCGGCCACGCGCAGCAGACTCATGATCCTCTCCCAGGGGTGAGGGGGTGAGGGGGTGAGGGGGTGAGGGGGTGAGGGGGTGAGGGGGTGAGGGGGTAAGGGGCGAGGGGCGAGGGGTGTGACAGGTGTATGCGGCGTCAGCCCGGGTTCCCGGGCCACGCGAGGGCAATCGGGCCGGGCGTGACCCGCGCCCGCTCGGCGGTGTGCCGGCGCCCGACGCGGGAACCCGGCGGCGGTCCAGCGGTACGACCCGCAATGCCCAGCAGCAAGGAGCCCCGCCATGGGACACGGCGGAGACGTCATTCGGGAACTGACCACCGACCACCGCGAGGTGGAGGAGATCTTCGCGCAGATGGAGGCCCTCCCGGTGGGGAACGCGCGGCGCAAGGACCTCGCCGACCAGGCCACCATCGAACTGGTCCGCCACTGCGTGGCCGAGGAGATGTACCTGTACCCGGTGGTGCGTCACTACGTCCGGGACGGCGACGCGATCGCGGACCGGGAGATCGAGGACCACGCGGAGGCCGAGCGGACCATGAAGGACCTGGAGGGCCGCGGCGCGGACGACCCGCGGTTCGACGAACTCGTCGGCCGCCTGATGCGGGAGATCCGCGAGCACGTCACCGACGAGGAGCAGAACATCTTCCCCCTGCTGCGGGAGGCCACCGGGCCCGAGGACCTGGAACAGCTCGGCGAGAAGGTGCGCTCGGCGAAGAAGACCGCACCGACCCGACCGCACCCCGCCGCTCCGGACAGGCCGCCCGTGAACAAGCTCCTCGCGCCCGGCGCGGGACTGGTCGACCGGATCCGGGACTCCGTCACCGGACGCGGCAAGACCGACTGAGGACAGGCGCCCGGCCGGCAGCGCGCAGAACGACCGGCAACGCGCAGACCACCTCGCTCACGGGGCCGTCAGGACCGTCACCGGCCGACGGCCCCGCGGCCATGCCCGTACGCGCGCCTGTGCCACGGGCGCACCCGGCGGGCGGTACTCACGGCCCGTATCCGAGGCCCGCACAGCCCGCACCCGGCGGTCCAGGTCCGCCGCGTCCGCGGTCGTCGCGCCCGGTGTGCGCGGGCCGTGCGGACCCCCGCCGCAGCCGCTACTTTCGACGAAGGCGCGTCGGAATCCGCGGGGAGGGTCCGTTCACCCCCAGGGAGGCGATGTGAGCCCGCATCACGCACAGGAGCACACGGGGGACACGGAGAACACGGGAGACGCGGGGGCGGAGCGCACGGGAAAGGGCTCCGGGCACGGCGGCCCGGCCCGCAGGCAGTTCCTCGGCCTGTGCGCCGGGGCCGGACTGGGCGCGGCGGCAGCCGCCTGCGACCCCACGTCCGCGAACCGGCCGTCCCCCGCGGCGGACAGCCGCCGTCCGGAGGCGGACCGGGGCCGCCCGGGGACCCGGGACTGGCGGATCGGCTCCCTCGGCCCGCCGGACGCGGTGGCCGGCTACACCGATCGGATCAGCGTCACGCCGGGCCAGGCGTGCGGCCTGCACGTGTCGACCACGGCGTCCTCCTTCCGCGTCTCCGCCTTCCGCGTCGGCTGGTACGGGGGCAGCCAGGCCCGGCTCGTGTGGCGCTCCGGTCCGGTGCGCGGACGCGCACAGCCGGCCGCCCGGACGCTGTCGGCCACCCGCACCGTCCGCGCCGACTGGCCGCGCACCCTGGCCTTCGGCACCGAGGGCTGGCCCGAAGGTGCCTACCTGTTGCGCCTGGACGCCGACCACGGCCATCAGCGGTACGTCCCGCTGATCGTGCGCTCCACACACGGCGCCGGCCGCACCGTACTCCTGCACGCCCCGGCGACCTGGCAGGCGTACAACCGGTGGGGCGGTTCCAGCCTGTACTCCGGGGCCTCCGGCGCGTACGCGACCCGCTCCCTGGCCGTCACTTTCGACCGGCCCTACGACGCGAACGGCGCCGAGAAGTTCCTGGTGTACGAATGGGCGGCCGTGGTCCTCGCCGAACGCCTCGGCATACCCCTCGCGTACACCACCGGAACCGATCTGCACGACGACCCCGGCGTGCTGCGCGGCGCCACCGCGCTCGTCTGCCTGGGCCACGACGAATACTGGACGCCCGAGCAGCGCCGGCACGTCGCCGAGGCCCGTGACGCGGGCACCAACGTGGCCTTCCTCGGCGCCAACACCTGCTTCCGCCGGGTCCGCCTGGAAGGGGGCGGGGCGGGGGCCGGGCGCACCGTGGTCTGCTACAAGTCCTCCTACCGGGACGACCCCTGCTATCCGTCTCGCCCGGCCCTGGTCACCACCGACTTCCGGCAGGCCCCGGGCGCCGACCCCGAGTCGTCCCTCACCGGGGTCCTGTACGAGGGCTATCCGGTGGACGCCCCCTACGTCGTGCACGCGGCGGACCACTGGCTGTACGGGGGAACGGGAGCCCGCCCCGGCGAGAGCTTCGACCACCTGGTCGGAGTGGAGTACGACCGGGTCACCCCCGGCTCGCCCGTGTCCGAACCGCTGGAGATCATTGCGCACTCGCCACTGGTGTGCGCCGGCGCCCGCAGCCACAGCGACTCGGCGTACTACACGGTGCCCAGCGGGGCGGGCGTCTTCGCCACCGGCACCATGCGCTGGGTGGAGGCGCTGATGGCCGGCACCCCCGAAGGGGGCCGCGACCACGGCATGGACGCCCGCACCCGGGCCTTCGTCACCCGTACCACGGAGAACCTGCTGCGCGCCTTCGCCGAGGGCCCCGCGGCCCGGCATCGGCCGGCACCCCGCCCCAACACGCGGCAGGTGTACGGGACACCGGGGTGACCCGATCTTTCCGGCCGTACGGGTCAGCGGGCCTCCAGAGCCGCCTCCAGGGTGGGGTAGCAGGGTATGAGCGTGTCCAAGCCGACGAGTTGGAGCACGCGCAGGACGGCCTCCTGCGGTGCGGCCAGGCGCAGCCGGGTGCCACCCGCCTGTGCGGCCCGGTGGGCGGCGATGAGGGCGTTGATCCCGCTGGAGTCCATGAAGGTCACGTCACGGAGGTCGACCACCGTGCCGGGGGCGGTCTCCGGGCAGGACAGCAGGGCGTCGCGGAGCTGTGCGCTGCAGTCGAGGTCGACCTCTCCGGCGAGGGCCACGACGCAGCTCCCGTCGTCGGCCGTGGTACGGGTGATCAGCAGCCGCTCGGGCACCGCCGGTCCCTCGGTCTCTGCCACACTGCCCTCACTTCTCGTGAACATCCGGCCATGGTCAGGGGGGTGTTGGCCATGATGTTAGGGCTTTGTGAAGTCCATGGTGGCTGGACGTTCAGGGAGCCCGGCGGGCATCGACTCTCCACGGCCCGGTGCACCACCCCTCACCTCGGTAAAGAATCCGCTCGGGCAGTCCCGGCGCCGCGGGTCGCTACCCGCCGATGCTCGCCCGCGATGCTGGGATGAATCCGGCAGAACGGGAGAAAGGGGTCGTGGTGGAAGGCGAGTTGGTGTCGGGCCCCGGGAGTGCCGCGACGGACCGCTTCGCATTGGACCGGCGGGCGGTCGCCGCGATCGGCACGACCCTCGACGACCGCAGGACGGCGGCCGAACTCGCCGCCTTCCTGGTCGACGAGCTGTGCGACTCCGCGACCGTCGATCTCTACGGCCCGCAGGAGGGCCACCGTGAACCGGACGAGTCCCTGCGCTCCGCCGCCGTGGCCGGGCGGCGCGACCTCCTCGACAGCCTGGAGAAGGCCCCGCGCGATCAGGTCTCCGTCCGCGCCCTGGACGCGGGCCACCCGATCACGGCCTCGTCCACCCATGGCGGCGCGGCCCTGGTGACCCTCTCGGTGCCGCTGCTTGCCTGGGACCGGGTCTACGGGGTCGTGCTCGTCCTGCGGGCCGGCCGGCCCTTCGACGACCACGAGACGGCGGCCGTCCACTACGCGGCACGGCTGGCCGCCGCGCACATGCGGCACGCGGAGGAGCAGCGCGAGGCAGGCCCGAGGGTGTGGGACCTGCGGAAGGTGCTGCCGGCCGACCCGGAGCGTACACACCCCGACGTGGAGCTGGCGGCCCGTCACATGCCCTGCGGCACGGGCGGGCGCGTGGGCGGCGACTGGTACGAGACGCTGCACCTGCATTCCGGCCGCGTCCTGCTGGTCGTCGGTGACGTCATGGGCCGCGGCCTGGACGCGGCGGTCGACATGAACGCCTACCGCTCGACGCTGCGGGGCGTCGCCTCCACCGACCTCGCGCCGCACGGCATCCTGCGCAGGCTGGACGCCATGATGTCCGCGGAGAGCGGCCGCCGCCCGGCGACCTGTCTGCTGGCCCTGCTGGACCCGGCGGACGGCACGGCCCTGTTCGCGAGCGCGGGGCACCTGCCGCCGGTCCTCTTCCACCACGACGGCACGGCCGGTCCGGTCCCGCTGCGGGTGGGTCCTCCGATCGGCACCGGACCCGGCACCGGGCTCGCCGCCCACGAGGCGACGAGGCTGCCCCTCGCACCGGACGACACGCTGGTCATGTTCACCTACGGGCTGATCGAGCGGCGCGGCGAGGACATCGACACCTCGCTCGCCCGGCTTTCGGGCCTGCGGACGGGGCCCGGTACGGAAGCCGGCGAACTCCTGGACGGCATCGTCGGCGAATTCCTGTGCGCCCCGGGCTCCGGCCAGGCGGGCGACGACGTCGCGGTGCTCGCGGCCCGCCTGCGCCCTCGCCCGTGAGAAGCCCGGCCATGGCCATGGTGACGGTGTCTCCGATGAGGCCGGCCGGACCCGCGTGATGGTCGACGGGACCCGGCGTGATACCCGGGGCGCGCCGTCGCCGGTCCGGCTGCCGGTGGTGGACGCCGCCGTGCCGCCCCACATCGTCTTCCGCCGGGCGGGGGCGCCCGCCGGTTTTTGTTCAGGGCGGGTCCGGCGTGGCGGCCGACTGAGACCGGCGGGGTGGCTGGCGGGACCCGCCGCGGCGGTGGCGTGATGCCCGGGGCGCGCCGTCGCCGGTCCGGCTGCCGGCGGTGGACGCCGCCGTGCCGGCCTGCGAGGGCGCTCTCCGTCCCCGTCCACCGCGAGCGCCGTCAAGGCGGGCCGGCCCGGCCACCGACGCGGAAGGGGAGGCGCGCACCGACGCGCGCACCGGCGCCGCCGCCCAACCGCCGTGGCCCACCGGGGACAATCGACCAGCGTCACCGGTCCTGCCGACCGCCACGCGCAGGATCGCCGGCGAGGCGCGCGGCCCGACCGGCCGCCGATCCGCCGTCGGAGCCGTTGGCTGATGCCGTGCCGCCGTCGCCTGCGACCAAGCCTCCGGCCAGGGGGCGGCCGTCAAGGCGAGCGCGTGGTGCCGGACCGGCCACGGGTTATTGGCCGCCCGTTGGGCTGCCTTCCTTCGCGGGCGGACACTGGAGGGCATGACCGATGGGCAGGAACGCGCGGCACGCCCGGTAGGGCGCAGAGCCGTCCTGCTGGGTATGGCGGGAACGCTGCTCGGGACGGCGGGCTGCACGGGCGCCGCATCGGAACCGAAGTCGGCCGCCTCCGGCACCCCCGCGTCCCCGGCGAACACTGGGGCGGCTCTTCCCCGTACCACCCCGTGGCGCCCCACCTCCGCCGAGATCCACCCGGAGGTGAAACGGCGGGCGGTCGACCTGGTCGCGGCGATCGGCGCCTGGCCCGCCGGCGGGGGCGGCGCGTCCGCGGCCCGTTCCAGAGTGGCCGCACAGGGCCTGCCGACCACTCTCGTGGCGCAGGCGGGGCCGCTGCTGCCGTCCGCCGACGAGGCGGTGGTGCAGGTGGTGGACGCCCAGTACGGGGGGATCCTCGCCGACTCGGCGAGCGTGCTGGTGGTGTGCCGGCAGTGGACGCGGCACGGCGGCGCCGTCCGGGCGGGCGGGACCACGGTCGACGTACGTCTGGCGCGGTCCCGGACCGGATGGACGGCCACCGCGTTGCACCCGGCCCGACCGGGCGCCCCGGAGGCCTCGCCGTCGAGCGGGGTACGGCGGGTGCTGGCGGACTCCCGGATCGTGCTGCCACCGGCGGCGGAGGCCGACCTGCGAAGCGGTCAGGTCCACGACAGCGTGCTCAACGCGATGCTGCGTCTGGCGGGGACGTACCGGATGTATGTCAGCGTGGTCCGCTCGGGGCACCCGCTGGTCGTCTTCGGCACCAGCCGGCCCAGCGACCACCCGCGTGGGCGCGCTTTCGACGTGTGGCAGATCGACGGCCACGCGGTCGTCGACCCGGCCACTTCCCGCCCCCTCGTCGAACGCTTCATGCGCGACGCGGCGGCCGCCGGTTCCTACAACGTCGGCGGCCCCGTCCTGCTCTCCGGCAGCACCCCGAACCAGTTCTTCAGCGACGCCACCCACCACGACCACGTACACATCGGCTTCCGCAGCTGAAGAGGACCCCCGCCGGCCGGGAGAAGCTCAGCCGGCATCCGGCGGCTCTGCTTCTGTCGGTGCGTCACGGCTCACGGTCAACGACCAACGCACCGCTGGGGACGCCTCGACGGCCACGACCCCGCTGCGCTCCACCCCGGAGACGGCGAACTCGTTGGAGATGGTGCTGACCTGGTCAGCACCGCACTCCAGAGGGAAGGAGACGTGCACAGGCTTCACCGCCACAGTGATCTTCCCCTGGCCCTGACAGCTCACCGCGATGGTGAGAGCGTCACCTTTCTTGCCCTGGCTGTAGGGAACGGCGGCGTTCCCCGTCGTCACCTTCTGGCGGCCGGCGAGTGATGCGCCCGGGTCCAGCTCCGGCGGCTTCCGCAGGGAGGACTGCGTGGTGTCGGCCACGGTGCCGGCCGTTGCCGGGCCCGGTGTCGTGGAGGCCTGGGGCCGCGTGGGCTGCCCGGCGTCCGAATGATCCGTGGTGCACGCGGAGACGGACAGGAGCACCGTGGCACACGCGATACTCACCGCCGCGCGGGTTCGGCAAGACATATCAGCTCTCCGAGACAGCCCAGCCGTCGTAAGGCGGCGTGCGGATGATGACGTTGCTTCGCTGTCCGGCCGGCAGCTGTCGAGATCATGTCAGTGCTGCCGGCGAACCACCAGCCTTTCGTCTCCTTTCTGATCAAGACCTGAGCTGGGCCGATCAACCTGCCGCCGCCGTGAGCGCGGTCCCTCGGCGGTCGCGCTCGCGCCGGCCCGCCGGCCGGTCAGGACAGTGCCAGCATGAGTGCGGCCGCCACGGTGAGGGCCGCCAGCGGCAGCATGACCAGGCGTGCGCGCTCCCACCAGGCCGGCCAGCCGACGCCGCTCCGGTGCCAGGGGCGATCGACGCGGAACCCGGCGTCCGGAACGGTGAGGGCCCGGCCGGAGCCGAGCAGCGAGCGGCACCAGGGGCATTCGCCGTCCTCCCACGCTTCCATGCCGCGCTCAACGACCCCCCCGGGGCCGGGCAACGCCCACGCCCACCATCGTGATGCCGCCGTCACCGAGCCGTGAGCAAGCGGTGCCCCGGGCGGTCCGGACCGGGCCCCGGGGAACAGCCCGGCCTCTTCTTCGCCCGGCTTCACAGGCCCGGGAGCCCCCGCGGCACCGGCACCGCGGGGACCGCGGGCACGACCCGCTCCGCCCCTTCCGGCGGCGGCTCTCCGGAACCGACGCCCCAAGGCCGCAGCAACGGCGTGACAGGCTCCCGCCCCGCGGACGCCCCGGCCGGTGGCGGCGCGCCGGCGTCCGCGAAGGACGCCCACTGCACTTCGGACGGTTCGGGCGCGTGCCGCCCGGTGGCCCGCGGTGGCGCCAGGTCCACGGCGCGGGGCGGCGAGTGGACCGGTGACTGGTTCGACGGCCCGCCAGTCGGTTCCGCGCAGGGCTGTTCCGCGGGGAGGTGGCCGGACGAGCGCGGCACGGCCCGAGAAGTGCTCTCCATGCCGGAGCAAACGGTGCTTGCGCCGCTTGCGTACGCCTCTTGCCGCAACCCCTCACCACATCAGGTGAGGACACCGCTCGAACGGCCGCCTCCGCTCATGCGACAAGCAGCCCAGGACGGCAGTCCGACGGGCCCTCCCCGGCCCCCGTCAGTTCTTCCCGGGGGTCAGCTCGGCCAGCAGAAGTGTCCGGTCGTCCGTGACGTCGTCGGCGCCGTCGTGACCGGAGTCGGCCAGCAGCCGCCGGCACAGCGACGGCAGGGCGTCCGGGTGCGCGGCGTTCGGGTGCGCGACGTGCGGTACGTCGTCGGTCCCGGCGTCCAGGGCGCCGGCGAGACGCGCGATGCCCTGGTCGATGTCATGGGTGCGGGACTCGACCAGACCATCGCTGTAGAGCAGCAGCAGGGTCGGCTCGGACAGGTGCAGCACGGTCGGCTCGTAGGGGCTCGTGGCCAGCCCCAGGGGGAGACCGGCGGAGGCGAGGACGACCGGCGCCGCCGGGCGGCCGGGACCGCGGATCAGGGGCGGTGGATGGCCGGCGCCGACGAACGTGCAGGTGTGCAGTTCCGCGTCCCACTCCGCGTAGATGCAGGTGGCGAAGGAGGCGCCGGGCGTCGTGCCGGCGACGGCGTCCAGCCGGTCCATGAGCTCGGCCGGGGTGATGTCGAGCGCCGCGAGGGTACGGACGGCGGTCCGCAACTGGATCATGGCCACGGCGGACTCCGGCCCGTGTCCCATGGCGTCGCCCACGATCAGGGCCAGTCGCCGGTCCCCTCGGGGCAGCACGTCGTACCAGTCGCCGCCGATGACGTTGTCCTGCCCGGCGGGCCGGTAGCCGTGCGCGACCCGGCAGCTCTGGAAGGCCTGCCCGGTCTCCGGGAGCAGGCTGCGGCGGATGGCCAGCGCCGTGCGGCGTTCGCGTTCGTAGCGGCGGGCGTTGTCGAGGGCGACGCAGGCCCGGGCGCCGAGCGACTCCACCGCCACCGCCTCGCCGCGGGTGAAGGGGGCCTTGCCCGGACCGCGTGTGCAGGCGATGAAGCCGACCGCCGCGCCGCGCAGCCGCAGCGGGACGATGAGGAACGAGGCGCTGCGCAGCAGGGCGTCCACGCCGGCGTCGTCCGGGTCGGTGCTGCGCAGCCTCTCGAAGGTGTGCCGGTCGACGCCGTCTAGCAGTTGGGTCTGTCCGGTGGCCAAGGCGCGCGCGTACGGCGTGTGGCGGGGGAAGACCAGCACCTCCCCGACCGGCAGCAGGTGCTCCCAGTCCTCCGAGGTGTCCGACCCTATGCGCAGGGCGAGCCGGCGCGCCTCGATCTGCGGCGGGTCGGCCGCCGTGCGCGAGTGCTCCTCCAGCAGCCAGCGCTGGAGCAGGTACACCGAGGCCGCGTCGCAGAAACCCGGGGCGAGCGCGTGCACGACATGACGGCCGGTCAGGTGCAGGTCGAGCTCGGAGCCGATGGCGTCGGTCGCGGGGGAGAAGTACGAACGGCGGCGGAGCGGCCCTGTGGGGGGTGGATCTTCGGGCCGGCTGCGTTCTGTGTTCCGCAGGATCGTGTGCCTTCCGGGTGGGGCCGGTGGGCCGGAGGTCCGGTGGCGCGGGGACGGACAGGCCGGTCGGACCGGTCGGGCGGTACGGCGTCGTATGCCACTGGCAACCATATGATGCACAGTCAAGGTCGTTTAATAGCAGGGGAGTTGGTCATGCGGGACGGGGACGGACTGCCGCGGGGCGTGGATCCGGGCAAGGCCAGCGTGGCCCGGATGTACGACGCCATGCTGGGCGGCGAGCACAACTTCGCCATAGACCGGGAGGCGGTGGCCGCCGTCACGGCGATCGATCCCCAGGTGCGCACCCTGGCCCGCGCCAACCGTGCCTTCCTGGGCCGCGCCGTGCGGTTCCTCGTGGACGCGGGGGTGCGCCAGTTCATCGACCTCGGCTCCGGGATCCCCACCCAGGGCAATGTGCACGAGGTCGCGCAGGCCGGCAGTCCCGGGGCCAAGGTGGTGTACGTGGACAACGACCCGGTCGCGGTCGCCCACAGCGAGGCCCTGCTCGCCGACAACCCGGACGCGGCGATCGTGGCCGCCGACATCCGTGATCCCGCGGGGATACTCTCCGCGCCGCAGGTGCGCAAGCTCATCGACTTCGAGGAACCTGTCGCCGTCCTGATGATCACGATCCTGCACTTCGTCACACCGCAGGAGGACCCGGGCGGCATCGTGGCCGCCTTCCGGGACGCGCTGCCCGCGGACGGCTGGCTGGCCCTGACCCACGCCACGGACGAGGACCGCCCGGACACGGCCGCGGCCGTCGGGCAGTTGTACCGCGACCGGGCCACCTCGCCGGTCACGGCACGCTCCCACGACGAGATCAAGTCCCTCTTCGACGGCTTCGACCTGGCGGAGCCGGGGCTGGTCTACGTCCCGCTGTGGCGCCCGGACCGGGACGAGGAGATCCCGGAGGACCCGTCCCAGTTCTGGGTGTACGCCGGAGTGGGCCGCAAGGACGCGTGAACGGCGGGTGGGGAGGCTCCGGCTCCCCGGACCTCCCCACCCGTGGCGGCCGTGACGGCTCAGGCCGGCCGTATCGCGCTGTGGATGGCCCGCGGGCCCGCGAAGAAGATCGACTCCTCGCGTATCGAAGCGCCCGGACTCGGGGCGTGGACCATGGTGCCGTTGCCCGCGTACAGGCCCACGTGGCTGACCTCGCCGTAGAAGAAGATCAGGTCCCCCGGCTCCAGTTCGGCGAGCTGGACCGCCGCGCCGGAGCCGACTTGTTCGTGGGTGGTACGGGGCAGGGCCACCCCGGCGGCCCGCCAGGCGGCCTGGGTGAGACTCGAGCAGTCGTAGGAGCCCGGACCGGTGGCTCCCCACACGCACGGCTTGCCGATCTGGGCGCGGGCGAAGGCCAGCGCCTTGGCGGCCTTCCGCTCGTAGGCCGAGACCGGGCTGTCGCCGACGCCGACGCTGGGTCCGGCAGCGGGTTCGGGGCCGGTGGCGGCTCCGGCCTCGCCCGCCGCTCCCGGGCCGCCGGCCTGGCTGGCGTCGAAGAGCGAGTTGCCGTCCAGCGGCGGGGTCGTGTCGAACAGTCCCGTGGCGTGCTGCTGCCACTGGGCCGCCTCCGGCTGAGGCGCGGGCCGGGGCTCCTCGGCCGGGCGCGCCCCCACGACGGCGGGCGGCGGCGCGCTCTGTTGCGCGGCGTGCCGGGACAGCATCTCGCCGGCCCGGGCGAGCTTGTTCCGCGTCCGCTCCTTGGCAGGCCGCTGCTCCGCGGCCTGCCGGTGGCGTGCGACCGGGGCACCCGCCCCGCCGACCGCCTCACGCCCCGCCTCGGCCACGCCCACAAACCCCGCGACGGTGCCCGCGTCCGGGGTCGCAGCGCTCGGGCTTCCGGTGCTGAGCACCTCCATGGCCCCAGTGGCCGACGCCTCCAAGGCCCCGGCGGATAGCGCCTCCATGGTGCTGGTGGGTGGCGCCTGCATGATGTCGGCGGGCAGTACTTCCATGCTGCCGGTGGGCGGTGCCTGCATAGTGCCGATGGGCGGCGGCTGCATGATGCCGACGGGGAGTACTCCCATGGTGCCGGTGGACGGCGCTTCCATGGTTCCCGCCGGGAGCGCCCCTGTGGTCCTGTTCGGCAGCGAGTCCATGGTGCCGGTGGGCGGGGGCTGCATGGTCCTGTTGGGCAACACTCCCATGCTGCCGGTGGGCGGTGCCTGCGTGATGTCGGCGGGGAGGACTCCCATGGTGCCCGTGGGCGGCTGCATGGTCTTGGTGGGCAGTACTTCCATGCTGCCGGTTGATGGCGCCTGCATGACGTCGGCGGGGAGGACTCCCATGCTGCCGGTGGGCGGCGGCTGCATGGTCCTGCTGGGCAGTACTTCCATGGTGCCGGTGGGCGCCGGTCCCGCCGTCCCGGTGGCCGGCGGTTCCATGGAGCGGGCGGTCAGCTCCGCCACGGGGGAGGCGGCCGCGGTGCGTGCGGGGGGCGACTCCGGTGGGGCGGTGTCCCGGACCGCCGCCGGCAGTTCGGGTACCGGGCCCACCGGGCCGGCGGTCAGCTCCGGCCGAGGCGCCCTGCCCGCCTCGAGGCCCAGTCCCTCGCGGACATCCGCCGGACGCCTACTCGGCGCGGTGGCAGGGGAGTTGGCCGGGTTGGGCATACGGTCCGGCGGCAGGACCGCGGGCATGGTCGGACCCAACTGGGCGCGCCCCACGTCGAACCACTTCCTGGCCACCCGGTCGAGCGCCGGATCGGATCCCCCGGAACCGCTCCAGGCAGCCGAACCGCGCCGCGTACGTGCGCTCTTGCTCATCGCGCGGGTGGCGTTGAAATTCCCCGTGGCGTTCTCCGCCTGGTCGTAGAGACTGCTGATCCGCTGCTGGACCTCGGCGCGGCTGGGCCTGTCGTCGCTCGGTCGTTCCCGCGTCAAGAAAGACGCACTCCTCCCATGGGCCGCCTACCGGTTCTGCTCTCGGCATCGGGCGGACGTTCTGTGGAAGGCGTGCCCTACGGCCCTTGTCCGGACGGACAGTTGAGCCGCTTCACCCCGAGGTTGGTCGGTTCCCCGGCTCCGGCCGCTGTGGGGGCGTACCGGACTCGGCGGAGGTCGCACGATCCGGCGCGACTCGCCGGAGGCAATCGTGCGGCCTGTTCGTCAACTTAGCGAACATGTGTGCCTGGTGTGAAGATTGAAGCGTGGAATGTCCGATACGTATTCGTGACCTTCCCGTGAGGTGCCTCACGCTCGTCCGGCCCGGATTCCTTACGGAATGCGGACGTCCGAGGGTGGGGAGGGCTTCGGGGCGGCGCGGGTGTGGGGGGTGGTGTCAGTCTGGAGGCATGCAGGAGTCGTACGAGCCCACGGGTGCCGGGTCCGGCGAGCGGCGGCCGGCCGAGGCGGCGCGGGTGCTGGTCGTCGAGGACGATGCCACGGTCGCCGAAGTCGTCTCCGGCTACCTGGGCCGCGCGGGCCATGTCGTCGACCGCGCCGGGGACGGGCCGACCGCGCTCGCCCGGGCCGCCGCCCACTGGCCGGACCTGGTCGTGCTCGACCTGATGCTGCCGGGCATGGACGGCCTTGAGGTGTGCCGCCGGATGCGCGGGCGCGGTCCCGTGCCGGTCATCATGCTCACCGCCCGCGGCGACGAGGACGACCGCATCCTGGGTCTGGAGGTCGGCGCCGACGACTACGTCACCAAGCCGTTCAGCCCCCGCGAGCTCGTCCTGCGGGTGGAGTCGGTGCTGCGCCGCACCCGGCCCGCCACCGCGCCGCGGCCGCTCGCCGCGGCCGGACTCGCCGTGGACCCGGCCGGCCGCCGTGCCACCAAGGGCGGCACCGAACTCGCGCTCACGCTCCGCGAGTTCGACCTGCTCTCCTTCTTCCTGCGCCACCCCGGCACGGTGTTCAGCCGCGAGGACCTGATGCGCGAGGTGTGGGGATGGGACTTCGGCGACCTCTCCACGGTCACCGTCCATGTCCGGCGGCTGCGCGGCAAGGTCGAGGACGACCCGGCCCGGCCCCGCCTCATCCAGACCGTATGGGGCGTCGGCTACCGGTTCGACCCCACCGGGCACGAGGGGAGCTGACGGTGCGCGACACCCTGTACATCGCCCTGTACGCCTTCCTCGGCGCCGCCGTGGCGGGTCTGGTCGGCGCGGGCGCGCTGCGGCTGATCCGGCGGCGCTCGCTGACGGCCTCGCTCACCGTGGTCGCCGCCGTGGCGGTGGGCGCGATGCTCACCGGCACCCTGGCCGTGGCCCAGGCGATGTTCCTGTCCACGCACGACCTGTCCGTCGTCACCACCGTCGTGGCGATGGCGGCGGTGGTGTCCCTGGCCACCGCGCTGCTCCTGGGCCGCTGGGTCGTCGCCCGCAGCCGCGAGCTCGCCCGCGCGGCCCGCTCCCTCGGCGACGGCGGCGGCTTCGCCGCGCCCCACGGTCCGGCGACCGCCGAACTGGAGTCGCTGAGCCGCGAGTTGGCGACCACCAGTGCCCGGCTCGTCGAGTCCCGGGAACGTGAGCGCGCCCTGGAGACCTCCCGCCGGGAACTCGTCGCCTGGATCTCCCACGACCTGCGCACCCCGCTCGCCGGACTCCGCGCCATGTCCGAGGCGCTGGAGGACGGGGTGGCCGCCGATCCGGACCGCTATCTCCGGCAGATCCGCACCGAGGTGGAGCGCCTCAACGACATGGTGGGCGACCTGTTCGAGCTGTCCCGCATCCACGCCGGCTCCCTGGCCCTCACCCGCTCCCGGATCTCCGTGTACGACCTGGTCGGCGACGCGCTCGCCGGGGCGGACCCGCTGGCGAAGGAACTCGGCGTCCACCTCGTGGCCGACCACGTCGATGCGGTGCCGGTCGAGGTGGACGGCAAGGAGATGAGCCGCGTGCTGGGCAACCTGCTGGTGAACGCGATCCGCCGCACCCCCGCCGACGGCACGGTCGCGGTCGCCGCCGCACGGTCCCCGGGCGGGGTCGTCCTGTCCGTCACGGACGGCTGCGGCGGCATTCCCGAGGAGGACCTCCCGCGCGTCTTCGACACCGGCTGGCGCGGCACCCACGCCCGCACACCCCCCGGCGGAGCCGGCCTGGGCCTGGCCATCGTCCGCGGCATCGTCGAGGCCCACCAGGGCCGGGCCGCCGTACGCAACATCCCGGGCGGCTGCCGCTTCGAGGTGACCCTGCCGGCACCGGAGGCGTGAACCCCACCAGCCCCCATCAGCCCCCGCCAGGAGGGAGCCCCGCCCGCCGCCTCCCCGCCCCGTGAGGCGCTCCCGACCGCGGCCGTGCCGCCGTGGCACCCTGGCCCCATGTGCGGTCGCTACGTCTCCACCCGCGGTCCGGAGGACCTGGTCCGGCACTTCCGGGTCACCGAGTGGCGCCCGGCGGAGGCGCTGGCGCCGAGCTGGAACGTCGCCCCGACCGACGAGGTGTGGGCCGTTCTCGAACGCGCCCCGCGCGAGGACCGCACCGCGGCCGCCGTACGCAGGGAACTGCGGCCGCTGCGCTGGGGACTGGTCCCGTCCTGGGCGAAGGACGTGAAGGCCGGCGCCCGGATGATCAACGCCCGGGTGGAGACCGTGCACGAGAAGCCGGCCTTCGGCCGCGCCTTCGTCAGGCACCGCTGCCTGCTGCCCGCCGACGGCTTCTACGAATGGCAGCAGATCAAGTCCGCCGACACCGGCAGGACCCCCAAGCAGCCGTACTACATCAGCCCCGAGGACGGCGCGCTGATGGCGCTCGCCGGCCTGTACGCGTACTGGCGCGACCCGCACGTGGCGCGGGACGACGACCCCGCCGCCTGGCTGACCACGTGCACCATCATCACCACCGAGGCCACCGACGAGGCCGGCCGCGTCCACCCCCGGATGCCGCTGGCCCTCACCCCGGAGCACTACGACGCCTGGCTCGACCCCCGCCATCAGGACCCCGGCGAACTTCGGGCGCTGCTGAGCCCCCCGGCGGACGGCAGGCTCGGCGCCCGGCCCGTCTCCCCGGCCGTCAACAACGTCCGGAACAACGGCCCCGAACTGCTGGCGGAGACGCCGCCGTGACGGGCCGGACCGCCCCGGCCCACCCGCACCGCGCCGTGCGCCGGACGGGCGCCTGTTCCCCCTGATGCCCCCGATGACCGCCCACCCGGGCGAACTGGACCCCTGCCCCCGCCCGACCAGCCCTTACGGTGCTCAAGAGGGTCCAAGAGGGCTCGAGACGCCTCAAGGGTGCTCACCAGCGCTCGACAGGCGATGTCGAAGGCGGCGCGGTCCGGCGGTCCGGGTGTGACGGCCCGGACGGGACGGCCGGTCCGGAAGGGGAGGCGCGGTGGCTGGTGCGGGCGCTCCGGCGGGCGGGCCGGGCCGCGGGCGCCGGGCAGCGGGCCGGGTGCCCGGCAGCCGCCCGGCGCACTCCGTACGCCTCCCGCCGCGCGCCCGCACCGCTCCCTTGGTCCCGAAGGCCGAGAGCACCGTGCCCTGGCTGCGGGTCGCCGCCGCCTACGCCTGGCGCCTCATCCTCGTCGGCATCGTCGTCTACGGCGTCTTCACCGTCCTCGGCCGCTTCCAGCTCATCGCCGTGGCCCTGTTCCTGGGCCTGGTCATCACCTCGATCCTGCGCCCCCTGGCCGACCTGCTGAACCGCTTTCTGCCCCGAGCCCTGTGCGTGGCCGTCGCCCTGGTCGGCAGCCTGCTGCTCCTGCTCGCCCTGCTGGCGCTCGTGGGCAACGCGGTGGCGGGGGAGTCGGCGAAGCTCGCAGGCGAGTTCGGCGGCGGCATCCACAGGATCGAGCAGTGGCTCCAGCGCCCGCCGTTCCGGCTCAGCCAGGGCAAACTGGCCGACCTGCAGAAGCAGGTCCTGTCCTACCTGTCCGCCCATCGCGCAGGGCTCCTCAGCAGCGCGCTCAGTGGCTTCGGCAGACTCGTCGAACTGATCACCGGGGGCGCCCTGGCGATCTTCTCCTCCGTCTTCTTCATCCACTCCGGCGAGAAACTCTGGCGGTGGGCGCGCGACCAGCTGCTGCCCAGCGGGGCCCAGCCGGCGTGGGACCGGGCCGGGCAGGCCGCCTGGCGGACATTCGCCGGATACACGCGCGGCATCATCATCGTGGCGGCCACCAACGCCGTACTCGTCGGTGTCGTCCTGCTGGTGCTGCGCGTACCGCTCGCGCTGCCGCTGACGCTGCTGGAGTTCTTCGCCACGTTCGTGCCGCTGATCGGCTCACCGGTCGCGCTCGGCGTGGCCACGGTGGTCGCCCTCGCGGGGCGCGGCCCGCTCACCGCGGTGGCCGTGCTCGCCCTCATCGTCGTCATCGGCCAGCTCGAAGGACATGTGCTGCACCCCGTGGTGATGAGCTGGGCGGTGCGCCTGCACCCGCTCGTCGTCGCCGTCTCCGTCATCGCGGGCGGCATCGTCGCGGGCGTGATCGGTGCCGTGGTCGCCGTCCCGTTCGTCTCCGTCTCCTGGGCGGTGCTGCGGGCACTGCGGCCCGCCCCGCCCTGACGTCCCGCCTGTGAGCGGGTTCCGGCGCCGGCGCTTTTCGGCCGCGGCAGAAGGGGCACGCGTTCGTCGTACGACCCCCCGAGCGGAGGAACGGTGCCGTCATGGCCGAGTACGAACGTTCACGCACGATGCCCGCTCAGCCCGAGCACGTCTTCGACCAGGCCGCCGACGTCGGCCGGTTCGAGGCCTGGCTGCCCGGCGAACTGCACGTGCACGTGGAGGAGCCCCCCGCCGTCACGGTGCACGAGGACCACGAGGACCGGGACACCGCCGCCCAGCTGCGTGCCGAACGCGACCAGATGCGGATCGAGTGGGGCACCCGCGAGCAGGGCGGCTACGCGGGCTGGCTCCAGGTCGCGGGCATCGGCAGCGGCGCCAGCGAGGTGACCGTCCACCTGTCGTTCTTCGACGACCGCCACGATCCGGGCGAGCGCGCCGCCTGCGACGCCCTCGACAGCAGCCTGCGCCGCTTGGAGGAGCAGGTACGGCTCCGCACCGAGCACACGGGCGGCTGACCGCCCCGACCGGACCGCGCCCCACGGCTGTCTTCCCGCGGGATTGACGTACCGTCACCCACCGCCCACCGCCCACCGCCCACCGCCCACCGCCCGCCGTCGACGGCTCGCCCCGCGCGCCGAGATCAGGCCCTGTGGCGGCTTCCAGCGGCAGAGGCTGGACGCCGGTTCGCGCGTCGGCATCCCGAGAGGCCGCGTGGCCGGACGGCGGTGACGCGAGGACAGGCCGGGGCGGGCCGTCCGGTCCCGGCCGGGTGTCCGAGCGGCTGCCCGGGGGTGCGGCCGGGCAGGGGGTGCGCGGAAGCCCGACCTGTCGTACGGCGTGTCGTGCGGACGGACGCGGGCACTGGGAGACCATGGGCGGGCGTTGACACCCCCGCGAGGTCGGTCTGTGGACGGAGAGGCCAGGTGGAGCAGCAGGTCACGGGGCAGCGAGCGGGCCAGGAGCCCCATGCGGACGCCCGTAGTTCCGGCCCGACCCGGCACGGTCCGACCGGTCATGACCGTGCGGTGAGCGATGCCCGCCGGCGGATCCCCCGCACCGACGCCGTCCTGCGCGACGCGCGCCTGGTGGACGCGGCGGCGCGGCTCGGGCCGGGCCCGGTGAAGGCCGCGGTCCGGCAGGCCCAGGAGCGGGCACGCCAGGGCGACATCGCCCCCGAGCAGGTGGCGGACACCGCCGTGGCGCTGCTGCCGCGGACGGTCGGCGGGCTGCGTCCGGTGATCAACGCCACCGGGGTCCTGCTGCACACCAACCTCGGCCGCGCCTCCCTGTCCGCGGCGGCTCGGCAGGCGGTGCAGGACGCCGCCGGGCCCACGGACGTCGAACTCGATCTGCGCACCGGCGTCCGCGCCCGCCGGGGCCGTACGGCCCTGGACGCGCTGCGCGGCCGGGTGCCGTCCGCCGCCGCGGCCCACCTCGTCAACAACGGCGCCGCCGCGCTCGTCCTCGCCGCCACCGCGCTCGCCGCGGGCAGGGAAATCGTCATCAGCCGCGGCGAGATGGTGGAGATCGGGGACGGCTTCCGGCTGCCGGACCTGCTGGTCTCCACCGGGGCCCGGCTCCGCGAGGTCGGCACCACGAACCGTACGACCGTCCAGGATTACGCCGACGCGATCGGCCCCGACACGGCGTTCGTCCTGAAGGTCCACCCCTCCAACTTCCGCATCACGGGCTTCACTCGGGCTGCCGGAGTCCGCGATCTGTCGGCGCTGGGCGTGCCGGTGGTGGCCGACATCGGCTCCGGACTGCTCGCCCCCCATCCGCTGCTGCCCGACGAGCCCGACGCCGAGACCCAGTTGGCGTCCGGCGCGGCCCTGGTGACGGCGAGCGGCGACAAACTGCTCGGCGGCCCCCAGTGCGGACTGCTCCTCGGCGACGTGGAACTCCTGCGCACCCTCACCCGGCACCCCCTGGCCCGCGCCCTGCGGGTGGACAAGCTCACCCTGGCCGCGCTGGAGGCGACCCTGACGGGCCCCCGGACCCCGACGGCCGCATACCTGACCGCCGACGCCGCAGGGCTCATGCGGCGGGCCGAACACCTCGCCGCCGAGCTGGCCGCCGCCGGGGTCGAGGACGTCCGGGCCGTCGCCGGGACCGCCACCGTCGGCGGCGGCGGGGCACCGGGCGTGACGCTGCCCAGCGCCGCGCTGTCCCTGCCGGAGCCGTACGCCGCCGTCCTGCGCACCGGGGAGGTGTCCGTGGTGGGGCGCCTGGAGGCCGGGCGGTGCCTGCTGGACCTGCGCGCGGTGCCGCCGCGGGACGACGAACGCCTCGCCGAGGCGGTGCGGTCGGCGGCGGAGAGGTAGGGGTCATGCGAGTGCTGGCCACCGCGGGGCACGTCGACCACGGCAAGTCCGCCCTGGTACGGGCCCTGACCGGGATGGAACCCGACCGCTACGAGGAGGAGCGGCGCCGCGGACTCACCCTCGACCTCGGCTTCGTGTGGACGCCGCCGGACGCCGAGGGCGAGCGCCTCGCCTTCGTCGACGTACCCGGCCACGAGCGGTTCGTGGCCACCATGCTGGCCGGAGTCGGCCCGGTGCCCGCCGTGCTGTTCGTGGTCGCCGCCGACCAGGGCTGGCAGCCGCAGTCCGAGGAACACCTCGCGATTCTCGACGCGCTCGGTGTACGGCACGCGGTGCTCGCCGTGACCCGCAGCGACCTGGCCGACCCCGAGCCGGTGCGCGCCGAGGCCGTCAAGCGGCTGGCCCGGACCTCGCTCGGGACCGTGCCGTCCGTCGCGGTGAGCTCGGTGACCGGCGCCGGACTGGACGAACTGCGCGCCGAACTGGCCCGGATGGCCCGCGCGCTGCCCGTGCCGCCCGCCGACGCGGACGTACGGCTGTGGCTGGACCGCGCCTTCACCGTGCGCGGGCACGGCACCGTCGTGACCGGCACGCTCGGCGCGGGCACCCTGCGCGTCGGCGACCGGCTGGTGAGCGGGGCCGGCGCGCACACGCTGAGGGTGCGCGGGCTCCAGTGCCTGCAACAGGACCGGAGTGATGTCAGCGGGGTGGCGCGGGTCGCGGTCAACGTGCACGGCCCTCTCGCCGGGCGACTGCGGCGGGGGAAGGTGCTGCTGGCGCCGGACCGCTGGCTGTTCACCGACCGGATCGACGTCCGCGTCACCGGCGAGCCGGTAGGCGAGCTGCCCCGGAGCGTCACCCTGCACATCGGCACGGCGGCCGTCGCGGTGACCGTCCGCCCCGTCGGCGAGGACACCGCCCGGCTGACCCTGCGCCCCGCACTGCCCCTGCGCGTCGGGGACCGCGCCGTCCTGCGCGAACCCGGCGGCGGGCGGCGACCCTGCGGTGTGACCGTGCTCGACGTGTGCCCGCCGGACCTGACCCGGCGGGGCGCCGGACGGGCCAGGGCCGCCGCACTGGCCGCGATGACGGACCGCCCCGACGCAGCGGCGGAGCTGCGGCGACGCGGACTCGTCCGCCGCTCCCGGCTGCTGGCCATGGGCATCCCCCTGCCCACCGGGCCGGTCACCGGGGACTGGATGGCGGACGAGGCCCACTGGGCCCGGCTGCGCGAGCGGCTGGCCGCCGAGGTCGCGGAGCACGCACGCCTGCACCCCATGGAGCCGGGGCTGCCGACCGAGGCGGCCCGGCACCTGCTGGACCTGCCCGACCGGGCGCTCGTGGACGCCCTCGCTGCGGCACCGGGCGAGCCCCGCCTGCTGCGACGCGAAGGCCGCCTGTACCGGCCCGACAGCGCCGGTCCCACCCTGCCGCCCCCGGTCCGGGCGGCCGTCGAATCGGTGCGGCGCGACCTGGAGACGGCACCTTTCCGCGCTCCCGAGGCCGATCGCCTCACCGCACTGGGACTCGACCGCAAAGCCGTGGCCGCGGCGGTCTCCGCCGGCGCGCTGCTGAGGGTCGGCGACGGGATCGTGCTGCTGCCGGGAGCCGACGCCGAGGCCGCCGCGGTGCTTCGCCGCCTGCCGCAGCCCTTCACACTCAGCGAGGCCCGCAAGGCCCTCGACACCACCCGCAGAGTCGCCGTGCCGCTCCTGGAGTTCCTCGACGCCCAAGGACACACGGAACGAGTGGACAACCAACACAGACGCTGCCGCCCGGGTATGGAGAACAAATAGATGTCTTTCGGTGTCGCTGGATGACGCTTGGACTCGTCCAGTTGCACTCGGTTTGGCCTCGGCCAAGCGGGCGGGCGGCCTGATGCCTTGATTGCTTCATGCGGTGCTCCGTTCGGGTGCATTGCGGTTACGTGCGGCGCGCCGGGGCGTTAGGCCGGTATGAGCAGGAGTCGCAGGTTGCGGGAGCTGTCAGGGCCGGCAGCGTTCGATCAGTTGCGGGCGCAGTTGGCTCGGGCTGCTGCTGGGGTGGCGAAGGGGGAGAAGTCGCCGCGGCGGAAGTCGTTCGAGGAGGGGCTGCGTCCGGCATCCGCGGAGCCGGACGACGGCGGGGAGTTGCCGCTGCCCGGCTCGGAATGAAGTCCCTCCCCCGTCTTCGCTGCCCTGCGCGGCCGGCCCGACCTCGTCGACTGGCGCATGGGATGCGGTGCGCACGGCCATAGTCGGCTCACGCTCCAGACGGGCGAGAAGCTCACGGTAGGCGGGCGGGGCGGGCTCGTCGGGCGCCGACTCGGGGTGGCCCGTCTCGCCAGTCGGTTCGCCGTAGCCCTCGCAGTGCACGGGGTCCATGCCGGGCTGCGGCTCCCACGAGTGCGCGTCGCGCGGCTGGCGGAGGTGGGCGCGTCCTTGCGCTCCCGCTTCCGGATGCTCGCCATGAGGGGAGGGGAGGGGAGTGCAAGCGGACGCGTTACGCCCGTGTTTGGCCGGGCATTTTGTTTGTGCAGGTAGAAGACGGAGGCGGACGGGAATCGAACCCGCCTGCCCGAGATCCTCGGACACCTCGGTTTTGAAGACCGGGAGGGCCACCAGGCACCCACACGCCTCCACCGGCCGCCACGCTACCGGAAGGCCGGCGGGGACGGCGCGGGCGCGGCGCGTGGCCGGACCGTCGTACGGCGGTGACCGGCGCGCCGGCCCGAACACCGGGACCAGGAGCCCCCCAGACCACCGAGACCAGGAGACCCAGCGTGACCGCCCCCCATGAAACCCCCGTACGGCTCACCCAGTTCGCCCACGGCGGCGGCTGCGCCTGCAAGATCCCGCCGGGCGAGCTGGAGGACGTGCTCGGCGGACTGCCGACGGTGCCGCCGGCCGCCGGGGACACCCCGCTGCTGGTCGGTCTGGCCACCGGCGACGACGCGGCCGTCGTGACGCTGCCCGATCGGGGCGGCGTCGCGCAGGCGGTGGTGTCCACCGCCGACTTCTTCACCCCCGTCGTCGACGACCCCTGCGACTGGGGGCGCATCGCCGCGGCCAACGCCCTGTCGGACGTCTACGCGATGGGCGGCCGCCCTGTCCTGGCGGTCAACCTGCTGGCCTGGCCGCGTGACGTGCTGCCCTTCGAGCTGGCCCGCGAGGTGCTGCGCGGCGGGCTGGAGGTCGCCACCGAGGCCGGCTGCCACGTCGGCGGCGGGCACAGCGTCGACGACCCCGAACCCAAGTACGGCATGGCCGTCACCGGCCTGGCCGACCCCGCCCGGCTGCTGCGCAACGACGCCGGCCGGCCCGGACTGCCCCTGACCCTGACCAAACCGCTCGGCCTGGGCGTGCTGAACAACCGTCACAAGGCCACCGGCGAGCGGTTCGAGCAGGCCGTGGCCACCATGGTGGCCCTCAACCGGGACGCCTGCGCCGCCGCGCTGGCCGCCGGAGCCTCCTGCGCCACCGACGTGACGGGCTTCGGCCTCCTGGGCCACCTGCACAAACTCGCCCGCGCCTCGGACGTGACCGCGGTGATCGACACGGCGGCCGTGCCCTACCTGGACGGCGCCCGCGAGGCCGTACGCGACGGCTACGTCAGCGGCGGCACCCGGCGCAACCTGGCCTGGGTGGAGCCGTTCACCGACTTCGGCGGCACCGACGCCGACACCCGCCTGCTGCTGGCCGACGCCCAGACCTCCGGCGGCCTCCTCATCGCGGGGGAGATCCCCGGCCATCCGGTGATCGGCGAACTGGTCCCGCGCGGGGCCCACTCCGTCGTGCTGAGGTGAGCCCCGCGCCGGCCGCCGGTCAGGGCTCGGTTCCGGTGTGCTCGTCGATGCCCGCCCGCGCCTGGTAGGAGCGGACCAGTTCCACGGCGGCCGCGCCCCTGGGGCGGCGGCCCGGGCGGATGTCGACGCCGAACGCCTTGGCCTCCTGGATGTGGACGTTGGGGTCGAGGGAGAGATGGAGCAGTTCGTTGGCCGCGTCGCCGGTGCTGTAGCCGTTCGGGCCCCAGTGGTAGGGCAGGCCCACCTGATGCAGGGTGCGGCCGTGCACGGTCAGCGGCGGCACCCGGTCGGTGACCAGCACTCGTGCCTCGATGACGGCCCGGGCACTGACGATCGTCGCCCAGCCGGTGTGCTCCAGACCGCGCTCGGCGGCCAGTTCCGGCGACACCTCGCAGAAGAACTCCGGTTGCAGCTCCGCCAGATACGGCAGCCAGCGCGACATGCCGCCCGCCGTGTGGTGCTCGGTGAGCCGGTAGGTGGTGGCCACGAACGGGAACACCTCCGAACCCGGCTCGCCGGCACTGGGCGCGTAGCGGTTGTCCGGGCGCGACCGCGTCACGAACCGCACCGGATTGCGCTGCTGCCCGTACAGCAGGTTCGGGAACGGCGACTCCTGCGGCTCGTAGTGGGTGGGCAGCGGGCCGTCGGTGAGTCCGGCCGGCGCGTACAGCCACGCCTTGCCGTCGGACTGCATCACGAACGGGTCGCCACCGGACAGCGCCTGACCGCCGGTGGCGTCCGGCGGCGCCTGGTAGGACGGGGCCTTGTCCTTGGCGAAGTCGGCGATGTCGTGGCCGGTCCACTGCCTCTCGTCCTCGTCCCACCACACCAGCGCCTTGCGCTCGCTCCACGGCCTGCCGTCGGGGTCGGCCGAGGCCCGGTTGTACAGGACCCGGCGGTTGGCGGGCCAGGCCCAGCCCCACTGGTTGGCGACCCAGTCCTGCTCCCGG
This sequence comes from Streptomyces sp. NPDC093064, assembly GCF_044754605.1. Taxonomy (NCBI): domain Bacteria; kingdom Bacillati; phylum Actinomycetota; class Actinomycetes; order Kitasatosporales; family Streptomycetaceae; genus Streptomyces; species Streptomyces sp. NPDC093064. The sequence goes on from NZ_JBIVPK010000032.1 coordinate 30,753, forward strand.
CCCGGCTTGCGGCGGGCGGCCTGGTTGACGCCGTCGGCGTACACACCGCAGTAGATCCAGCAGCCGCACGTGGTGGATCCGTCCGGGGCGAGCTGCTCGTAGGAGGCCAGCGGGTCGCCCTTGGCGTCGCGGCCGTTGATCTCGGCGAGGACGCTCTCCGCGTCCGGCTCGGCCTGCTCACCTTTGGTGGGGTAGTCCCAGGTCAGGTCGAGGACCGGCCGGTCCACGGGGTCGGTGGACTCCGCGAGCTTCTGCCGCACCAGTCGGCCGAGGTGGAAGGTGAACCACAGGTCGCTGCGCGCCTCGCCGGGCGGTTCGACGGCCTGGTGGTGCCACTGCAGCAGCCGCTGCGTGTTGGTGAAGCTGCCGTCCTTCTCGGTGTGCGCGGCGGCCGGCAGGAAGAACACCTCGGTGCGGATGTCCTGCGTGCGCAGCTCCCCGGTCTCGATCTCCGGGCCGTCCTTCCACCAGGTGGCCGACTCGATGAGCGAGAAGTCGCGTACGACCAGCCAGTCCAGGTTGGCCATGCCCAGGCGCTGCATCTTGGCGTTGGCGGAGCCCACCGCGGGGTTCTCGCCCAGCAGGAAGTAGCCCTTGCAGACGCCTTCCATCTGGGCCGTCACCGTCTCGTAAGTGGAGTGGGAGCCCGTCAGCCGAGGCAGGTAGTCGAAGCAGAAGTCGTTCTCGGGCGTCGCCGCGTCACCCCAGTACGCCTTGAGCAGGCTCACCAGGTACGCGCGCATGTTGCCCCAGTAGCCCTTGGTCGCCGCCTCGCCCCGGACGAAGGAGTCCAGATCGTCGTCGTGGTGCGCGTGCGGCATCGGGATGTAGCCGGGCAGCAGGTCGAACAGGGTGGGGATGTCCGTCGACCCCTGAATGGAGGCGTGCCCGCGCAGCGCCATGATGCCGCCGCCCGGCCGGCCGATGTTGCCGAGGAGGGTCTGGAGCACGGCGGCGGCGCGGATGTACTGCACCCCCACGGTGTGCTGGGTCCAGCCCACCGCGTAGGCGAACGCGGTGGTCCGCTCGCGCCCGGAGTTCTCGGTCACGAGCTCGCACACCTCGCGGAACAGGTCCTGCGGCACCCCGCAGATCCGCTCGACCATCTCCGGGGTGTAGCGGGCGTAGTGCCGCTTGAGCACCTGGAACACGCACCGCGGGTGGGTCATCGTCTCGTCGCGTTCGGGCCGGCCCTCGCCGATGTCGGGGCCGCCCGCCCCGTGGGCCTCGCCGCGCGCCGACTCGCTCACCTGGCTGCGGCGGCCGTGGCGCCTCTCGTAGTCCTGGTCGCGCTGGCCGGAGGCCGCCCGCATCTCCATGCCCGCGTACTGCCAGCTGGTGTTGTCGTACCTGCGGCCGTCGGGGTCGAGGCCGGAGAACACGCCGTCGAGGTCCTCGGCGTCCTGGAAGTCCTCCCGCAGCACCACGGGCCCGTTGGTGTAGGCCACGACGTACTCGCGGAAGTACTTGTCGTTGCTCAGGACGTAGTTGATGATCCCGCCGAGGAAGGCGATGTCCGAGCCCGCGCGCAGCGGCACGTGCACGTCGGCCAGCGCGCTGGTCCGGGTGAACCGCGGGTCGACGTGGACCAGCTTGGCGCCACGGGCCTTGGCCTCCATCACCCACTGGAACCCGACCGGATGGCACTCGGCCATGTTCGAGCCCTGGATGACGATGCAGTCGGAGTTCTGGAGGTCCTGCTGGAAGGTGGTCGCGCCGCCGCGGCCGAACGAGGTTCCCAGACCGGGAACGGTGGAGGAGTGTCAAATACGCGCCTGGTTCTCGATCTGGATCGCGCCCAGCGCCGTGAAGAGCTTCTTGATCAGATAGTTCTCCTCGTTGTCCAGCGTCGCCCCGCCCAGGCTCGCGATGCCCATGGTGCGCCGGGTGCGGGTGCCGTCGACCTCCCACTCCCAGCCGGCGCGGCGGGCCTCGATCACCCGGTCGGCGATCATGTCCATCGCCGTGTCGAGGTCGAGCCGCTCCCACCGGGTGCCGTACGGGCGCCGGTACAGCACCTGGTGCTCACGCGCGCCGCCGGTGGTCAGCTGAAGACTGGCCGCGCCCTTGGGACACAGCCGGCCGCGGGAGATGGGGGAGTCCGGGTCGCCCTCGATCTGCGTGACCCGCTCGTCCTGGACGTAGACGTTCTGGCCGCAGCCCACCGCACAGTACGGGCAGATCGACTTCACCACCCGGTCCGCGGAGGCGACCCGGGGGGTGAGCCGCGCGCTGGGCCCGCTCTTGGCGGCGGCCCCGCGGCCCAGGGGATCGGTGCCCTTGAGCTGGCGGTAGACCGGCCAGGAGTCGATCCATGTGCGTACACCCATGAGATGGAGCCCTTTCGGTACTGCTGCTCGGTGTCCTCCGGTCGTCCGCGCGGTCCTGTCCGCCGCGCGTTCGCCGCGGGCGCCTCAGCCGGCGCGGCGCGGTGTCACGCGTGCTCCTGCGACACATCCTCGCGCAGCTCGGCGGGGACGGCATCCCCGATTCCGCCGACGGCGGGGCACGGGCCTGGTCTCCTTCCGTCCAGTCATCCGATACGGGGCCCGTCCAGTCATCCGGCTCGGGCCCGCAGTCGCTCCCTTTGCGGCACGACGGTGTACCTGGGGTCCTCCGCGGAGGCCACCCCGGCGTGGAACACGCCGAACCTGAGTGCGGCGGAGCCGGCCAGCAGGGCCACCCCGGCCGCCACGGCCGGACCCCGGCCGCGCAGCCGCCCCGCGACCGCCGCCAGCGCCGCGCCGCCCACCGTGAGCGATTCCGCCGCCCGTAGCAGCCGGTTCGCCGTGCCCTGCTCGAACGGCTCGGCCGCCAGGCCCATCCGGCTCTTCATCAGCCGGAACCCGACCATCTCCAGCGCGGCGCCGAGCAGCGCCATGCGGCGGGCCGGTCCCGCCTGCGCGGCCGGCACACAGGCCAGCGCCAGCCCGGCGGCCGCAGTGGCGCCGGAACCGGCGAACACGAAGGGCATCTCCCGATAGCCCTCGTGCCACGAGGGCACCGCCGTGTCCGAGATCAGTACGGCGGTGTAGGTGGCGACCGCCGGGCCGAGGACGGCGGCGCCCGCGGTGGCGGCGGCGCCCACGGCGCGGTAGCGGCCCGCGACGTCGGTGGCCGCCGCAGCCATGGACAGCGGCGCGTACCCGGCCAGCAGCCAGGAACCCACGCTCATGGGCGAGGTGGGCTTGAAGACGCGCAGCATGTTGACGAAACGGGCGGGCCGGCCGAGGTCGTGCACGAGCGCGACCAGCGACCCGGAGATCGCGCCCGCCGCGCCCAGCTTCGCCGTCCGGGCCAGCGCGGGCCGCCCCGTGGCCTGCGCCCCGGCCGCCAGCAGCGACGATGCCCCGGCGAGGCCGCCGAGGTAGAGGTAGCCGGCGATGTCGACGGACTTCCAGGTCGGCCTCTTCAGGACCGGCCGGCCGTAGTAGGAGGAGAACCGGGCCTCGGGCACCATCGACTGCTCGCCGCGTCCGCGGCGACGCCGGTGCCGTCCTCGTCCGGCTGCGGCGCCGGCGTCCCGACCGGGCCGCGCCCCCTCGACACCGTCACGAGGGGCGTCCGGTCCGGTCATCGGGGCCTCCTGACGAAAGTGGCGACGGCCAGCGCGGTGAGTGACACGGCGGCGGCCGCCGCGTGCTTCCACATAGCGGGCAGATCCCGGGTGGTGACCACCGGGTCGGGCGGCAGGCCGTACACCTCGGGCTCGTCGAGCAGCAGGAAGAACGCGCCGTCGCCGCCGACCCCGTCGTCCGGGCTCTCGCCGTACAGCCGGGCGTCGGTGACACCGGCCGCGTGGAGCCGCGCCACCCGGGCGGCCGCCCGTTCGCGCAGTTCGTCCAGCGGGCCGAACTGGATGGAGTCGGTGGGGCACGACTTGGCGCAGGCCGGTTCCATGCCGACGCCGAGCCGGTCGTAGCACAGGGTGCACTTCCAGACCCGGCCGTCCTCCTTGCGCTGGTCGATGACCCCGTAGGGGCAGGCGGGCACGCAGTAGCCGCAGCCGTTGCACACGTCCTGCTGGACCACGACGGTGCCGAACTCGGTGCGGAACAGTGCCCCGGTGGGACACACGTCGAGGCAGGCCGCGTGGGTACAGTGCTTGCACACGTCGGAGGACATCAGCCAGCGCAGTTCGGTCCGCCCGTCGGGCGACACGCGGGAGATCGAGTCGGCCGGCGCGCCCGCGGGGGACGACTCCGGCGGGGGGACCGCGGCCCCCGGAACGGGGGAGGGAGGGGAGCCGAGCTGCCGGGCGGCCTCGAACGCGTCGAAACCGTGGTCCACCCCCGGCTCCTGACCGCCCAGCGGCTTGCGCTGCTCGATGAAGGCCACGTGCCGCCAGGTGTCGGCGCCGAGCCCCTGGGTGTTGTCGTACGACATGCCGGTCAGCTCGAGGCCGTCCTCCGGCACCGAGTTCCACTCCTTGCACGCCACCTCGCAGGCCTTGCAGCCGATGCACACGGAGGTGTCGGTGAAGAAGCCCATCCGGGGCGGGGCGTCGGCGTATCCGGCTGCCTGGGCCACGTTCGGCTGCGGCCCGTACCACTGGTTCTCCCAGCGGGCGGTTCCGCCCGAACCGGTCGCCGCCGTACCGGCTTCGGTCATGTCCGGACCTCCTCGCTCGCCCTTCCGCCGCGCCCCGACCGCACCGTTCACAGCCGTTCCCAAGCCTGGCACGGGTGCCCGGAGGGCGCGCGCCCGAAACCGCGCGGCCGAGGACACGGGGCGTGCCGGACGGTCCGGAAGCGGAACGCCCGCGTATCAGCCGGTCAGGTGACGCTGGATCCAGTCGGCCGCGGTCCTGCGGAAGGCACGGCGGTTGTCCGCGCGCCGGAAGTCGTGACCCTCGTCGCGCAGGACGAGGAGTTCCGCCTCCACCCCGCGCTCCCGGGCCGCCCGCACGAACTGCTCGGACTCGCCCGGCGGCACGTTGGTGTCGTGCTCGCCGTGCACGGCCAGCACCGGCACGCGCAGCGCGTCGACGCGGCTCATCGGCGACAGCGCGTACAGCAGTTCACGGTCGCGTTCCGGATGCCCGTACTTGTGTGCGGCCGACTGCGCCAGCCACGGCTCGGTGCCCGCGAAGAACGTCGTGAGGTCCGACATCCCGCACACCGGGACGCCGGTGCGGAACAGTTCCGGATGCCACACGAGGGACGCCATCGCCAGATAGCCGCCGTAGGAGTGGCCCATCACAGCCAGCCGGAGCGGGTCGGCCAGGCCTTCCAGGAGGACGTGCGCCGCGCAGTCGGCGACGTCGTCGATCGCCGCGAACCTGCCCCGGCCCAGGTCCGCGTCGACGAAGGAACGGCCGTAGCCGGAGGAGCCGCGCACATCGGGGGCGAAGACGTCAAGACCCCGGCCCAGCAGCTCGTGGTAGAGCGGGTCGAACACCGGGCGCTCCTGCTCCTCCGGGCCGCCGTGCAGATGCAGGACGCAGGGGGCGGGCTCCCTCGGCGAGCGGCCCGGCGCACGGTAGTACCAGCCGCCGAGGCCCAGTCCGTCCCGGGCGACGGGGCGCACCGGCACCGGCCGTACCGGACGGTGGACGCCGGGGGCGACGACGTCCTCGTCGCGCGAGGACCACGGGGTGCGCAGCGCGGCGCCCTGAGGCAGCCACCACACACCGGGCCGCCGCAGCGATCCCGACAGCGCCACGACGGGCGCGTCCGGGTCCGCGGTGACGGCCACCCGGGTGACGACCTCGTGCGGGAGCCGCACGGCGCGGGACGGACCGAGGGCCTCCCCGGGGACCGGGACCAGCGGGGCCACCTCCAGCTCGCTGACCCCGCGCACGTTCCAGGACAGCACGGCGCCGCGGCCGTCGCGGTCCACGGCCAGCAACTCCAGCCCGCTTCCGTCGCGTTGGGCGGCCACCGTCAGCCTGAGCCGCCGCCCCCGCCGGTCGAGGGCGACCGCGTACAGGGCGGCGTGCTCACGGTCGTGGTCGCTGCGCAGCCACAGCGTGCGGCCGTCCGGCGCGAACGTGCCGATCCACGGGTCGCCGTCGGCGACCGGCACCGTGCAGGTCACCCGCAGATCCCGGGTACGCACCACCAGGGCCTCCCGCCGCGCCCGCGGTCCCCGGCGCACCAGCGCCAGCCGCCCGTCCCGGCTGATGTCGCACACGCGCAGGGTGGCGGCCTCCCGTTCGCTCGCCAGCAGTACGGGGGCGGCCGAGCCGTCGGGGTCGACGAGGTACGCCGACAGGGTCCTGGGCGTGGGTTCGGCCGAGGCCGTACCGGGGTCCGCAGCGGCGGGGACGCCGGTGACGCGGGTCGTCGGCGGCGTGGGGCGGGACGGCGTGCCCAGGAGCGTGGCGCGGCCGTCCCGCACGGTCCAGCCTTCCGGGTGGACCGTCGCGGCGGCGTCGGAGGCGAGCGAGACCGGGGAGGCGGCGCCCGTGCCGGGACCGAGTACCCCGCTCAGCCCGGCGCGTCCGATGCCGGCCTCCGCACCGGCCGGGGGAAGGTACGCGGGGGCCTCGGCGACCGTCACGGCGAGCGCCGAACCATCGTGCGTCCAGCAGCCGAGGTACGCCGAACTCCCCGGCTCGCCGCCCGCCAGGACCCGCCGCCCCGTGCCGTCGGGGCGTACACACAGCACGCGGGTGTGCTCGCTGCCGCCCGGCGCGGTGGTGTACGCGATCCACCGTCCGTCGGGCGACCAGGCGACCTCGGTGACCGGATCCAGCTCGGTGTCCAGCAGATGTACGTCGTCGCCGTCGACCGGCCCCGCCCACAACTGCGGCACCCCGCTCCGGTCGCAGATGAACGCGACATACCGTCCCCCGGGGTCGGCCGAGGGGTACCAGCATCCGTGCGAGACGAGCACCCTCGGCACCGCGTCGAGCGGCAGGGCGGTGTCCGGCACCAGTACGACCTCGGGAGCGGCCTGCGCCACGCCGCTCCCCACCCGGCCGGGAACCGCGCGCTCAAGGCCCGTGTCCGATGGCCTTGCCTGCGACTGTTCGGCCACGCCGCCCTCCGACGGGTACGGCCGGTCCGTGACGCCCCCCACCGGGTACGACCGGCCCCCCGCCTGCCCTGCCGAGGGAGTGCGGACGGGATCCGCGTCGTGCTCAGCCGCGTTTCCCTCCCCGGCGGTGCGGGGCCGGTCCCTTCCGTGCTCCGCCGGTTTCGTACGCGGCTGGTTCGCCGCGCCCACTGCCCGGACCGCCCGCCCCCCGTCCGCCGCGGCCACGGCCTGGCGGCTCCACGCGGAGTCCGCTGCCTCCCCGGCCCGGTCGCTCCACGGGAAGCCCGCCTCGCTCGCGGCGTCCCACTCTCCCCGCGAGGGATCCAGGCCGGTCTCGCCCCGACCCCGGGCGGCGAGTGGAGGGCCACCGGTCGCGTTCCCGGCTCGGTGTTCGCGCTCGGGGTCGGGCGCGTGGTCCGTCTGGCCGGGCTCGTCGCGGTCTGTGGTGATCCCGGCCCGGTCGGCCAGGGGGGCCGCCTCGCTTCCGGTGCGGCCTTCCCGCTCGGGGCCCGCCCCGCTCGCGCCGGCCCGCTCTCCCCGGGAGGGTTCCAGGCTGTTTTCGCTCCGACCCCGGGCGGCGGGTGGAGGGCCGCCGGTCGCGTCTCCGGTTCGGTGTTCGCGCTCGGGGTCGGGCGTGTGGTCCGTCTGGCGGGGCTCGTCGCGGTCTGTGGTGATCCCGGCCCGGTCGGCCGGCGGGGGAGCCGCCTCGCTTCCGGTGCGGTCTCCCCGCGCGAGCCCCGCCCCGCTTCCGGTCCGTTCATCTCGCTCGGGGCCCGCCCCGCTTCCGGCCCGATCACCCCGCTCGGGGCTCGCGCGGCCCCCAGTCGGGTCGGTCCCGGAGCGGTCCGGTCCGGTTTGTTCGGGGGGTGGACACCCCCGCGCGTCACTCGGCGGGGCAGCCCCCGTGCTCGGCGGGGCAGCCCGCGTACCCCCCGCGTCCCCGGCCGGGAGCGGTGGTGAGGGTGGGCCGGTCAGCGGATTCCGTGGGTCTGCAGCCATATCTCCAGCAATGCAACCTGCCACAGCGCGTTCGCCCCGCGCTTGGTGCGATGGACGTCGGGCGCGGCGAGCAGCTCGTCGACGTAACTCTGGCGGAACAGCCCGCGGGCCCGCGCCTCGGGGGCGTAGAGGGCCTCGCGGACGCGGAGCAGCACCGGTGCGGCCATGTGCTTGATCGCCGGGACGGGGAAGTAGCCTTTGGGCCGGTCGACGACCTCCCGCGGCAGGACCTTGCGGCCCGCCGCCTTCAGGATGCCCTTCCCGCCGTCCGCGAGCTTGAGTCCGGGCGGGCAGGCGGCGGCCAGCTCGACCAGTTCGTGGTCGAGGAACGGCACGCGGGCCTCAAGCCCCCAGTCCATGGTCATGTTGTCGACCCGCTTGACCGGGTCGTCGACCATCATCACGTGGGTGTCCAGCCGCAGATCCGCGTCCAGCGCCGTCTCGGCGCCCGGCACGGCCATGTGCTCCCGTACGAAGTCGCCGCAGACGTCGTGGCCGGGCAGCACCGAGGGGTCCAGCATGCGCGCGAGATCGGTGTGCGGCCGGTCGAAGTACGTCTCGGCGTACGCGTCGGCCGCGCGGTGCCGGGGCACGCGCGCCATCGCCGGGTACCAGTGGTAGCCGGCGAAGACCTCGTCGGCGCCCTGACCGCTCTGCACGACCTTGACCTCCTTGGCCACCTGCTCGGACAGCAGGTGGAAGGCGACCACGTCGTGGCTGGTCATGGGCTCGCTCATGGCCAGGACGGCACCCTCCAGGGCCCGCGAGACCCGGTCGGAGGGAACCATCAGCTGATGGTGGTCGGTGCCGAAGCCCCGTGCCACCAGGTCGGAGTAGTGGAACTCGTCGCCCTCCTCGCCTCCTTCGGACTCGAAGCCGACGCTGAACGTCGCCAGGTCGCACTGCCCCTCGTCGGCCAGCAGCGCCACGATGAGGCTGGAGTCCAAACCGCCCGACAGCAGCACGCCCACCGGTACATCGGCGACCATCCGGCGCCGCACGGCCGTGCGCAGTGCCTCCAGGACTGCCTCCGTCCAGTCCTCCGCACTCAGACCGGCGTCCTCGGGGCGGCGCGTGTAGGCAGGCTGCCAGTAGCGGTCGTCGCGGTACGTGCCGTCCGGCTCGACGACCCGGACGGTGGCGGGCGGCAGCTTGCGTACGCCGCTCAGGACGGTGCGGGGCGCGGGCACGGTCGCGTGCCAGCTGAGGTACTGGTGCAGCGCGACGGGGTCGATGGAGGTGTCCACCCCGCCGGCCGCCAGCAGCGCGGGCAGCGAGGAGGCGAACCGGAGCCGTCCGGGCGACTCCGCGAGGTACAGCGGCTTGATGCCCAGCCGGTCGCGGGCCAGGACCATCCGCCCGCTGTCCAGCTCGACGATCACGAAGGCGAACATGCCGAGGAAGTGGTCGACGCAGAAGGCGCCCCACTCCAGGTACGCCTTGAGGACCACCTCGGTGTCGGACTCCGAGAAGAACTGATGGCCCCGCGAGGCCAGTTCGCGGCGCAGCTCGCGGTAGTTGTAGACGCACCCGTTGAACACGCCGACGACCCGTGCCCGGGGGTCGGCCATCGGCTGCGCGCCGCTGTCGGTCAGGTCGATGATCTTCAGCCGCCGGTGCCCCAGGGCTACGGGCCCCTGCGACCACAGCCCGCGGCCGTCGGGCCCACGGGGCGCGAGCCGGTCGGTCATGCGTTCCACCGCGGCCAGGTCCGGCTGCCGGCCGTCGAACCGGATCTCGCCGCTGAGCCCGCACATCAGACGGTCCTCCCTTCCGCGGCCTCCATCTCGGCGGCCGCGGGGGGTCTGCCGCCGGGGACGGACGCGTGCGGGACCCGGACGGAGGCCGGGACGGCCGGGCGGTCGGCAGTGGCTGCGGGGACGGGGGCGGGGACGGGGACGGGGGACATGGCGACCACTCTCCTGGGACGGTCGTCGGGCACCGCCGATGGCGGTGGCACGCTGGTCGGGCCGGGATGGGGACGGCCCCTCAGGCTCCGGCACCTCCGGCGATCGGGCTCGGACGGGGGGCACGGACGGGGCGGGCCGGCGCGACCGGGCGCGGGCCTGCGGCGCCGCGGGTCTCGGCGACCAGCAGGTCGATGCTGGCGAGCAGGTCCTCGTCCCCGGCCACCCGCCGCAGCCGGTGTGCGGCACTGCCGCCGGCCAGAGCCCGAGTGAGCAGTTCGTGCACGGCCTCCCAGTCGCCGGACGCCTCCAGCGCGGGCCGGAGCCGGGCCGCCATGTTGCGCAGCACCTCGGGGGCGGGGGCCGCGCGCCGGGTGAACGGGTCGACCAGTGCGCCCTCCAGGCCCGAGCGGGCGGCTCGCCAGGTGGCGGCCCGCAGCCACTCGTGGTGGCCGTCGCACCGGCCGCCGTCCCCGCGGGCCAGCCGGTCGCACGCGTCCCGGACCAGCGCCCGGAAGAGCCCCGCGACGAGCACGACCGTCTCCACGCGCGGACAGGCGTCGCAGATCCGCAGCTCCAGCGTGCGCTGGTGCGCGGAGGGCCGTACGTCGTGGTAGATCATGCCGGCGTCGCCGATGACGCCCGAGCGGATCAGCTCCTCCAGCGCCGCGTCGTACGCGGCGGCGTCGGTGTAGCAGCCGGGTGGCCCGGCGGTGGGCCAGCGCTGCCACAGCATCGTCCGCCAACTCGCGTAGCCGGTGTCCGCGCCGAGCCAGAACGGCGAACTGGCCGACAGCGCGAGCAGTGGCGGCAGCCACGGCGCGACCAGGCACATGGCGCGTACGGCGGTGTCCCGGTCCGGTATGTCGACGTGCACCTGCGCGCTGCAGATGAGCTGTTCGTCGGCGACCCTGCGGTACTCGTCGGCCATGTGCCGGAAGCGGCGCCCGGCGGTGACGTTGCCGGAGCTCACGCGGGCCAGTGGCACGGTGCCGGCGGCCACCGTGACGAGGCCGAGCGACGAGGCCGCCGTGTCCAGCAGTCGCCGAGAACGGGCCAGGTCCGCGAGGAGGGCGTCGAGGGTGTCGTGCACCGCGCTGTTGGCCTCGACCACGGACTGCTGGAGCTCGGAGGTGAATCCGGGCCTGCGTAGCCGGTCCAGTACGGCGCGGGCGCGTGGCACCAGCCGGCCGCTCTCCACGTCCAGCACGTGGAACTCTTCCTCTGCCCCGATGCGCAGCGTCACGTCACGTTCTCCCCTTGCCTGGGTGATCATCCGGCCGTCGCGTCCGGGTCCCACGGGGGACCACTGCGGCTCCGGGACCCCCGAGTGCCCAGGTCGGGACCTTCACAAGCCTCCCGACCGCCTCCGATGTCGCACGGCCCTCCGCCGACCGCGCGCCCCGCGCCCCCATGCGGGGCGGCGCCAGGGAGGTGGGGCCGGGCCCGCGGGAGGAAAATCCGTGGCGCACCGGCGGGCGCGATGCTGGGATGACCCGATGCGGGACCAGACGTCGATGACCGTGGACCGGGGCGGGTACCAGGACGCGGTGACACCGTGGGAGGAAGCGGCCTGGCGGGACGCCGCCCTGGAGTGGGTGGACGGCCGGCTCGCCGAGCGGGGACTACGCGCGGCGGGGGAGTTGAGAGTGCGGCTGCGGCCGTGGTCCGTCCTGGTCCGCGTGCCGGTCGAGGGGCGCGACGCCGTGTGGTTCAAGGCCAATCCGCCGGACAGCGCCTTTGAAGGACCGCTCACCGCGGCGCTGGCGCGCTGGGCACCGCGGTACGTGCTGGAGCCGCTCGCCGTGGACCCGGGCCGCGCCTGGACACTGCTGCCCGACGGCGGAGAACTGCTGCGCACCGTCCTCGACGACGGGCGGGCCGGTCCGCGTGTCTGGGAGGACCTGCTGCGCCGGTACGCCGGCCTTCAGCACACCCTCGTCCCCCACGCACGGCGGATCGAACTGCTGGGCGTGCCCGGCGCCCGGACCCGCGCCCTGCCCGACCTCTTCGACCGGGTTCTCGCGGAGAGTTCCGCGCTGCGGCCGGACGACCGTCGCAGGCTCGACGGTCTCCGGCCGCGTCTTGTCGCATGGTGCGAGGAACTGGCGGCCGTCGGCGTCCCGGACTCCCTCGACCACGCGGACCTGCACGAGGGCCAGCTCTTCCAGCCGGAGCCGGGCCGGTTCATCTTCTTCGACTGGGGCGACGCCGTGGTCTCCCACCCGTTCTGCAGCCTGCTCGTGCCCGCCCGCTCGGCCCGGAACCGGCACGGTCCGGAGGTGCTGCCCCGGCTGCGGGACGCCTATCTGGAGCCGTGGACCGGCGCGGGCCGCACCCGAGCGGAACTCACCCGCGCGGTGGCCCTCGCCTGGCGGCTCGCCGCGCTGGCCAGGGCCTGTTCCTGGGGCCGCGTCTTCCCGCCCGCGTCCGGCGGCGGCGCCGACACGCCGGCCAGCGCGGAGAGCGCGAGATGGCTGCTGGAGCTCTTCAACGAGCCGCCGTTGTGAACCACGCCCACGCGGCGGACGGATCAGTCCCAGAGGGGATAGGTCTGCACCTGCGGGTAGCCCTCCGGCCGCCCCGCCGGGAATTCCAGGCTCATCCGGGTGAAGTGCTGTACCTCCGGGCGCTTCTTCCAGGGTGCCGGGCTGTCCAGCCGCACGATCACCGGGTACTCGTGGAACCTTCCGGCCGCGCAGTAGGGCTTGCAGTCGTTGACGAGGTTGAAGCCCCTGGCCGTCGCGGACCGGTCGTTCCACTGCGACCACCGCAACGCGGACAGGACGCTGTTTCCGTCGCCGCAGGCGAGGATGAACGCGCCGGGTCGCTGCCGCGGCTTCCACAGGCAGTCGACCAGCACCGGCCGCCCGTCCGTCCGCTGCTCGGCGTGTGCCGAGCGCGCATTCCCGTCGGAGGCCGCCGGTGCGGCGGAGGCCGTACCCACACCTGCTGTGAGCAGCCCCGCGGCGCAGAGCGCGACCGCTGTCCTCATTGTGTGTCTGCCCATGTCCGCTCCCGGCCGACGACGTCCTGGTTTCCTAACGACGCTACGGCCGAGTCGGGCGACGTACCACTTGTGCGGGGTGATGCCGTGTTCGTGTCGAGTGACGGGTCGTCGTCCGCGTCCTGCTGGCAGGTGGCGCACAGTTCGTGGTGACCTTCGGTGGTGACGACGGTTCCCCAGCCCAGGCACTGCTCGCAGTCGCGGGCCAGGCCCAGATCGGGGTGGGGAGGAGGGGCGGGGTTGGCGCTGTGGTGGGCTCCGTACGCCATACGGGGGCGGCTCCTCGAAGCGGTGGTGGGGGGATGCGCACCATTTTGTCCCATTTTTGAGATCTGTCCAGACTCTTTTCCCGTGCTTGGGCCCGCACAGGACGTAACGGGCGCTGGATTTGGGGTTGACCCCGGGGCCGGCCGTGGCGTGGTGGCTCTACGAGCGCACCGAGTCGATGGCGATGTTCAGATGGCGCGGTCCGCGCAGCACAGCGTTCTGCCGGTAGGGCGGCGGGTCCTCCACCAGGCGGGGGTTGTCCAGGCGGCGGGTCAGCTCGGCCAGGGCGAGCTGCGCCTCCCGCCGGGCCAGCGGCGCGCCGAAGCAGATGTGGATGCCGCTGCCGAAGCCGAGGTGCTCGATGTCCTCGCGGTCGGGGTCGAACCGGTCGGGGTCCCGGAACCGCTCCGGGTCCCGGTTGCCCGCGGCGAGCATCAGCCAGATCCGCGCGCCCTTGGGAATCGTGACCCCGCGCACCTCGATGTCGGCGAGACAGGTGCGCTGCGGCACCAGCTGCACGGGAGGCTCGTAACGCAGCAGCTCCTCCACGATCCTGACGGACAGTCCCGGATCCTCGCGCAGCCGGTGCAGGTACTCCGGGTGGCGCAGCAGGGTGAGCATGCCGTTGGTGATGAGGTTGACCGTCGTCTCGTGGCCCGCGATCAGCAGCAGCACCGCCGTGCTGAGCACCTCCATCATCGACATGGTCCCGTCCGCGCCGTGACTGGCCGCCAGGTCGGACAGCAAGTCGTCGCGGGGCTCCTTGATGCGCTGCTCGACCAGACCGGCCAGGTACATGCCCAGCTGCATCCGGGCCTCCCGCGCGGCGCGCTGGAAGTCGTCGTCGGTGCGCTGCCGGGTCTCCGGGTCCATGGCGGCGACGATCGGGTCCACCCAGGCGCGGAAACGCGGCTCGTCCTCGCGCGGCACTCCGAGCAGCCGGCAGATCACCGTCACCGGGAAGGGGTAGGCGAACTGGTCGACGACGTCGATCTGCCGGGCGTCGCCGAAGCCGTCGATCAGCTCGGTGATGATCCCGGTGAGTTCCCCGGTCATGGAGTCGATCCGGTCGGGCCGGTGCGGCGGGCCGAAGGAGCTGTTGGCGATCCGCCTCAGCCGGTCGTGCTCGGGCGGGTCGAGCCTGATGAAGCTCGGCGGCAGCCCCGTGGCCTCCTCCGGTCCCGACAGCTCGTCCGCTCCGGCGGCGGTGAGGTTGGTGGCGTCCGAGCTGACCCTCGGGTCGTGGAGCAGCCCGAGGATGTCGTAGTACGAGCTCACGACGTAGGGGCCGTCCTCCTCCTCGTGCAGCACCGGTGTCTTGCGCAGCTCCTCGTAGAGCGGATACGGGTCGGCGCGGTTGGCGTAGTCGGTGATCCGGTGCAGGAGCGAGGCGTGCGTCATGTCGGGTCCTTGGGGCGCGGAGGTCCGGAGATCCGGGGCGGGAGGCGGGGCGCCGGTTCAGTGGCGGGCCGGCGTGAAGACCAGCTGCCGGTCGGCCGGGGAGTAACCGCTGAGGGTCACGGTCGGGCCGTGCGTCGGCAGCGAAGGGTCGGGGAAGTCGGCCGGCACCGGCTTGCGGCCCTCGGGCCGGCGGTCCACCGTCGTGAACTCCACCGGGAACGGCGCGCCCGTCTCGATCAGCCGCTGGTAGAACTCCAGCCACCGCGTGTTGTCGAAGCTCACGGCGGCGATCACGCGGCCCTGGTAGCCGTACACCCCGACGAACCGCCGCTCGGTCAGCGACCCCTGGGTGATCACGACCTCCTCGCCCATGGACGGTACGCCGACCGACTTGATGTTCACGCCGAACTGCGAGGACCAGAAGGCGGGCACCCACATGTGCGGGCGCCGGTCGGCGCTGGCGCTGATCATGTTGTGCGCGGCCACCTCGGCCTGGGCGACGGCGTTGCCCCAGTGCTCCAGGGACAGGAACTGGTAGCCGAACAGCGGATGCGGGGAGCGGGCGACGTCGCCGGCGACGTAGATGTCGTCGGTGACGATGCCCCGGAAGTCGAAGGCCCGGCAGCCCGCGTCGCAGGCGATGCCGCGCGGGCCGGCGCCCAGCCCCGAGCCCACCAGCCAGTCGGTGTTGCGGGTCGCGCCGAGCGAGACCACCACCACGTCCGTCTCGACGACACTGCCGTCGGACAGGTGCGCGGCCCGCACCCGGCCCGTCGCGTCGCCCTCCAGACCGGTGACCATGACCCCGGTGCGCAGGTCCACCCCGTTCTCGCGGTGCAGCTCCGCGGCCACCGCGCCGATCACGCCGCCGAGCGCGCCCACCAGGGGAGCGCCGGCCCGCTCCGCGACCGTCACCGCGATGCCCTGGTCCCGGCACGCCGAGGCGATCTCCGAACCCGTGAAGCCGGCCCCGATGACCAGCACCCGGCGCGGCGGGCCCTTCATCCGACGGTGCAGACGGACCGTGTCGTCCCGGGTGCGCAGCACGAACACCCCGTCCAGTTGGGCCTCGTCCTCCTTCGGCCAGGGCCGGGCGTGCACACCGGTCGCGATCAGCAGCCGGTCGTAGGGCACCTCCTCGCCGTCGGCCAGCCGCACCCGCTTGGCCGCCATGTCCAGGCCGGCCGCCGCGACCCCGAGCCGCCAGGTCGCGTCGATGTCCCGGCGCCGGGGCAGCTCGGTGTGGTCCGGGGACGCCATGCCGAGCAGCACCGCCTTGGACAGCGGGGGGCGGTCGTACGGCTCGTAGGGCTCGTCACCGATCATGGTGAGCGGTCCGGCGAACCCTTCGGCGCGCAGCGTCTCGGCGGCTCTGAGGCCTGCCAGTGAAGCACCCACGATCACGATCCGGCCTTCGCGTCTGAGCCACTCCTCGAACGCCTCAGTGGGCATCGGAGGCCTCCCGCCCGGCGCCGACGGGCTCCTCGTCCGCGTCGTCCAGCCCCTCTGCCGTGATCGCCTGCACCGGGCACGCCGCGACGGCGCGCGCGACCCTCTCCCGGTGCTCCGTGCCGGGCCGCGGGTTGTAGACCAGCGACTCCTCGCCGTGCATGGTGAACACACCCGGCGCGAGGAACGCGCACTGCGCGTATCCCTGGCACTTGTTGAGATCGACGACAAGCCTCATTGGCGACCCGCCCTTCCGGCGGCCAGGTCCTCAGGAACCTCCCGCTCGGCGGGCACCCTCGGACGGCGGTCATCCCACGTCAGGATCGAAGCCCCGGGGCACTCCCCGCGCGTCAAGGCCCGCCGATGGAGTGACAGGGCGGCGCGGCGGAAGGAGCGGCGGAGGCCGACACCGGGGGCCGAGTCAAACGGCCTGCGGCGGCCCGGGCCGCGCCCGGGGGCCGCCGGCCATCAGCGTCTATGCGAAGTGGCGGCCGAAGTCCCGGGCGGCGGGCCCGTCGGAGGCGCCGGGCGAGTGCGCGACCGCGAGCACCGCGCCGGCGGCCGCGGCAGCCCCGAACATGGCGGCGAACGGCACGAGAGCCAGTGCCGCCCGCACCGGACCGCGCCGCGCCGAGTCGGTGGACCCCTGGAAGGTGACCGCTTCCGCGCCCTCGGGAATCCCCAGCCGGATCAGGACCATCGCCGCCGCGAGCAGCAGCGCGAACAGCACCCTGGCGGCCCGGCCGCGCGCGGCGTCCGCAGCGGCGGCTCGGGCACTTCGGTCACTTGAGGTAGCCGAGGATGGTCATCATCCCGGATTCGGAGTGGTACTGGTTGTGGCAGTGGAGCATCCACAGGCCCGGGTTGTCGGCGTAGAAGTCCACCACCAGCCTGTCGTGCGGCAACACGATCGCGGTGTCCTTGCGGGCTCCGCGGCCCTTGGGGCCGGTGATGGCGAAGGTGTGGCCGTGCAGGTGCAGCGGGTGCCACATGCCGGTGTGGTTGAAGAAGGTGATCCGGACCCGCTCGCCCCGGCGGATCGGATGGCGCTGCTCGACCGAGTACGGCCTGCGGTCGAAAGCCCAGTTGTACCACTTCATGTTGCCGGTCAGTTTGATCTGGATCTCGCGGTCCGGCTCGTCGTCGGAAAACGCCACCGAGTCGGCGGGAGCCAGCTCGTAGGCGGACAGGAAGCGGCCGTCCAGCTCGTCGGGGTGGACGGAGGACGCGGGCAGGTTCTTGGACTTTCCGGTGTTCAGTACGGCGAGTGCGCGCGCGTCCTTGCCCTCGGCCAGCGCGACCAGGGGGAACACCCCGTCCTTGGCGGTGATGACGACGTCGTAGCGCTCGGCCATGCCGATCACCAGCGCGTCCGTCGTACGGTGCTCGACCGGGTAGCCGTCCGTGTGCGTCACCGTCATCTCGTGACCGCCCAGGGCCACTCGGAAGGCGGTGTCGGCACCCGCGTTGATGAACCGGACCCGGATGCGGTCGCCGGGACGGGCCCGGAAGACCGACGGAGCGTGCGGGGCACGGCCGTTGACCAGGTAGTAGGGGTAGTCGACGTTGCCGCCCATGCCTTGCAGGATGCGGCTGCCCCCGCGCCGCAGGATGCGGTCGGGGCCGTGGGACGAGCCCTGCGGGGCCGAATGCCCGCCGTGGCCGCCGCCGTCCATGTCCATGCCATGCATGCCCTTGGGAATGGGGCCTTTGACCTTCTGCAGTTGCGCGAGCACGCCATCCGGAGTGGAGCCGGCCAGGCCGTCCAGCCAGTCGTCCAGGACCACCACCCACTCCTTGTCGTACGACAAGGGCTCCTTGGGGTCGTCGATGATCAGCGGTGCGTACAGGCCGCGGTCGAGCTGCATGCCCTCGTGCGAATGCAGCAGGTACGTCCCGGGGTGGGACACGACAAAGCGGTAGTTGAACTCCGAACCGGGCTTGATGGTCCTCTGGGTCAGTCCCGGCACGCCGTCCATGTCGCAGCGCAGGCGCACACCGTGCGAGTGCACCGTCGTCCCCACGGGCAGGCGGTTGACGAGCGTGAGGTCGAGGATGTCACCCGCGGTGGCCCGGACCGCCTCGCCGGGGATCCTGTCGCTGTACGCCCAGGTCTTGACGGTTTTGCCGGACACGTCGAACGACGTCTCACGGGTGGTGAACTTGTACTTGCGCACCCGCCCGGCCCCGCGCTTGCGCTCGGCGGCCAGGACCTCCGGGTCGGACGGGTTCACGTACCCCTTGGGCCCCTTGGGAACGAACGGGCGGAAGCCTTCGATGGTCCCGGGGCCCTGCGCGGACCCCGAGCTCTGCCCAGAGCTCCGAGCGGACCTCGAGTCGGAGTCGGCCCCGTGGCAGGCGGTCAGGAGTCCCGAAGTGGCAGCCGTGACCGAGGCGCTGAGCAAGGTGCGCCGCGTATATGTGTGCATGACTCGAATAACACACGTTTTGCGCCGATATGTGGGAGAACTGGCGCGGCGCGTCTGGTGATCTCGGCAACCATTGCCTTGGCGGCGGGGCGATACGGGGCATGGCCCGCGCGGCGACGTGCCGGGTCCGGGTATGTGCGCTATGCTAGATCTTGAGCGAGTCACCGGAACTCCCGGTGGTCAGCTGTGCGTTGGTGGTCCAAGGAAAGACGCCCCGCTTCCTGCGGGGAGATGCAGGTGCAAGGCCTGCCCGGCGCTCGTGGACAAGCCTCACTCCCGTGACGGGAGTGGGGCTTTCGTCTTGCCCGCCGAACGGGCGTTCGCACCACACGCCGATCCACGAGGCGTTGATCGTCGCCGGCCGTGCGATGCGGGGAATCCGCGGGGCGCTTGAACATCCCCGGGCCGAACTCCGTATGGGGCGGGGGGATTCACATTCCTGGCCGGTCACCATGCGTAGGAGAAGTTCGGTGAGACGCAACACGCGCAGACGACCCACGGGCCCGCGACGCGCCACGCTCGGCGCGATGGCGCTCATCCTGGGCGGAGGCGGGCTGATGGTCGCCAACGTGTACGCCTCCGCCACCGAGGACACGTCGACGGTGCGGTCCGCCGGGGAATCGGGCCGCGACCAGAGCCCGGCGGCGGGAGGTGCCACGATCGACTGCCCGGACGTCGGAGCCGGGCTGGCCGCGGTGCCGCAGGAGGCGAAGGCGACCGTCGACGAGCAACTCGCGGTTCTGGACCAGCAGATCGCGAGCGCGTACCAGCAGATGCAGGACGCGGTTCAGGACGGGCGGCTCGACGTCGGTGCCGTGGAGAACACGATTGTCAGTCCGCTCAAGGAGCAGCGGGCCGCGACGATCGGGACCATCGCCGACGCGATCGAACGGGCCGGGGAGCGGCCCGAGGGGCTCGACGGCCTCGCGGCCTGCACCTTGCGCACCTCCGGCATCCAGGACGGCGGCGGGGAGGCGGGTCAGGAGCAGGCCGGCCAGGAGCAGAGCCCGCAGGGGGACGGGCAGCAGGAACCGCAGCAGGGCGCCGACGGCGGAGGCCAGGCCGGCAACGGCCCCGTGGCCGCGGACTACGCGGACATCACCACCGTGCAGCCCGACGCGCGAAAGCCCCGTGAGGAGGCGGACGCCGCACGCGGCAGCTTCGCCTCCAGTTGCGGAGTGAACGAGGGCGGCCTGTTCAACTCGGACAACGTGATCGTCGCCCCCGGCGTCACCAACGGCGCCCACCACTTCCACGACTACATCGGCAACCAGGCCAACAGCGCCTTCGCCAGTGACCAGGACCTGGCGAACGGTGACACGAGCTGCGCCGACAAGGGCGACAAGTCCACCTACTACTGGCCCGTGCTGCGCCTTCAGGACGGAACCCGGGAGCGGGACGCCGACGCCCCCGGCGGCGGGACCGAGGGCAACGCGGGCAGGATCGTGACGCCGAAGCAGGTGACGCTGTCCTTCGAGGGCAGTCCGCGCGGCAAGGTGACGGCGATGCCGCGCTTCCTGCGCATCATCACCGGAGACGCCAAGGCGTTCGTCAACGGCCCCGCCAACGCCAACGCCTCCTGGTCCTGCACCGGTTTCGAGGACCGGCAGCTGAAGGACAAGTACCCGCTCTGCCCCGGGGGCAGCGACGTGGTGCGCACCTTCAGGCTCCAGAGCTGCTGGGACGGCCGGAACACCGACAGCGCCAACCACCGTACGCACGTGGCGTTCGCCGACGCCGACGGCAACTGCCCGGACGGATTCCGGGCGATCCCGCAACTCGTGCAGCGCATCGTCTACGGCGTCGACGCCCCGAGCCTGGACGATGGTGGCGCAACCACCCCGCTGTTCGCCGTGGACTCCTTCCCCGAACAACTGCACAAGCCGGGCACGGACCACGGCGACTTCATCAACGTCTTCGACGACGACCTGATGCGCAGGCTGGTCGACTGCGTCAACAGCGGCCGCCAGTGCGGCGCCGGCGCCGACCAGGGCTCGGAGTCCGGCGAGCAGCCGGAGAAACCGCAGGAGCCGCAGAAGTCGCAGGAGCCCGAGGCAAAGCCGACGCAGACCTCGGGCACGCGGCCCGGAGGCGGCGCCGACAAGAGCGCCGACAAGGGCGCCGACAAGGGAGCGAGTACGGGCGCGGGCCGGACCGACAACGGCGCCACGACCGGGACGGACACGGGCGACGCCGGGGGCGAGAAGTCCGCGGAGCCCGCGGGCGGTGCGGTGGAACCGAAGGCCGATACCTCGGGCGCGGCCGAGCGGAGTGCCACGGGTGGCGCGTCCACGAGCGCGACCGGTGCCGCGAGCGGCGGCGAGGTGGGCACGCCCGCCTACACACCGGCTCCCGGCGGAAACGGCCAGGCGGCCGGCGCGCAGACCGAACCGCAGGCCGTCAGGGGCAGCCTGGCCGAGACCGGCGCCCGGTTGTGGCCCGCGGCCGCCGGGGCGGTGCTCGTGACCGCGGGCCTCGTGCTGCTGCGGCGGATCAGGCGCGGCGCCGTCTGACGGCGCCACAGGCCGCGAAGGGGACGGCGGTGGGACCGGTCTCGTGGTCCCACCGCCGCCCCTTGGTCTCACTCGGCGCGGGCGAGGCCTCTTCGGGCGTTGTTGTAGATGCGCATCAGGTGCTTGGCCACAGCGCATGGAATGTCACGCGCATGACATTGCCGACACGTCTTGATGTGCTGTTCGTAGTCGGAATGCGCTTGCTGCAGAGCAGCGTCTGGAGACGGCATGGGGATCCTTCACACGGGGTGTCGGGCGGCACGGTGCGCCCGATGTGACGGGAGAGAAAAGCCCGGAGCCAAAGTTGATCACGTTACTTCGGGTAGCGGAAAGCGCCATCGGACCACCTGGTACGACGGATCGGACGGCTCCCCGCCTCACGCGCTCCCGGGGTTCTGCCGCCCGGAATAGGCCCACCAGCGGCCCTCGTGCCGGTTCACCGCGATCGGGCGGCCGAAGCACGCGGTCAGCCAGGGTCCGGTCAGCACGTCCTCGACGGGTCCCTGGGACAGGATCCGGCCCTCGCGCAGCAGCAGGGCGTGGCTGACAGCGGGGGACAGCTCCTCGAGGTGGTGGGTGACCGTCACGGTGGCGAGCCGCGGCCGCCCCTGCGCGAGCCGGTGCATGGCCTCGACCAGATCCTCGCGGGACGGCAGGTCAAGGGCGTTGAACGGCTCGTCGAGGAGCAGCAGCGCCGGTTCGGCCATGAGGGCCCGGGCGATGAGGACGCGCGCCCGCTGCCCGCCCGAGCAGACCCCGTACGGCCGGTCGGCCAGGTCCTTGATCTCCAGCTCGGCCAGCAGCTCGTGGGCGCGCTGCCGCACCTCCTCGTCGTACATTCGCCACAACGGCTGCACCGTGCCCGTGTGACCGGTCAGCACGACGGTGTGGGCGTCGAGTTCCCCGGGCACGCGCTGTGCCGTGGTGACGTGCCCGATGCGCGCGCGCAGTTCCCGCACGTCGACGCGGCCCAGCAGCTCGCCGAGGACCTCGACGCTGCCGGTCGTGGGGTGCATCAGGGCGCCCAGCAGCCGCAGCAGTGTGGTCTTCCCGGCGCCGTTGGCGCCCAGCAGCGCCCAGTGCTGTCCCGCCCGCACCGTCCAGTCGACGCCGTCGAGGATCACCTGCCCGGTCGTGAAGCGGCGGACGTCCACCTCGCGAAGGGCGACGACGGTACCGGGCTCCCGCGTCGTCCGCTCCGCGGTGTCCTCGGCCATTCTGGGCTCCCCTCGGCGTCGAGGCCGTCGCTCGACCGGCACCACGAACGGTAGATGCATCCGGCACCTTGTCGCCGAGCTGTCCGGGTCGTGGACGCGGCGAGGCCGCCGCCGGATCACCGCCCGGTGGGCCGCGCCGGGCGGTCGCCCCTGTGACGAAGCCGACACGAACACCGCACGCGTGCCCGGCGGGAAGAGGGGTATGCGCACGCCGTGAACAGGGCGGTGAAGGCGGTTGGGATGGAATCCGTCCTCCTCGGTGACGAGGAGCCGACGCCGGACACCGGCGTGATACGCGTGGCGGCGGCCCTCGACGGCGACGGCGCGTGCATCGCCGAGGCCCGCCATCTCGCGGCCGAATTCCTGGGCCGGGCGCGGACCGGCCACGGGCTGACGGTCTCGAACCGGGCCCTGGACCTGACCCAGCTCGTGGTCAGCGAACTGGTCACCAACGCCCGCAAGTGCGCCTCCGGCCTCATCCTGATGGACCTGCTGATCGCCGGTGACGCCGTGGACATCGCGGTCTGGGACAGCGATCCGGTGCTGCCCGTGGCCCGGGCCGCCGATCCGGGGCGGGTGGGCCAGCACGGTCTGGAGATCGTGATGGCCGTGGTGGAGCGGTTCGAGGTGCGGCGCGAGCCGGTGGGCAAGCGCGTCATCGCCCGCGTCAACCTGCTCGACGCCGCGCGCCCCTGAGGCGGCACCGGCCGGCGGTCGCGCGGCGTCAGGTGTCGAGTTCCGCCTTGTCCCCCATGACTACGACCGGGTGCTGACGCGGGTCGAGGGAGCGCAGTAGATACCGCATCGCCGGCTTGGACAGGGTCACGCACGCGGACGTGCCGCTGCCGTGGTCCATGTGCAGCCAGATGCCGCCGCCCCTGGACTGTCCTTCCGGCCGGGTGGGGTCGTTGGGCGGCGTTCCCTTGACGCGGTTGAAGTCGATGGCGATGACGTAGTCGAAGTCGTGCCAGGCGTTCTTCGTCCAGTACCGGGGAGCCTGGAACGCGGCGGACCGGGTGTACGGCAGCCCGGCCCCGGGGTCCTCGAGCACGCCGCCGGCGTCGCTCAGCGTGAACACCCCCACCGGTGTGCGCTGGTCCCCCTCGTGATGGTCCGTCGTCCAGCCCTTCCTGCCGTTGTGGGCCGGCCAGGAAGCCGTCCGCTCCCAGCGCGAGCCGTGCTCGGTGAAGAGCTCGACCGTCGAGTCGGGGGAGTCCGGGCCCGCGCCGTAGACCGCGATCACCTGGCGGGACCCGGCCGGCACCCGATGCCACATCCTGTCACCGATGCCCGGCACCCGCCTCGTGGACGCGTCGCGTCCGGGCGCATGCTCCGCCTGCCCGCCGTGGCCGGTCGCGCGCCGGTGGCCCGGGTCGCCGCAGGCCGTCAGGGACATCGCCAGCGCCCCACCGGCCGCTACCACGGCCGCCGTCCGCAACGCTCCGCCTTTTCGCATGGGCTCCATGATGGCACCGCCCCCGGCGCGTTTTTCACCTGAATGGCCGCCCGTGGCTGCGTGCGGATGGCCCACTCGGTATCTCCTTGAGTGAGAGAGGCGTCCATCGAGGGAGTGGAGCCGATCATGTATGAGATGTGTGCAGGAGTAGAGACGCCCGGTGGGGCTGTGGTCTGGCACGTCATGGCCAAGCACACGACCACCACGCTGTGCGGCCAGAAACTGGGTCAGCACGTCGACGGCGCGAGCGCACAGCGGGCTGGACACTGTTCCACCTGTATGGCGTTGTTCGGGAAGCTGATGACCGCACCACCCGCGGTCGGCTCTCCGGCCGCCACGGACCGCTAGGTCCTGAACACCCGGCTCCCGTCCTCCGCCGCGAGGACGGGAGCCGGGTGTTCGTTCTCCCTCTCGTCGAGGCCCGCGCGGTGCGGCCGGTCAACGCTTCGACCAATTTTTGGCAACGTGCCCCCATATCGCATTCCGGCACCGGTCGATGGGTAACACTGAGCGGCGGAGGGGGGAGACGTGCGGCGGTGCTCTGCCGGCGCGCACATCCCGGAGTGTCGCGCCGGCCTTGGGGAAGGCGGCGAGGGGATCAGCGGGGGGATGCATGACGCAGTCGCTTCCAGGGCAACGGCCTGCCCGCGGGGGAGCGCAGCGGGGGCGCCGGGCGTTTCCGGTCGTGGTGGTCGGGGCGGGGCCGTACGGGCTGTCGGTCGCCGCGCACCTGCGCGGAGCGGGGGTCCCGGTGCGGGTCTTCGGGGAGGTCATGGGCAGTTGGCGGCACGCCATGGCGACCGGGATGTTCCTGAAGTCGACGCCGGACGCCGTCGATCTGTCCGCACCGGAGCCGGGCGGGCGGCTGGCGGACTTCCTCCAGGTGCACGGCGAGCCGGAGTTGACCGAACTGACGCCCATCCCGTGCGAGGTGTTCGTACGCTACGGACAGTGGTTCCAGAAGCAGTACGTCGGTGAGGTGGAGCCGGCCCGGGTGGCGGCCGTCGACCTGGCCGCGTCCGGTACGGGGTTCGCCGTACGGCTGGACGACGGACAGGAACTCGCCGCCGCCGCCGTGGTCGTGGCCACCGGCCTGAACGGACTGGCCCACATACCCGGCGAGTTGCGCGGCCTCGTGCCCGAAGGCCCGGGGCCCGAGGCGCCGGTGTCGCACACCAGCCAGCACACCGACCTGTCCCGGTACGCCGGTTGCCGGGTCGCCGTGGTCGGCGGGGGCCAGTCCGCCCTGGAGAGCGCCGCGCTGCTCCACGAGTCCGGTGCGCGGGCGCAGGTGCTGGTCCGGGAGAGCGACGTGCTGTGGGGGACGGTGCCGGAGCAGGCCAGGTCCTGGGCGCGGCGGATCGGCAGGCCCGCCTCGCCCCTGGGCACGGGCTGGATCCTGGCCGCGGTCTGCCGGGCCCCCGGCGCGGTACGGCATCTGCCGGCCGCGGCCCGACTGCTGCTGTTCCGGCGCGCGTTGCGGCCGTCGGGCGGCTGGTGGCTGCGGGACCGGGTCGAGGGCGTGGTGCCGGTGCGCACCTCGCGCCGGGTCGTACGGGCCGAGACCGCCGGGTCCGTCGTACGGCTGGACGTCGCCGGGCCGGGCGGCGTTGCGGAGGTGCTCGACGTCGACCATGTGCTGGCCGCCACCGGCTACCGTCTGGACCTGGACGCCGTTCCGTTCCTGTCGCCGGCGGTGCGCCGTGCGCTCAGGCAGGTGCCGGGTTCGAGGGCACCACGGCTGAGCCCGGGGTTCGAATCGTCGGTGCCGGGACTGTACTTCACCGGATCGCTCGCCGCCCCGATGTTCGGGCCGATGATGCGCTTCGTCGCCGGCACCGGGTACGCCGCGGCCCGGGTCGCCCGGGACAGGGCCCGCAGGGTGGCCGACGCCGGATGACCGCGCCCGCCGTCCCCCGACTGCGCGCGCGGCCCGTCGCCTCGCCGCGAAGGGGGTTCCGGCCGAGCCCGGCCGGAACCCCCTCGTCAGTGCGGGTCAGGCGGTGTGCAGGGTCAGTCCGTAGCGGTTGAGGATCTCGTTGACCGGCTGGAACCAGGTCTCCCCGCCGCCGGAGCAGTTGCCCCAGCCTCCGGAGGTGACGCCCTGGGCCTGGTCACCGCTGATGAACGAGCCGCCGGAGTCGCCCGGTTCGGCGCACACGCTGGTCTTCGTCAGCTGGTGCACGGCGCCCTGGCTGTAGTTGACCGTCTCGTTGTGCGCCAGCACGGTGCCGCAGTGCCAGTGCGTCGTCGAGCCGGAGCGGCAGACCGAGGCGCCTACGGGTGCCACGGCGGAGCCGCGCACCAGCTGGTCCGGGACGGTGCCCCAGCCGAGGACCACCGGTACCGTCCACCAGCCGCTGCCGACGCTGACCCAGGCGTAGTCGTTGTCGGGGAACGAGGACCCCTGGAAGGTGCCGATGTACGAGCCGTCCCAGCCGCTCACCCCGGCGCCCGGTTGGCCGCAGTGTCCGGCGGTGACGAAGCCGCCGTACACCGAGAAGCCGATGGAGCAGCGGACGTTGCCGGTGTAGTAGGGGTCGCCGCCGACCGTGCCCGCCGCGAAGGTCCGCGGCGGTGCGGAGACCGTGCGGACGGTGACGGGGCCGGCCGCGCGGGCCTGGGAGAGGAAGCGTTGGACATCGTTGTCGGAGCGCGCGGCGCGGACGACGTCCACGACCACCGTGTTGGCCTTCGGGTCCACCCGCCAGCCGCTCACGCCCTGGGGTGCCGACGTGCCGTCGAGGCGGGCCTTGGCCGTGTCCAGCTGTCGTGCGCTGTGCTGGACGGTGCGGACCGTGGCGCCGGTGGTCCGGACGGCGCGCAGGGTCGAGTCGGAGGCGCCGGAGGTGACGGCCACGGTGAGCCGGCCGGTCTCGTCGTCGAACCACGAGCCGCCGTAGGCGGATCCCGCGGCCGCGCGAGCCTTCGGTTCCGCGGCCGTGGCGGTCCGCTCGGCCGCCAGCCGCGCCTCGGCCTGCTGCGCGGAGAGTCCCAGGTCCCGCTGCATCGCCTGGAGCAGGCCGGGGGAGGTGGCGGGTGCGGCGGCGGGGGTCGCCGCTCCGGCCGGCGAGGTGCCCGCCACGGCCCAGCTGCCGAGCAGTACGAGTGCGGCCACGGTCACGCGGTGGAGTCTGGTGCGTCTCACAGGGGTGCCCTTCGTCGTTCCAGCGAGGTGGGGGTGGAACAACCGCGACCTGAGAGCGCTCTCAACCGGGTCGGGGAGCAGCTTAGCGGGACCATGTGATCAGGTCCATGCCAATAATGGGATTCGCGCCGGGCTTGTCTGCGGCCCTGTTTGCCTAATGGGCTTAGGCAGATATTCAATGGCTTCAGGTTCTTGGAGGCTCGGGTGGGAGGAGCGGCATGGCGCGTGCGGGGTTGACCACGGAACGCCTGGTCAGGGCGGGGGCGGAGCTGGCGGACGAGGTCGGCTTCGAGCACGTGACCGTCTCGGCTCTCGCCCGGCGGTTCGACGTCAAGGCCGCGAGCCTGTACTCGCACCTGAAGAACTCCCAGGACCTCAAGACGCGGATCGCCCTGCTCGCCCTGGAGGAACTCGCGGACCGGGCCGCCGACGCGCTGGCCGGGCGGGCCGGCAAGGACGCCCTCGCCGCCTTCGCGAACGTCTACCGCGACTACGCCCGGGAACATCCCGGCCGCTACGCGGCGGCGCGGCTCCGGTTGGACCCGGAGACCGCCGCCGTGAGCGCCGGGGGCCGGCACGCGCAGATGACCCGCGCGATCCTGCGCGGCTACGACCTGGCCGAGCCGGACGAGACCCACGCCGTCCGGCTCCTGGGCAGCGTCTTCCACGGCTACGTCAGCCTGGAACTGGCCGGCGGCTTCGCCCACAGCGCCCCGGCCCCGCAGGAAACCTGGACCTGGATCCTCGACCGCCTCGACACGATGCTGCGCACCTGGCCGCCGAAGTGAGCGCCCCCGCCGCGACGCGCGCGGGCCACGTGCACGTGGGCGCCACGCACCCGGCGGCGAGCGGCACGCCTGCGGTGTTTCCGCGCTTGCGGCACGTGTCCGTCTGCGGGCCGCGTATGTCCGCGGGGCCTCCGCGTCGGTTGTGCGAGGTCACGGCTCGTGTGGGCCTGCGGCCCGCGCTGCCTGCCCGGTCCTGGGGTCGGGCCGTGTGCGGGTGGTGCGTGATTGACGGCGGGCCGTACACGTCTGCGGGCCGCGCACGCCCGCGGCGCCTCCGCGTCGGTTGAGTCGGGGCGCGGGCGGGGGGCGCGCGTTCGGCGGCGGGCCGCGCACGCTTGTGGCTCCCGCATGCCTGCGCGCCTCAACGTCCGTTGTGCGGGGATGTGGCTCGTGTGGGGCTGCGGCCCACGCTGTCTGCCCGGTCATGCAGTCCGTGGACCGCGTGCGGTGAGTCGGCCTGCGTGCGTACGCCTGCGGTGCTTCCCTGTCTGCGGCACGTGTCCGTCTGCGGGCCGTGTATGTCGGCGGGGCCTCCGCGTCGGTTGAGTCGGGTCGTGTGCGGGTGGTGCGCGTTCGGCGGCGGGCCGTGCAGGCTGTGGCTCCTGCATGACTGCGGTGCCTCTTGTCGTGTCGTGCGGGGTTGTGGTTCGTGGGGGGCTGCGCGCTGTACTGCCTGCCCGGTCGTGCGGTGCGGTGAGCCGGCCTGCCCCTGTATGCCTTCGGCGCCTCCACGTCGGCCCGGGCCGCCTGTCGGGCTATGGCGTCCGCAGGTCGCGTGCGGGTGGGTGCGCGTCTGGTGGCTACCGCGCGGGTGGAGCGTAAGCCCGCCCCGGTACGGCTGCGCCTCGCGCATGCCGATGCGCTTGCACGCGACCATGCGGGGCCGCGCCCCTGCCGACTGTCCGGTCATGGAGTTCGCGCGGGCCCCGTGCTGATGAACGTGCGCCTGCTGGTCGCTCCGCGCGCAGGTGCGGCGGGTGTAGGTCTGCACGTCCAGGGGGCGCGCGGCGGCCTGCCTGTGCGTGACGTCGCGTTCGGTGCTTGCTCGGGATGTCCCGAGTGCGGCCCCGCTGAGCCGGTGCTCCGGCGTCGGCCTCTGCGTCCGCCCCCGCCCCAGCGCGCCCCCTCACCGATGGTCTGCTGCGAGTCGACGCCGACCGTGTGGCCGGTGCCGTTCACGGCGCCGTCCGCCCGGCCGGTCGGCGAGGGGGGCGAGGTCGCTACGCTCCGTCGCCGCTCGCGGACGGTCCGCTCCCGCATGCCGAGGTCCACCGCCGCGTCGGCGACCGCCTCTCCGAATTCGTTCTCGCTGTCGTGGACAGCGCTTTCACCTGCCCCAACGCCTGAGATCCGCGGGTTCCCCGCACGGTTCGCGCAGGGGTCCCGCTGAACGATCAATCGTGGAAGTCGTGACGATGGGGGAGGGTGGATGTTACAAATGCCGGATGGCAGACCGTTTTACCCGTCTTCGACGCATATCGCTGCGCTCGCTGCTGGGAAAGAGCCCGCGAAGCGTCGCCGGACAGGTGTTCGTTCTGCAGGTGGCGCTGGTGGCGCTGCTTGTGGCTTTCGCCGTCTTCTCCCTCGTCCTTCAGTCGCAGCGCGACGTCAACGACGAGGCCAAGCGCCGTTCCGTGGCGGTGGCGCAGACCTTCGCGCACTCCCCGGGCGTCGTGAGCGCACTGCGGACGCCTGGCCCGTCGAAGGTGCTCCAGCCCCTCACGGAGGCGGCGCGCAGGTCCGCGGGGGTCGACTTCATCGTCGTCATGGACAGGAACGGCATCCGCTACACCCACCCCCTGCCCGACCGCATCGGCCACCGCTTCGTCGGCGCCATCGAGCCGTCGCTGGCCGGCAAGGTCTACACCGAGAGCGTCAACGGGCCGCTCGGCGACGAGGTACAGGCCACCGTTCCCATCAGGGACGGCGACCGCGTGGTGGCACTGGTCTCCGCCGGGCTCCAGGTCAAGCACGTGACCAGTCAGGTGCACCGGCAGATCCCGATCATCCTGGGCGCCGGCGCGGCCGCGCTCGGTCTGGCCACGGGCGTGACGGCGCTGGTCGGCAGGCGGCTGCGGCGGCAGACCCACAGCCTCGCCCCGGACGAGATGACCCGCATGTACGACCACCACGACGCGGTGCTGCACTCCGTACGCGAAGGAGTGCTCATCGTCGGTGACGACGGTCGGCTGCTGCTGGCGAACGACGAGGCCAAGCGGCTGCTGGAGCTGCCGTCGGACGCCGAGGGCAGGCAGGTGACGCAGTTCCCGGCGCTGGAACCCGAAACGGTAGAACTGCTGACCTCCGGCCGCATGGCCACCGACGAGGTGCACCTCGCCGGATCCCGTCTGCTGGCGGTCAACCAGCGGCCCACGCACAGCGACGGAGGCGGGCGGCGAACGGTGGTGACGCTCCGCGACTCCACCGAACTCCAGGCCATCTCCGGCCGTGCCCAGGTCGCCCGGGAACGGCTCGAACTGCTCTACGACGCCGGCCTGGGCATCGGCACCACCCTCGACGTGTCCCGCACCGCCGACGAACTCGCCCAGGTCGCCGTCCCCCGCTTCGCCGACTACGTCTCCGTGGACCTCGCCGAGGGCGTACTGCGGGGCGAGGAGCCCGCCGGCACCGCGACGGGCCTGCGCCGCATCGCCGTACGCGGTATCCAGGACGACGCGCCGCTCTACGAGAAGGGCCGGCTGATCGACTTCCTGCCGTCCACGCCCCAGGCCCGCAGCTACGACACCGGCCACGTGGAACTGGTGACGGACCTGTCGTCGGCGTACGGCTGGCAGGCGCAGGATCCGGAGCGCACCGAGGCGATCGTCGACTACGGCATCCACTCGCTGATCTCGGCCCCGATCCAGGCTCGCGGTGTCGTGCTGGGCATGGCCAACTTCTGGCGCTGCAAGGAGCGCGGCCCGTTCGACGAGGAGGAGCTGTCCCTGGCCGAGGAGCTGGTGGCCCGGGCCGCGGTCAGCATCGACAACGCCCGCCGCTACGCCCGCGAGCACGCGCTCGCGGTCACCCTCCAGCGCAGCCTGCTGCCGCGGGCCCTGCCCGAGCTGAGCGCGCTGGAGGTCGGCTACCGCTATCTGCCCGCCCAGTCGGGCGTGAGCGGTGACTGGTTCGACGTGATCCCGCTGCCCGGCGGGCGGGTCGCCCTGGTCGTCGGGGACGTGGTCGGGCACGGCCTGCACGCCGCCGCCACCATGGGACGGCTGCGGACCGCGGTGCACAACTTCTCCACGCTCGACCTGCCCCCCGACGAGCTGCTGAGCCACCTGGACGACCTCGTCGGCCGTATCGACCACGACGAGGCCTCCACCGGCGCCGCCGCGGCCGTCGTCGGAGCCACCTGCCTGTACGCGATCTACGATCCCGTGACGCGTCGCTGCGCCATGGCGCGTGCCGGTCATCTCGCGCCCGCGCTGGTCAGCCCGGACGGCAGCGTCACCTTCCCGGATCTGCCGCACGGGCCGCCGCTCGGCCTGGGCGGCATGCCGTTCCGGACGGCCGAGCTGGAGCTCCCCGAAGGCACCCAGCTCGCCCTGTACACCGACGGCCTCATCGAGGACCGCAGGCGAGACCTGGACGTCGGCATGGAACTGCTGCGCCAGGCCCTCGCGGGCCATCCCGGCCGCTCGCCGGAGCAGAGCTGCCAGGCAGTGCTGGACGCGATGCTGCCTGCGCGTCCCAAGGACGACGTCGCCCTGCTGATCGCCCGGACCCGGGCGCTGCCCTGCGACCGGGTCGCCGAGTGGGACGTGCCGCCCGACCCGGCCGCCGTCGCCCGGGTCCGCGTCGCGGCCGCCCGCACACTCGACGAGTGGGGCCTGTCCGAGCTCGGCTTCAGCATGGAACTCGTGCTGAGCGAACTGGTCACCAACGCCATCCGCTACGGCGGCGAGCCGATCCACGTCCGGCTGATCCGCGACCGCACGCTGATCTGCGAGGTCTCCGACGGCACCAGCACCTCCCCGCACCTGCGCTACGCCGCGACGACCGAGGAGGGCGGCCGCGGTCTGTTCCTGGTGTCGCAGATGACCGAGCACTGGGGCACCCGCTACTCCCCGCACGGGAAGGTGATCTGGGCGGAGTTCGCCCTGCCCGAGGGCGTCGAGAACCCGGGTACGACCGTGTCCGGGACGGTCGCGCACCCCGCCGACGGCTGGCCCGCCGCCCCACGGACACCAGTGCTCCCCGGCCAGCCGGCGGGCGACCGGGCCGGATGACAGGTGATCCCCGGCGCGCGGCGCACTGCGTAAGGCGCACGGGCGCGGTCGATCGGTCGGCCTCGAAGCGGTGACGGCGCGGGCCCGCCCGGTGGGCGGCCCCGCGCCGTCGCGAAGGGTGAACGGACGCGTCAGGCGGTGACCCCGGCGGCCTCCGGCTGCGGAGCGTGCCGCGGCAGGGTCAGCACGGCCAGGAAGCCGAGCACCGCGACCGCGGCGAAGAAGTAGAAGCCCCACGGGTGGCCGATGCCGGAGGCGACCAGGGCCCCGGTGATCGTCGGGCCGACGATCGAGCCGATCCGGCCGATGCCGGAGGCCGAACCGAGGGCGGTCCCGCGCACCGCGGCCGGGTAGAAGTGCGTCACGTAGGCGTAGACGAGCACCATGGCGGAGAAGACGAACACGCCGGTGAGGAAGACGACGACGTTGAGCAGGATGTCGCTGTTCATCTTGACGCTCAGGCAGCCGAGCATGACCACGGACACCGCGAACCAGCCGAGGATGGTCCCCTTGATGCCCCGCCGGTCGGCCACGAAGCCGCCGACGATCAGGCCGACGACACCGCCGACGTTGAGCACCAGGAGCTGGGTGACGGCCGTGGGGACGGGGTAGCCGGCGTCGTTCATCAGCTTGGGCAGCCAGGTGTTCAGGCCGTAGACCAGCAGCAGCCCCATGAACGAGGCGACCCAGATGCCGATGCCCGCGCGCAGGTAGGCCGGCTTGAGCAGCTCGGTGAACGGGACCCGCTGCGCCCCGGTCGCCTGCTTGGCCCGCATGAAGGCCTCCGACTCCGGCAGCCGGAACCACTGGATGCCGGCGACGACGAGGCCGGCCACGCCGAGGACGTAGAACAGGATCTGCCAGTTGTCGGTCACCTGGAGGGCCAGCAGGGAGGTGATCACGGCACCGGTGTGGTAGCCGGTCATGGTCAGGGTGCTGGCCCGGGCCCGCCGGCTGGCCGGCATGTGCTCGGCCATCATCGTGAGCGACACCGGCATGCAGGCGCCGAGGCCCAGACCGGCGATGAGCCGGAGGACGGCGAACATGGTCACGGAGCCGGCCAGCGGCACCACGATGGTGAACACCGAGAACACCACCACCGACGCGATGAGCAGCAGGCGGCGCCCCAGCCGGTCGGCCAGCGGGCCGACGCAGACGGCGCCGATCGCGACGCCGACGAGCGACAGCGTCGCGATCATGGTGGCGTCGCCCGCGGTCATGCCGAGGTGGCGGGTCTTGAGCAGGGTCGGGATGATGGCGCCGAGGACGACGAGGTCGTAGCCCTCCAGCATGACGGTGATCCAGCACAGGACCACGGTCCAGGTGCTGCGCCCGGCGGTGCCGGACTGCACGGTCGTCTGGGACGAGACGGCGGATGTCATCAGGACGTTCCCCCCTGGGGACGGGAGCGGACGGGCGGGGACGGACGAGGTCAGAACGGGTAGTCGGCGATGTCGGGCCGGACGGTGACCCACTGGGTCTCGGTGAAGGCCTCGACGTTGGCGGCGGCGCCCCCGAACCGGGATCCGGTGCCGGAGGCCTTGACCCCGCCGAAGGGGGCGTTGGGCTCGTCGCTGACGGTCTGCTCGTTGATGTGGACCTTGCCGGAGTCGATCCGGTCGGCGAGCTTCATCGCCGTCCCCACGTCGCCGAGGATCCCCACGGACAGCCCGTACTCGCAGTCGTTGACGATCCGCGCGGCCTCCTCCAGCGTCGAGAAGCCGATGACGGGCGCGACGGGCCCGAAGATCTCCTCGCGCCAGGCCGGCATGTCGGTCGTCAGGCCGCTCAGCACGGTGGCCCGGTAGCCCGCGCCGACGATCTCGCCGCCCGCGGCGAGGGTCGCGCCCGCGGCGACGCTGTCGGTGACGATGCCGTGCACCCGCTCGAGCTGGCGCCGGTCGATGATCGGCCCGAGCGCGACGTCCTCGCGGGCCGGGTCGCCGACCGGCAGGGCCGCGGCTTTCGCGGCGAGCGCCGCGGTGTAGTCCTCCAGCAGCGACTCGTGGACGATGTGGCGGCCGGTCGTCATGCAGATCTGGCCCTGGTGCAGATAGGAGCCGAACGCGCCGGCGGAGGCCGCCTTCGGCACGTCCGCCCCGGGCAGCACGACCAGCGCGTTGTTCCCGCCCAGCTCCAGGTGGGCCCGCTTGAGCAGGCGTCCGGCCTGCTCGCCGATCGCCCGCCCGACCGGGGTCGAGCCGGTGAAGGAGACCACCCGGACCTCGGGCGCCTCGACGACCGCCCGGCCGACCGAGCCGTCGCCCGGCAGCAGGTGCAGCACCCCGGCCGGCAGGCCCGCCTCCTCGAAGACGCGCGCGATGACGACACCACCGCTCACCGCGGTGCGCGGATCCGGCTTGAGCAGCACCGCGTTGCCCAGGGCGAGCGCCGGTGCCACCGAGCGCAGGCCCAGGATGAGCGGGAAGTTGAAGGGCGCGATGACACTGACGACACCGGCGGGGCGGCGGCGGGAGAGGGACCAGCGGGCGTCCTCGGAGGTGAGCACCTCGCCCTGCGGATGCGTCGGCAGGCCCGCGCACTCGAAGCACTCGCCCACGGCGAGCTGTGCCTCGAAGGCCGCCTTGGCCCGTACGGACCCGGCCTCGCGTACCAGCCAGTCCTCGATCTCGGCGGCGTGCTCGGCCAGCAACTCGCCCGCCCGGCGCAGTACGGTGGCCCGCCGCTGCGGGGAAGTCGTCGCCCAGTCGCGCTGCGCCTCGGCCGCGCGGGCGGACGCACGCCGTACGTCCTCGGCGGTGGCCAGGCCCGCCGTCGCGAGCTGTTCGCCGGTCGCGGGTTCGACGACCGGCTGCTCGCCGGAGGCGTCCCTCCAGCCGTCGCTGAAGAGCTTCTTGCCCCAGACGTCGCTGTCCAGGAGTGCCATCGCGTTTCCTCTCTTCTTTACAGGGGCGGATCAGGACGGGGTGGTGAGCGCGGTGTCCACCTGGAGCAGCCGCGGGTGGTCCGGGCGCTCGGCGAGGGCGGCCCGCAGCTCCTCGGCGTCGCCGACGTGCCGGGCCCGGACGCCGTATCCCTCGGCGATGCGGGTGAAGTCCAGGCCGGGGATGTCCAGGCCGGGGGCGTCCGGCACCCCCAGCAGGCCGCCGAACCAGCGCAGTGCCCCGTACGTGCCGTTGCGCAGCAGTACGACGGTCAGTGGGATGCGGTGCTGGGCGGCCGTCCACAGGGCGGTGATGCCGTAGTTGGCCGAGCCGTCCCCGATGACGCCGACCACCGGCCGGCCGCGCTGCCCCATGGCGACCCCGACCGCGCCGGGCAGCCCGAACCCGAGTCCGCCGGCCGCCGGGAAGTAGTAGGAGCCGGGCCGGCGCAGGTCCATCTGGCGCCACCAGGAGGCGTTCGTCGACGTCGACTCGACCACGTAGGCGGTGTCTTCGGACAGTTCGTCGCGCAGCGCGGCGAAGACCTGCTCGGGGTGCAGCCGGGAACCCTCGCCGGTGGGCGGCTCGGGCGCGGGCCGGAAGGCGCCGGCGGGTGCCTCGCGGCCGTCGAGCAGTTTCAGGAGCAGGCCGATGACGGCTCCGGGGTCGGCGACCAGCGCCTCGCCCATCGGCGCCCGCGCGGCGGCGGAGGCGTCCTCGGTCACCTGGATCAGCCGGGTGCCCTCGGGCAGGTACCGGCCGGGGAGGTGTTCGTGGTAGCGGAACACCGGCGCGCCGAGCACCAGGACCAGGTCGTGGCCCTCGAACGCCTCGCAGACCGGCGCGATCCCGGCGGGCAGTACCCCGCGGAAAAGGGGGTGCCGGTTGGGGAAGGGCAGCCGGAACTGTGAGGGGGCCGCCCACACCGGGCCGCCCAGGCGCTCGGCCAGCCGGACGGCGTCGTCGAACAGGCCGGCCGAGTCGATGTCCCCGCCCAGCACCAGCGCGGGCCGCCGGGCGGAGGCGACCTGCTCGGCCAGCCGGCGGCCCTGCTCCCCGTCGGGGACGGAAGCGCGGCCGACCCGACGGTCGAGGACCGCCAGGGCGTTGTCGCCGGCGTCGGCCGCCCAGTCGTCGTAGGGGACGGACAGGTACGTCGGGCGCCGCTGGAGCTGCGCCTCGAAGACGGCCTGCGCGAGGGCACGCGGCACGTCCTGGGCACACGCCGGCTCGGCCGCCCAGCCGACGAGCGGCCGCATCAGCGCCGGGGCGTCCACGTTGGACAGGTTGGCCTCCGGACCGACGGCGGAGCGCACCTGCTGGCCGGCGACGATCACGAGCGGGGTGCGGGAGGCCACGGCGTTCGTCAGCGCGCCCATCGCGTTCCCGGAGCCGGACGCCGCGTGCAGATTGACCAGGACGGACCGGCCGGTCGCCTGCGCGTACCCGTCGGCCATGCCGACGACGGCGCCCTCGTGCAGGCCCAGGACGTAGCGGAAGCCGGCGGGGAGTTCGGCGAGGAAGGGCAGCTCGTTGGAGCCGGGGTTGCCGAACACGGTGGTGAGGCCCTGGCGCTCCAGGAACTCGTGGGAGAGGCGGCGTACGGAAGGCACAGACGTTCCTTTCGGAGTGACGCACGCCACGCTAGGCAGGCGCCGACATGAGCACCAATAAATCTTTTACCTTCGCGATATAGAGTCCTTCGATATGAGGACCTTCGACCTCAACCTCGCCCGCGTCTTCGTGCTGCTGTACGAGACCGGCAGTGTCACGGTCACCGCCGACACGCTCCACGTCACCCAGCCCACCGTCAGCTACAGCCTGGGCAAGCTGCGCCGGCACTTCGGCGACGAGCTGTTCCGGCGCACCGGACGCGGACTGACGCCGACCGCCGGCGCCCGCCGGCTGTACGAGCCGTTGCAGCGGGCCCTGGCCGACATCGACAGCACGGTCCGCCAGGCCGACGTCTTCGATCCGGGGGCCATGTCCGGGCGGTTCACGCTGGCCCTGTCCGACCTGGGCGAGGTGACCCTGCTGCCGCGTCTGCTGGCCGCGGCCCGCGAGCGGGCGACCGGGGTGTCCTTCACCGTGCGGCCGCTGGACGTCGACGAGGCGGAGCACCAGCTCCGCCGCGGCGACCTCGACGCGTTCGTGGCCACCCCGGTGCTGACCTCCCACCGGACCGTGCGGATCCCGCTCTTCCACGAGCGCTACGTCGGCATGGTCGCCGCCGACCACCCGCGTGTGCGGGGCGAGTCGGTCACCCTGGCCGAGCTCGCGGCCGAATCCCACGCCACCGTCTTCGGCCCCAGCGGGCACGTCGTCCCGCGTGCCGTGCTCGCCGCGCACGGGCTGCTGGACCGGGTGGTGGTGGACGCCACCCGCTTCTCGATGCTGCCGTACCTGCTGGAGCAGACCGACCTGATCGCCATCGTCCCCGAGTACGTCGGCGAGGTCTTCGCCTCCTCCCACCAACTGCGCATGGTCCGGCTCCCGTTCGACACCGAGCCGATCGAGGTGGCGCTGTACGCCCGGCACGAGTCCTCGCGCAGCCCCTCCCAGCGGTGGCTGGTGCAGTTCATGTCCGAGGTCCTGGGGGAGCGGGTGAGTCCGGCCCAGCTGCCCCCGTCCGCCGCCCCGTAGGCCGCGTCGCGCACCGTACCCGCCATCGGCGTGAGGCGCGTAGGCCAACCGGGTGCAATGCGCCGGGTGTTACTCCGTCTCAGCGACGACTGCCTCCGCTTCGGAGGCGGCAGGCGGAAGGATGGAGGCCGGGCCCTGCGGGACACCGCGTGGACCTTCACGTATCCATCTCCTGAGAGAAAGCGTGTCACGGGCCGCATGACAGACGTCCAGCACACCACGCGGGAAACCGCCGCTCCCCGTCGTCACCTGCGGCCCGGTGCCGTGGTGGTGAAGTGGGCGACGACGACCGATCACAAGACGATCGGTTCGCTGTATCTGATCACTTCCTTCACGTTCTTCCTGATCGGCGGCATCATGGCGCTGCTGATGCGCGCCGAGCTGGCCCGCCCGGGCCTGCAGATCCTGACGAACGAACAGTTCAACCAGATGTTCACGATGCACGGCACGATCATGCTGCTGATGTTCGCGACGCCGCTGTTCGCCGGGTTCACGAACTGGATCATGCCGCTGCAGATCGGCGCCCCGGACGTGGCCTTCCCGCGGCTGAACATGTTCGCCTACTGGCTGTACCTGTTCGGCTCGCTGATCGCGGTGGCCGGCTTTCTCACCCCGCAGGGCGCCGCCGACTTCGGCTGGTTCGCCTACGCCCCGCTGAACGACATCATCCACACGCCGGGCCTGGGCGGGGACCTGTGGATCCTCGGCCTGGGCATGTCCGGCTTCGGCACCATCCTCGGCTCGGTCAACTTCATCACCACGATCGTCTGCATGCGCGCCCCGGGCATGACCATGTTCCGCATGCCGATCTTCACCTGGAACGTGCTGCTCACCAGCGTCCTGGTGCTGCTGGCCTTCCCGGTCCTGGCGGCCGCGCTGCTCAGCCTGGAGGTGGACCGCAAGTGGGGTGCCCACGTCTTCGAGGCGGCCAACGGCGGTTCGCTGCTGTGGCAGCACCTGTTCTGGTTCTTCGGGCATCCCGAGGTGTACATCATCGCGCTGCCGTTCTTCGGCATCGTCAGTGAGATCATCCCGGTCTTCGCCCGCAAGCCGATGTTCGGCTACATGGGCCTGATCGGCGCCACCATCTCGATCGCGGGCCTGTCGGTGACGGTGTGGGCGCACCACATGTTCGTCACCGGCGGTGTGCTGCTGCCGTTCTTCTCCTTCATGAGCTTCCTGATCGCGGTCCCGACCGGGGTGAAGTTCTTCAACTGGCTCGGCACCATGTGGAAGGGCTCCCTGAGTTTCGAGACACCGATGCTGTGGGCGACCGGCTTCCTGGTGACGTTCCTCTTCGGCGGTCTGACCGGTGTCCTGCTGGCCTCGCCGCCGCTGGACTTCCACGTCTCGGACTCGTACTTCGTGGTGGCCCACTTCCACTACGTCGTCTTCGGCACCGTGGTGTTCGCGATGTTCGCCGGCTTCCACTTCTGGTGGCCGAAGTGGACCGGCAAGATGCTCGACGAGCGCCTCGGGAAGATGACCTTCTGGACGCTGTTCGTCGGCTTCCACACCACGTTCCTGGTGCAGCACTGGCTGGGCGCGGAGGGCATGCCGCGCCGGTACGCCGACTACCTGGCGACCGACGGCTTCACCACGCTCAACGAGATCTCCAGCATCGGGTCGTTCCTGCTGGGTCTGTCGATGCTGCCGTTCTTCTACAACATCTGGAAGACGGCCAAGTACGGCCAGAAGGTCGAGACCGACGACCCCTGGGGCTACGGCCGCTCCCTGGAGTGGGCGACCTCCTGCCCGCCGCCGCGGCACAACTTCGTCACCCTGCCCGTGATCCGCAGCGAGTCCCCGGCCTTCGACCTGCACCACCCGGAGGTCTCGGTCACGGACAAGCGGGAGAACCTGGGCCTGCCCGGATGACCGACGCGGCGAAACGCCCGGACGGGCCCGCCGGACTGGTCGAGCAGGTCGAGGGCTATCTGCTGTGGCAGGCCCGCGTCGTCGAGGCGGAGGAGCGGGCCCGTTCCTTCACCGAGCCCATGCAGTGGCTGACCACGGCGCAGCGCGAGGAGATCGAGGAGCACTACGTCTCCGACTGCCTGCTGCGGGCCCGGGCGGACCTCCAGCGGGTCGCCGAGCGGTGCCGGTCGCTGCGCGGCGAGTACGAGGAGCGCTACCGCCAGTTGCGGGCACGGTGCTTCGCGTTCGTCCTCACCGCCCTCGCGGTGCTCGCCGGGGCCGCGGTCCTGGCCATGGCCCTCGTGCGGCCCTGAGAGCACGGATCCGTCCCGCCGGGCCTGTGCCCAACCGACTCGGGCCGCCCTCCTCGCGGGGGCGGCCCGAACTCGTTGAGCCGGCCCACCGGGCAGGCGGTCGTGATCACGGGAGCGTCACTGCGGCGGCTGGTCCTGGCCCGGGTCCGGCCGGCCGAGCTGCTCCTTGAGCTTGTCCTGACCGGTGTCGACCTGGCTCCGGTACTTTCCCTGGGTCCGCTCGTCGACGTAGTCACCGGCTTTGTCGATGCCCTTGCCGGCCTGCTCCTCGTGACCTTTCAGCAGTCCCTTGAGCTTGTCCAGCATGCTCATCGCATACTCCTTAACGCCGTGGTTCCTCTCAGGATGGCCGACGGCGACAGGGACTGCATCCGCAACCGGAAGGCGGGGATCACCTGCGGAAACCCCGGCTTCGGGTCAGCGTGCGCACAGGTTCTCGGCCGGTGGCACGCCGTCGAGCAGCCGGCGGCCGTCCCGCTCGGTGATGTGCCAGGCCGTGCACACGGAGTCGCCCTGCGCGGAGCGCAGCAGCAGGAAGTCGTGGCCGCCGCGGTGCTCCACCCGGGCCTGCAGCCGGGGGGCGTGCTCTCCCAGCCGGTCCAGGTAGTCGGCGGCGTAGTCGTCGGAGACGGTGTCCTCGTCGAACAGGGTCTGGAAGCCGTCCGCGTCCCGGTCGGCGGTGGCCTTCTGGACCCTGTCGGCCAGCGCGGTCACGTTCGTCGCGCCGGGCGGGGCTTCCGTCGCGATCGAATAGCACACAAAGCCCAGCCAGGTGCCGAGACCGACGATCAGCGCGATCACCGCGAGACGCGACTTGCTCGAACGCTTCGGGCGACCTTCCGGCACTGCTCTTCCTCCCGACATGCCCTGTGTAGGGGACCACTCTCCCATGGCGGAGGTCCGGGGTGAGCACGAGGCCTTGGCATGGACGGGTCCCTAGGCCCTGTCGTCACATTCCCGCCTGCCCCGCGACGCCTGCCCTCGCCACACCGGGCGAAAGCCCAAGTACGTCCAGTACGAGGACTTCCGCCCGGCACGCCGAGAGCACGCACCGGACGCCGCGGAGCCGCCCTTCGGGCGACGACGGGAATGTGACGACAGGACCTAGGCCCCGGACGTGTTCCGGGCGGCTTGGTACAGGGCCTGCGTGGTGGTGAGCAGTTCGCGCCGCTCCCGCGCGGAACCCACCATCGGCCGGGAGCCGCTGAGCGGCACCTGCGCGCGCTCCGGCAGGAACCTCACGGTCACCAGGCCGATCACGCCGGCCAGCATGAGGTAGAAGGCGGGCATCATGTCGTTGCCCGTGACGTCGATCAGGGCCGCGGTCACCAGCGGGGTGGTGCCGCCGAAAGCGGCCACGGCGAAGTTGAAGCCGATGCCCATGGCCGCGTAGCGCACCGCGGTCGGGAAGAGC
Source organism: Streptomyces sp. NPDC093064 (assembly GCF_044754605.1). Taxonomy (NCBI): domain Bacteria; kingdom Bacillati; phylum Actinomycetota; class Actinomycetes; order Kitasatosporales; family Streptomycetaceae; genus Streptomyces; species Streptomyces sp. NPDC093064. Next base: position 71,726 of record NZ_JBIVPK010000032.1, read on the forward strand.
GCGGGCAGGGTGGCGGCGCTCGGCGCGGCGAAGCAGGCCAGCAGGGTGGACAGGATCAGTACGCCGCAGACCGGCGCCCAGGTGCCCTCCGCCTTGATCAGCAGGAACGAGGGGACGGCGAGGACGATCATCGCGGCGGCCGCGACCCCGTAGACCGGGCGACGCCCGACGTGGTCGCTGAGCCGGCCGATGAAGGTGATCAGCAGCACGATCCACACCATGCCCAGCAGCACCAGCAGGTCGGCGGAGCTGCTGGAGCGGTGCAGGGTCTCGGTCTGGTAGGTGGGCAAGTAGCCGGTGATCATGTAGTTGGTGACGTTGTAGAGCAGCACCAGGCCCATGCAGATCAGCAGGGCGCCCCAGTGGTCCTTGACGATGGCCCGCAGCTCGCTGCCCGCCGACTTCTGGGCCAGGCTCCGCTCGTGCTCGTCCAGTTGCTGCTGGAAGGCGGGAGACTCCTCCAGCCGGAGCCGCATGTACAGGCCGATCACGCCGAGGGGACCGGCGATCAGGAACGGGACCCGCCAGCCCCAGGAGATCATCTGGGCGTCGGTGAGGAGCAGGTTCAGCCCGGTGACCAGGGCGGAGCCCAGCGCGTAGCCGACGAAGGTGCCGAAGTCGAGCCAGCTGGAGAGGAAGCCGCGGCGGCGGTCGGGGGAGTACTCGGCGACGAAGGTGGTGGCGCCGCCGTACTCGCCGCCGGTGGAGAAGCCCTGGACCATGCGGGCGAGCAGCAGAAGGACCGGGGCGGCGATGCCGATGGTTCCGTAGCCGGGGATCAGCCCGATGGCGAACGTGCCCACCGCCATCATGATCATCGTGGTGGCGAGCACCTTCTGCCGGCCGATGCGGTCCCCGAGCGGACCGAACACCAGGCCGCCCAGCGGCCGCACGACGAACGCCGCTGCGAAGGTCGCGAAGGAGGAGATCACCTGGGCGCCCGGCGAGGCACCGGGGAAGAAGACCTTCCCGATGGTGGCGGCGAGGTAGCTGTAGACGCCGAAGTCGAACCACTCCATGCAGTTGCCCAGGGCGGAGGCGCCGACCGCGCGCCTGAGCAGTGGCGGCTCGACGATCTGCACGTCCTCCTCGCGCAGCGCGCGCTTGGCGCGCCGCAGCCGGCGGGTCAGCTCCTGGCGGACCTGCCGCGGCAGCCGCACGGCGGCCTCCCGCGGCCCGGGCGGGCCGGAGGAACCGGCCTGCCCGTCGGGTGTCACGTTCACCACCGCGTCACCTTGCCCTTTTGTGCGTATATAAGAGGTATTGGCATTCTGCGGAGAATCGGCTCCGGGTGCGTGTGGGAGCGGCTGCCCCGAACGGCGTTCTTCACGCTTGCGGCCACCGGCCCGTGACCCGGGACCGGCGCGAGCCCGAGTCGCGTCCCGCGCACGGGGGAAGATGACATCGCGAGCGGACAGCGGACGCACGAGCGACGCGGAGGAGCGTGGGTGCCATGCAGCACGAGCGAGCGGGCAAGCCGGCCGGACCCGAGGACCTGATCGACGTCGCCCGGCTGGTGACGGCGTACTACACGCTGCACCCCGACCCGGCCGAGGCGGGACAGCGCGTGGCGTTCGGAACCTCCGGGCACCGCGGATCGTCACTGGCGACCGCGTTCAACGAGGACCACATCGCCGCGACCAGCCAGGCCATCTGCGAGTACCGCGCACGGCAGGGCACCGACGGCCCCCTCTTCCTGGGCGCGGACACGCACGCCCTCTCCGAGCCCGCGCGGATCACCGCGCTGGAGGTCTTCGCCGCCAACGACGTCACCGTCCTCATCGACACGGCGGACGGCTACACCCCCACCCCGGCCGTCTCCCACGCGATCCTGACGCACAACCGCTCCCGCACCACGGGCCCCGCCGACGGTGTCGTCGTGACCCCGTCGCACAACCCGCCCGGCGACGGCGGCTTCAAGTACAACCCGCCCAGCGGCGGCCCGGCGGGCTCGGAGGCGACCTCCTGGATCCAGGACCGGGCCAACGAGATCATCGCGGACGGCCTCAAGGACGTACGGCGCGTCCCGTACACGCGCGCGCTGGCCGCGCCCGGCACCGGCCGCCACGACTTCCTCGGCGCCTACGCCACCGATCTGCCGAGCGTGCTCGACCTCGACGCGATCCGGGACGCCGGCGTGCGGATCGGCGCCGACCCGCTGGGCGGAGCCTCCGTCGCCTACTGGGGCCGCATCGCCGAGCAGCACCGCCTCGACCTGACCGTCGTCAATCCGCTCACCGACCCCACCTGGCGCTTCATGACGCTGGACTGGGACGGCAAGATCCGTATGGACTGCTCCTCGCCGTACGCGATGGCCTCGCTCATCGGGCAGCGCGACCGCTTCCGGATCGCCACGGGCAACGACGCCGACGCCGACCGGCACGGCATCGTCACCCCGGACGCCGGGCTGATGAACCCCAACCACTACCTCGCCGTGGCCATCTCCTATCTCTACGCCCACCGCACCCGGTGGCCCGGCGAGGCGGGCGTGGGCAAGACACTGGTCTCCTCCGGCATGATCGACCGGGTCGCCGACGACCTCGGCCGCCGGCTGGTCGAAGTGCCCGTGGGCTTCAAGTGGTTCGTGGACGGGCTGATCGACTCCTCGCTCGGCTTCGGCGGCGAGGAGTCCGCCGGAGCGTCGTTCCTGCGCCGGGACGGCTCGGTGTGGACCACCGACAAGGACGGCATCGTCCTGGCCCTGCTCGCCTCCGAGATCACCGCCGTCACCGACCGGACGCCGTCCCAGCACTACGCGGAACTCACCGCCCGCTTCGGCGAACCCGCCTACGCCCGCGTCGACGCGCCGGCCTCCCGCGAGGAGAAAGCCCGCCTGGCCAAGCTGTCCCCGGCCCAGGTCACCGCCGACACCCTCGCCGGGGAGCCGGTCACCGCCGTCCTCACCGAAGCGCCCGGCAACGGCGCGCCCATCGGCGGCATCAAGGTGACCACCGAGAACGCCTGGTTCGCGGCCCGCCCCTCGGGCACCGAGGACGTCTACAAGATCTACGCCGAGTCGTTCCGCGGCCCCGACCACCTCTCCCAGGTCCAGGAGGAGGCCGAACGCGTCGTCCACGCGGCACTCGGCGGGTGACGACGGCACCACGACAGCGGCGGGAGCGCGGGAGACAATCGGGATGAGTGGCCCGGCTCACATGGCATGACGAGGGCATGCCCGACACCATGGTCCTTTCACCGGCAGGCCGAAGGGATAGAGCATGTTCCGCAAGGTGCTGGTCGCCAACCGCGGCGAGATCGCGATCCGCGCGTTCCGCGCCGGCTACGAACTGGGCGCGCGAACCGTGGCCGTCTTCCCGTACGAGGACCGCAATTCGCTGCACCGGCTGAAAGCCGACGAGGCCTACCAGATCGGCCAGCCGGGGCACCCGGTCCGCGCCTACCTCTCCGTCGAGGAGATCGTCCGCGCGGCACGCCGGGCGGGCGCGGATGCCGTCTACCCCGGCTACGGGTTCCTGTCCGAGAATCCCGAACTCGCCCGCGCCTGCCAGGAGTCGGGCATCACCTTCGTCGGACCGGACGCCGGCACGCTGGAACTGACGGGCAACAAGGCGCGCGCGGTGGCGGCCGCCCGCGCCGCCGGAGTGCCGGTGCTCGGTTCCTCCGCGCCCTCCACCGACGTCGACGAACTGGTCCGCGCCGCCGAGGACATCGGCTTCCCCCTGTTCGTCAAGGCGGTCGCCGGCGGGGGAGGGCGCGGCATGCGCCGGGTGGAGGACCCCGCCGCGCTGCGCGAGTCCATCGAGGCGGCCTCCCGGGAAGCGGCGTCCGCGTTCGGCGACTCCACCGTCTTCCTGGAGAAGGCAGTCGTCGACCCCCGCCACATCGAGGTGCAGATCCTCGCCGACGGCCAGGGCGACGTCATCCACCTGTTCGAGCGTGACTGCTCGGTCCAGCGCCGCCACCAGAAGGTCATCGAGCTCGCCCCTGCGCCGAACCTGGACCCCGCGCTGCGCGAGCGCATCTGCGCCGACGCGGTCCGCTTCGCCCGGGAGATCGGCTACCGCAACGCGGGCACCGTGGAGTTCCTGCTCGACCGCGACGGCAACCACGTCTTCATCGAGATGAACCCGCGCATCCAGGTCGAGCACACGGTGACCGAGGAGGTCACCGACGTCGACCTGGTCCAGGCCCAGCTCCGTATCGCCGCCGGCGAGACCCTGGCCGACCTCGGGCTCTCCCAGGACACCATCACCCTGCGCGGCGCCGCCCTGCAGTGCCGGATCACCACCGAGGACCCGGCCAACGGCTTCCGCCCGGACACCGGCCGCATCAGCGCCTACCGCTCCCCGGGCGGCTCCGGCATCCGCCTCGACGGGGGAACCACCCACGCGGGTACCGAGATCAGCGCGCACTTCGACTCGATGCTCGTCAAACTCACCTGCCGCGGACGGGACTTCAAGGCCGCGATCGGCCGGGCCCGGCGCGCCGTGGCCGAGTTCCGCATCCGCGGGGTCGCGACGAACATCCCGTTCCTCCAGGCCGTACTGGACGACCCCGACTTCCAGGCCGGGCGGGTCACGACGTCGTTCATCGAACAGCGCCCGCACCTGCTGACCGCGCGCTCCTCCGCCGACCGCGGCACCAAGCTGCTCACCTACCTCGCCGACGTCACCGTGAACAAGCCTCACGGCGAACGGCCCGAGGTGATCGACCCCGTCACCAAACTGCCGCCGCTGCCCGCGGGCGAGCCGCCCGCCGGCTCCCGGCAGAAGCTCGTCGAACTCGGCCCGGACGGCTTCGCCCGCCTCCTGCGCGAGTCGCCGACCATCGGCGTCACCGACACCACTTTCCGCGACGCGCACCAGTCGCTGCTCGCCACCCGGGTGCGCACCAAGGACCTCCTCGCCGCCGCCCCGGTCGTGGCGCGGACCCTGCCCCAGCTGCTGTCCCTGGAGTGCTGGGGCGGCGCCACCTACGACGTCGCCTTGCGCTTCCTCGCCGAGGACCCCTGGGAGCGCCTGGCCGCCCTGCGCGAGGCGGTGCCCAACATCTGCCTCCAGATGCTGCTGCGCGGCCGCAACACCGTGGGCTACACCCCGTACCCGACCGAGGTGACCGACGCCTTCGTCCAGGAGGCCGCCGCCACCGGCATCGACATCTTCCGCGTCTTCGACGCCCTGAACGACGTCGGCCAGATGAGGCCGGCCATCGACGCCGTACGCGAGACCGGGACGGCGGTCGCCGAGGTCGCCCTGTGCTACACGGGGGACCTGTCCGACCCCTCCGAGCGCCTGTACACCCTGGACTACTACCTGCGTCTGGCCGAGCAGATCGTGGCCGCCGGAGCGCACGTCCTGGCCGTGAAGGACATGGCCGGGCTGCTGCGGGCGCCCGCAGCAGCCCGGCTCGTCTCGGCGCTGCGCCGCGAGTTCGACCTGCCGGTCCACCTGCACACCCACGACACCGCCGGCGGTCAGCTCGCCACCTACCTCGCCGCCGTCCAGGCGGGCGCCGACGCCGTGGACGGTGCCGTCGCCTCCATGGCCGGCACCACCTCCCAGCCGTCGCTGTCGGCGATCGTCGCCGCCACCGACCACTCCGACCGGCCCACCGGCCTGGACCTGAAGGCGGTCGGCGACCTGGAGCCGTACTGGGAGAGCGTCCGCAAGATCTACGCTCCGTTCGAGGCGGGACTGGCCTCGCCGACCGGCCGCGTCTACCACCATGAGATCCCCGGAGGTCAGCTCTCCAACCTGCGCACCCAGGCGGTCGCGCTCGGCCTCGGCGACCGCTTCGAGGACATCGAGGCGATGTACGCCGCCGCCGACCGCATCCTGGGCCGCCTGGTCAAGGTCACCCCCTCGTCCAAGGTGGTCGGCGACCTCGCCCTGCACCTGGTCGGCGCCGGTGTGGCGCCGGAGGACTTCGAGGCGGCACCGGACCGGTTCGACATCCCCGACTCCGTGATCGGCTTCCTGCGCGGTGAGCTGGGCACCCCGCCCGGCGGCTGGCCGGAGCCGTTCCGCACCAAGGCGCTGAGCGGCCGCGCGGACGCCAGGCCCGTCACCGAACTCACCGCCGAGGACCACGCCGGCCTGGAGAAGTCCCGCCGCGCCACGCTCAACCGGCTGCTCTTCCCCGGTCCGACACGGGACTTCGAGGCCCACCGCCAGGCCTACGGCGACACCAGCGTGCTGGACAGCAAGGACTTCTTCTACGGGCTCCGCCCCGCCGACGAGTACGCCGTCGACCTCGAGCCCGGCGTACGGCTCCTCATCGAACTCCAGGCCATCGGCGAGGCGGACGAACGCGGTATGCGCACCGTGATGTCCACGCTGAACGGCCAACTGCGCCCGATCCAGGTGCGCGACGCCGCAGCGGCCTCCGACATTCCCGTGACCGAGAAGGCCGACCGGGCCAACCCCGGCCATGTGGCGGCACCGTTCGCCGGTGTGGTGACCCTCGAGGTGGCCGAGGGCGACGAGGTGGCGGCCGGTGCGACCGTCGCCACCATCGAGGCGATGAAGATGGAGGCCGCCATCACGGCCCCCAGGGCGGGCCGGGTGACCAGGCTGGCCATCAACCGCATCCAGCAGGTGGAGGGCGGCGACCTGCTCGTCGAGGTGGGCTGATCCGACCCGCCGCGGCAGGCGTGGCACGGCGCACCACCGGCCCTACCGGTGGTGCGCCGTCCGGTTCCCGCGCCCCGACCCCGGGCGGACGGCCGCCGACCGGAGCTGAGCGGTGTCGGGCGTGGGTGGCTGCGCGCCGTGTGCCTGGATCGGCGCTGGGCGGTGGGTGGCGTGGGTGGTTGTGCGCCGGGACCGGCACCTTGTCGGTGTTGGCCGGGGTCGGATGAGCGCCGTGCGCCTGGACGGGCACTGGGTGGTGGTCGGCGTGGGCGGCGTGCGTGGCTGTGCGCCGGGCGTCCGGACCGACGCTGGGCGGCGTCGAGCGCGGATGGCTGAGCACCGTGAGCCTGGACCGGCACTGGGTGGCTGAGTAGCGGGCGTCCGGGCCGGCACCTTGTCGGCGTCGCGCTGGTGGTTGAGCCCTGCGTGTCCGGACCGTGCGCCCGGGCCGCGCGTCCAGGTCGGTGAGCGCCCGTTCGTCGTGCCGGGATTGTCTACGGGCCGACCGTTACCGGTCGTCTGCGTCGGAGGGTGTCCGTGTGGGCGTCCGTGCGGGATGGCTGCGCGACGCGGGCGGACTGGGGGCGTGGCGTGCCGTGCGGGTGAGCGGTGGTGCCGGAACGGGCCAGCCACTCCTGATAGGCCGGCGCCTGATGGGCCGCCTCCCAGTAGGCCTCCTCCAACTCACTGTAGACATGGTCGAGTTCGACCTCGGTGCGGGCTGCGAGCAGGAGCCGTACCCCTATCGGGTCACCCTCCAGCGGCCGGATGGCGAGTTCGGCGCGCGGGCGCGCGGTGGGCTGACTGACCGTCACCACCTCGCCGGTGGCGGCCAGGGAGTACGCGGTGAGGTAGTCGCCGTGCAGCATGTCGGCGTCGAGCCCCGCCTCGCGCAGCACGCGGCACAGGGCGTCCCATTCCCCGTCCACCGTGGAGTCCACCATCCAGCGGTCGCCCGCCAGGTCGGCGAGCCGCACCTCGGGCAGCGCGGCGGCCGGATGGTCGGCGGCGAGGGAGACGAACTGCGGTTCGCGCTCGACCAGTACGCGCAGACAGAGCCCGGGCGGGATGCGCAGCGGGCTGCCCTCGACCTCGTGCACGAAGGCCATGTCCAGCCGCCCCGCGGCGACCAGGCGCAGCAGGCAGTTCGCGGAGGCGTCCATCTGGAGGGTGGGTTCGGTCCGCGGCACGCGGGTGCGCAGCCGGCGTAGCCAGCCCGGCAGGGCCCGGCTCGCGGTGGCGCCGATACGCAGCCGTGTTCCGCCGGCGGCCCGGGCCGCGGCCGCCCGCGCCTCGGTGACGATGGCGGCGAGTTCGGCGACGAGGGGTCTGGCCCGGCTCAGTACCGCGTGTCCCAGCGGTGTGGGGCGGCAGCCCGCACGGGTGCGCAGGAAGAGCTGGCCGCCGAGCGCGTGCTCGATGCGGCGCAGCTGGGTGCTCAACGAAGGCTGCGCCATGCCGAGTTGCCGAGCCGCCTGGTGCAGACTGCCGTAGTCGGCGATGGCGCACAGCACACGCAGGTGCCTCACCTCGAGCTCCATGGGAGGGAGCGTAGGGGCGCGTGTGACGCCGCACCAGACGTTCAAATCCCAACGGAACCAGCGGAATCGTACGAGTCGGCCCCGATAGCTCGGCGCTATCCCCGGTTGCCATCATCCGCAGGCCCGTTGGTGTGCCCGAAACTCCTGCGTGACCGATCGTTCACCACCCCACACGAACGAGTAGGAGCCCCCCACATGAAGGCGTCCCGCACGACCTCCACGTCCGCGAAGACCTCCAGGAAGCTGGTGGCCCTCGCGCTCGGCCTCGGTCTGGCCTCCGCCGCTCTGGGCACCGCGAGCCCGGCGAGCGCCCGAACCGACGACTCCGCGCCGTCCGCCTCCGCCGCCTCCGCCGCGTACGCCCGGTACGCCGGTTCGGCGGAGAGCGCCGCCAACAACAAGGCGTTCTTCGACGCCGTGCTGAAGTCGGTCGCCGAGAAGCAGGCCGCCCATCCGACCCTCCAGGCGGTGACCGTCTCCTACAACGCGTCCCAGGCGCCGAGCTTCGCCTCGCAGATATCGAACGCGGCGTCCATCTGGAACGGTTCCGTGTCCAACGTCAAGCTCCAGGCGACCTCGGGCAGCGCCGACTTCGCGTACTACGAGGGCAACGACTCGCGGGGCTCCTACGCCTCCACGAACGGCCACGGCAAGGGCTACATCTTCCTCGACTACGCGCAGAACCGGCAGTACGACTCGATCCGCGTCACTGCCCACGAGACCGGCCATGTGCTGGGCCTGCCGGACCACTACAGCGGCCCGTGCAGCGAGCTGATGTCGGGCGGCGGTCCCGGCACGTCCTGCACCAACCGCTATCCGGACGCCAACGAGCGCGCCCGCGTCAACCAGCTGTGGGCCAACGGGCTCGCGAAGGCCCTGAAGGAGCTGGCCAAGACGAACTGACGTCCCGCCCCCCACTGGTGCGGGCCGCCCACCCCACAGGGCGGCCCGCATCGCGGGATCAGGCCGCCGCCCTGCTCCAGCGGGCGGCCATCACCGCGTAGACGAGGACGCCTGCGAACAGGAACACCACTCCCTGGTAGACCGCCGCGTACCCGGCGCCCGCGACGAGCCACAGCGAGAAGGCGGCCGCGCCGCCCGCCACCACGGCGTCGCGCACCAGGCGTGCCCGGTCGACCCGTTCGCGCCGCCCCGAGACGAGGTGGAAGATCTGCGCGGCGGTGGCCAGCAGGTACGGCACGGTCGCGGTGAACGTGGTGACGAGGACCAGGACCTCGAAGACCTTGGCCTCCTGGCCGGTCGCTGCGAGCGACTGGTCGTTTCTGACGAGTGCCGGTGTGGGAGCGGGCAGATAGTGGGTGATGTTGCGCCAGGCGCGCTCGATGTATTCCTCCTTCTCGCCGCCGCACCGCCTACGCCTACGTCAGCCCCTCCACACTCCTGCACACACTCGTCACCGACACCACCGCACCCGCCGACGAGGTGACCGCGCGCGAAGGCGCCGGCACCACCGTCAAAACCGCCTGACCACTCCGCTGCGCGGGCGCACCACACCGGCACGCAACGGTCGGCGTCACGAACAGCCGGCTGCGCTCCCGCGGGAAGACGACCACGTGCCCGGGTGCTCGCCTCCGCCAGCTGGCCCTCGCAGCAGTTCGCGGTACACCTCCGACCAGCCCTTCTACGCCAAGGACAACATCGCCACCGCCGACGGCCGCCTGGGCTCGCACTACCTCGCCGCCTGGACCATCGCCCGCCTCGAGGGCAACGATGCCGCCGAAAGCGCGCTGCACTATGTCGCCCGGCCGAGCTTGCTGCCGAACAGAGCCACCGGATCCACGGAACGCCCGGACGGACACTGTCGGGACAGCCGACGACGACCGTCCTGACGCGGGATCCTGGTGGCAGGGAAGCGGGCGGCGCTTCGTGGTCTGTGGCCAGGCATGTGCGAGGGCTCCGAGGGCAAAAAACAGTCCCCGGTAGTGCTGCACGTGTCCTGAAGCTTCAGTCGTCACTATCGCCTCGGTATCGCGCCGGCTTGCCGGGGGCCTAAACCACATCCTGTCGAAGTCACTCCACCGACTAGACATCCTCATCGACTTTGTAACCTTTTCGGTGTTATGGCCTAGAAATAACCATCCACGCTTTGTGTTCAGAGTCAATAGGCTTTGGGTAAATTTCTAGCGGCCGGTGGGTGAAGGCGTCGTGGGCTGGGCGCTGCTCGGCGCCACCGAGGACCACAGCGTCCGCTTCCACCAGTACCACCTGGAGGACATGGGCCGGGTGCGCGGGCGCAAGGTGTGCGAGGTGGAGGACCGCGAGGTCACGCAGGATGAGATTGGCAGGGGCTACGAGTGGTCGAAGGACCAGGTTGTCCCCATCAGCGACGACGAACTCAGCGACCTGCCGCTCCCTACAGCGAAGGCCGTGGAGATCGAGGCCTTCGTGCCCCTGGAGTCCGTCGACCCGAAGGGGATCGGGGAAGGCTACTACCTGCCCCGGACGGGCAGGTCGCAGCCAAGCCGTACAAGCTGCTACGGGAGGCCCTCGGCTGCGACACGTACACCGAGGCCCTGGAGCAGATCATCGAGGCCAAGCGCGAGCATGGATCGCCGCCGGAGATGCCGGAGCCGGAGGCCGAGCCGGGCCAGGTCCTCGACCTGATGGCTGCACTGAACGCGTCTGTGCAGAGGGCGAAGGCCTCTCGCGGGGAAGGCGAGGCCGACGTGCACGAGATGCCTGTGCCGAAGAAGAAGGCCGCGAAGAAGCAGCCGGCCCGCAAGCCGCGCAGCGCCTAGGGTGGTCGAACGGCAGGGCGCGGAGTGCGTAGCTGATCCTCGACGTTCTCAACGCTCCCCAGGGCTTGTGGTTACGTCGGTCCGTCTGCCGTGGTCTTTGCGCTGATGGTCGTCTTTGTGTGTGGCCCGGTGCTGGTTGCCGCGGCCCTCGTCCGCTTCACCACCAAGATCAGCCGAAAGGTGCTGGACAGTGCCTTACTCGCAGGCGTCGCCGCCCTCCTCGTGGCCAGCCTGTACGCGGAGCTGTGGGGCGTCGCTACCCTCGCCGGCGTCGTATTCGACCTCGCCGCCATGGCCCGGGTGATGGATCTGGTCGAGGCGCCGCGGCGGTAGCGACGACAACGCAGACACACGACGAGGCCCCCGCCGAACTCCTCGGCGGGGGCCTCGCGCCGCACAGCCCGAAGTCAGGTCAGTGCCGACTGACCTTGGTAATACGGCACTTCAGCCCATCGGGCGCCTTGGCGAGCCCCCCCCCGGGCCTTCTCGTTGGCCTTCTGGCCCGCCGCCAGGTTGTTCACCATCGCCACGCCCTCGCTGGAGCGCGTGCCGGAGCCGTCGACGAACTCGACCTGCACCATGTATCAGCGGCTACGCGAGTCGTGATTCTCGATGGTCAGCTCGGCCTGCGGGAAGCCGGCGAGATTGTCGGTCGACGAACACTTCGTGATCTTGATGTCGTCCTCGGGCTTGTGGACCCCGGCCGGCTTCGACTCCGCCTTGGTTTCGCCGCTGCCCCCGAGCTGGTGCCGGTGCTGGTGCAACCCGTCAGTACAGCCGCAGCAGCGGCCACTGCCGCCAGCCAGATGCGCGTACGCATGTTGTGAGTGCCTCCCCCTGATGCACCTACGAACAGCAGAACGTAGCGGCCCGATCCCGGTCGGTAGACACCGAACCCGGCGGTACGCACCCCAACGAGGCAGCCGTCGACAGCCTGACCGACGCTTGATCAAAATGCGCCGGGCCGGAAACCCGTCGCCCCTACTCCAGGAAGCCGAGCAACGTGTCCGGACGGCACTGTGTGCACGCCGTTACCTGCTGCCGCGGCCTCTAGCCGAATTCGCCGTCACGCACGCCCCGTTGGAACGCCGCCCATTCCTCTGCGGTGAATCGCAGCGGCGGCAGTTCCCTGTTGTTTGAATCGCGGACCGCAACCGCTCCGTCGCCGAGGTCTGCGACCTCCACACACGTCTTTGTCCACCTGTTGGTGTAGCTGCTGCTGGCCCAGTGCACATCAGTCAGGTCCATTGCGTACAGCTCAACCTTTGCTGCGTCCACCATTGGATCTCCTGTTGATATCGAATCGGACGTTCTCTTTTCAGCATCACCCTGATGGTCCAGATGCGCACCGGAAACGGCAGCAACCCGACAAAACGCCGCCAGCTCGCGCAGGTGTCGACCGCCACGCCGGAACGTGAGCAAGCCGTCGACCTTGCCAAGGGCGCAGTCCAGCGGCGGCTGGCCGCCGGTTCCCAGATCATCGGCCCCGTTGGGTCGGTGTTCTGGCATCTTGGCGAGTTCGGGGAGGGTGAGGAGTGGCGCCTGCTGCTGACCACGCCACAGGATCGAGGCCGAACCCGTAAAGATCACCATCGACGACCGAGCCAGACCGGCCAGCGACGAGCAGTAACAACGAACCGCGACGAGAGCGCGAACCCACCGAACGAACGAAGCGCCCCCGCCGGGATCGTCATGGCGGCCGACGCGGGCTCGTGGAGCCCGGGGCGGGTACGAGCTGGTCAGGGCACTACGCGTTCACGGTTTCCGCGCGGTGTTCCCGAGGGAACACGACGGCGGGCTGAAACGGCCTGAGGTGGGCCAGGGCGGGGCGCCACGGACCGACCCGGTGGCTATTCGTGCAGGTCGGAGGGAAACCGCAGGTCAGGCGCAACGTGAGGAGCCTTCTGCAGCCTTGTTCCGGCGGGCGGCCATCACCGCGTAGACGAGGACGCCTGCGAACAGGAACAGCACTCCCTGGTAGACCGCCGCGTACCCGGCGCCTGCGACGAGCCACAGCGAGAAGGCGGCCGCGCCGCCCGCCACCACGGCGTCGCGCACCAGGCGTGCCCGGTCGACCCGTTCGCGCCGCCCCGAGACGAGGTGGAAGATCTGCGCGGCGGCGGCCAGCAGGTACGGCACGGTCGCGGTGAACGTGGTGACGAGGACCAGGACCTCGAAGACCTTGGCCGAACCCGACGTGTAGTTGTAGACGGTGAGCAGCGAGGCGAGGACGACGGTGACGGCGACGCCGAAGGTCGGGACGCCGCGCCGCCGGCGCGCGAATGCGGCGGGGAACAGGCCGTCCCGGGCCGCGGCGTACGGGGTCTGCGCGCTCAGCAGGGTCCAGCCGTTGAGGCAGCCGGTCATCGACACCAGCGCGGCGAGCGCTACGGCCCATCCGCCCCAGGAGCCGCCGAACATGGCGTTCACGGCGTCCGAGAAGGGCGCGGTGGACTTCACCAGGCGATCGTGCGCCACCGTGCCGAACACCGAGAGCGTGCCCAGCAGATAGACGAGCGCCGCGCCCGTGGTGCCGATGACGGTGGCCCGCCCCACGTTGCGCCGGGCGTCCTTGACCTCGCCCGCGCTGACGGCCGCGGACTCCACGCCGAGGTAGGAGAAGAGCAGGATCGCGGCGGCGGCGGACACCGCTCCGATCGTGCTGCCGCCGCCCTCGTGGAACGGTCCGAGGTTGCGCGGGTCGAAGAAGAACAGCCCGCCGACGGCGACGAGCAGCAGCGGCACGAACTTCAGCACGGTGGCGACGAGCTGTACGGCGCCCACGTACCGGGTGCCCGCGAAGTTGGCGAGCGCGGGCAGCCACTGGAGGGCGAGCGCGGCCAGACAGGCCGTCCAGCGGTGGTTGTTCACCGGGACCAGCACGTCGAGGTAGCCGACGGCGGCGACGGCGAGCGCCGCGTTCGACACCCAGGTGGTGATCCAGTACGCCCACGCGGCGAGGAAGCCGGCGAACTCGCCGAAGGCCTCGCGGGCGTAGACGTAGGGTCCGCCGGTGCGCGGGTTCCGCTCCGCGAGGCGGCCGAAGACCAGCGCCAGAGCGATGGCGCCGAGGGTCAGGACACCGAAGGCGACCAGGCTGACCGTGCCGTACGGGGCGACGGAGGCCGGGAGCAGGAAGATCCCGCCGCCGATGATGTTGCCCATGACCAGGGCGGTGGCGACGGGCAGCCCGAAGCGCCGGGCGTGCCGGCCGGAGTTTTCGGTGGGGTCTTCGGCGGGGGTGTGGTCCGCGGGGGTCTCCCGCGGTGCCGGAGCCGACGGGACGGTTCCGGTGACGTGCATGGGGTGGTGCGCCTCTCTTCGAACTGATGCCCGGGATTGCCGGGACGGACCCCATGGTCGGTCATGGCCCGACACGACACCAAATCACACACTTTTATCCCGTATGGCGCTGCCCGCTACCGCAAAAGATGCCCCTTTGTGCACCCCGAGCCGCGAATCGTCCTGTGCTGCTCCTGTCTCCCGGCGCGGTCGCGGAACCCCGGTACGGTCCCGGCCGAACCCGAACTCGTCGCCACCTGGCCGGGACAGACCTTGATCGGCGACAAGAGCTACTTCGGCCGGACTTCGAGCGCGGGCTGGCCGAGCACGGCATCCGGCTGATGCGGCCGACCCGCAAGGGCGAACCGGAGCGGCCCGGAGCCGAGCTGTTCAAACCACTTCGGCAGGTCATCGAGTCGGTCAACGAGACTTCAAGGGCCAGCTCGACCTGGAACGGGCTGCACACGCCCATCAGGGACAGGGGCACGCCGGGGGCTGTCCAGAAGTTGTCCCAGATGCCCCAGTCGTATGACACCGATCCCTTCTGGACCTGAGCGAACACGCGAGTGGCGCGCTGATCATCGTCGCCCAGGGCATCGCTATTGCTCCGCACGCGGAGCAATTTTCTGTGTCCTGCCAGCCCTGCGGCCTCACCCGATCCGCAGGGAGCAACGGCCCAGCTGCCTCAGGCAATTCACTCCGACTCATCGGCCCGGCACGGAAAATCAGAGCAGTAGAAAGCCCCGCTTCCTCGGTTCGAGAAGCGGCGCTCCGTGGGTGTCGGGCGAGCGGAGAGCGGCCGGGCATCGTGCCCGCGTATGGGCTCGCAGTGGCCCGGGACGTATCCCAGGTGTGTTCCCAGGGTTGATGCGTTCTCAGGTTTCGAGATCGAGTAGTTGGAGTGCGTGGTCGGTTCGTGACCGGTAGTGGTCGGTGGCGGCGGTGATGTTTGTCCAGCCGGCCTGGCGGATGAGGGCGATGGCGAGGTTGCGGAGGGTCGCCATTGCTCGGGGTGCGGTGCCGGTGCGGATGCGGGAGGCGTCCTCGGCGAAGGTTACGTCTCTCACGTGGTGCAGGGCCTCGACCTGCCAATGCCCGCGGATCAGTTGTGCGAGTTGGGCCGGGGTGGCCTGGGTGGGGGTGAGGCTGGTGATCGCGTAGATCGTCTTGACGGCCGTTTTGCCGGTCTTGCGGTTCGTGCGGCGGCGCTTGATCTCGATGGCCTGCGTGCGGGAAGAACAGGTCGGGTTGGACGGTGCAGACCTTCAGACGGCGGATCTCGCGGCGGTCGTGGTTCTTGTCCCGGGTGCGGTGCTGGAGGGGAATCTCGCACCAGGGCAGTCGCTGCAGTTGTCGGCGGAGCTTCTTCTGGTTTCCTTTCACGACCAGGATGTAGTGGGCGCCCTGGGCGCTGATCTGCTCGGCGTGATCGGTCTGCGTGTGCATCACGTCGGCGGTGATGACGTGTCCCCGCAGGTCGAGCCGTTCCAGCAGCGGGGCGAAGGCGGGGATCTCGTTGCTCTTCGCGGCAATCTGCCGCTGTGAGATCACCGTCTGGTTCTCATGCAGGACGGCGGCGAGCAGGTGGATGGCGCTCTTGCCGCCGTCGCGGCTGCGGCGCACGGCTTTGCCGTCGACGGCCTGTCCCACCAGTTCGGGCGGACCGGTTTCGACGGGGTCACGGGAGTGCCGGGCAAGCCAGGCGCACACAGCGTCATCAAGGGCGTCGCCGTCGACGCGGGAGAGAAGGCGGCCCAGGGTGGTGGCACGCGGAAGACGCTCCAGCCCGATCCGTTTGCGCACCTCAGGGGTGGAGTCGATGGCGAACCGTGCGATGCCGGCCAGTGTGGTGGCCCCGCCGAGGACCGCGATCAAGCACAGGGCAAGCAAAGAGCCCAGCCGGTAGCGGCGGCCTCTTACGCGCCGCGGATCGGAAAGCCGGTCCAGGACCGTCGACAACGAGGTCAGGTCGGACAGTTCGGCGGGTGTGCAGGACAAGTCGACGTCCTCGCGGTGGCGTTGCAGGACACCGATCAGGGAGGATGACACGCGAGCGCGATTCCTTTTCGTGATCAAAGGCTTCGACAACCTTGATCATCGGGGGTCGCGTTCGTCGCCTCCAGCCTGGACACCTCGGACCGCCTCAGTACGCACGCGCCTGATCAGTCCATCTCGCCAAGCGGGAACCATCAGTCCTGGTGACGCACCCACCAGCCATCGTCACGTGCCCGCGATCAGCACGTCTATAAAGATCAACCCGACTGTGAAATCGCTCTGTCAGCGGGGAAACTTCATTTTCGGGCTGCAGAGTTGGCGGTGGTGACCTCGGGTTTCACGGGGTGAGTTGTTTGGCGATCTTCAGGAGTTCGGCCGTGGTGCTCACGATGAATGTGTGGGTGCCGTTCGTCCATGTCGCGGTGCTATTGGAGTGACGAACATCGCCGCCGCCACCGACCACTACCGATCACCGACCGACCACGCACTCCAACCACTCGATCTTGAAACATGAGAACACATCAGCTCTGTCCAGGCACGTGCCTCTCATCAGCGGAAACGTCTACGCGCAGGACTTTGCGGCAACCCTGGGACATCAACACCCCCCCGTAGAACTTGATTGCTTCCTTAGGGTGAAAAGAGGAGGAGGTGGAGAGGTGCGCAAGAGATCCGGGTACTCATGTCTACCAGCAGTTAATAATCAAGGAATCCACTTCAGGTGCCCTTATGTGAATTATCGCTTCGTCTGAAATCAGGGATCCTGTCCACTTCTAGCCGAGAGCAGCATCGCTATGCCTGATGGTTATCACTGGTCGAGGCCGCAGTACCTCCATGAGGCCGTAACCAACCCCAACATCCACGTGACAGGAACCCGCAGTTACTACAGCCACGCCTGGTCCGGCGACTTCGAGGGGTCCGTGGTGCGTTACCTCCACGGAGATGCCTACAGCCGAGCGAACCGGAACTGGACGCCACCCTGGCCCATCGACCAACTATATATCGGCGACTACGTGTGCATTGGAGCCGAAGCTGTAATCCTCATGGGCGGCAACCATCTTCATCGCGCAGACTGGTTCAGTCTCTATCCTTTCCGTGACGTTCGCGCCGACGCTTACCAGGGAAAGGGAGACACTGTGATCAAGGACGGTGCCTGGATTGGCATGCGTGCCATGATCATGCCTGGCGTAACACTAGGCGAAGGCGCCGTAGTCGCTGCTCAAAGTGTAGTCACCCGCGATGTGTCGCCCTACACCCTTGTGGCCGGCAGTCCTGCACGGGAAGTCCGGAAGCGCTTCGATCCGGAGGTCATCGACCGGCTCCTCGCACTGGACATCTACAAGTGGAGCGACGAGAAATTCGACTCTCTGCGTCCGGTTATCTGCGGATCAAGTATCGACGCCCTTGAGGAGATGTCCCAGGCGTGGGATGTCTCAAGCTCAAAAGTTCATAGAAATGCAGCCGCTGACCCTGTGGCATAACCCAACCAGTAAATGCATGCAGCCGGAATCGGAATCGCCGAGTGCGGGTCTCTTTAAGGCCCCGTATTACGTTAAGGAGGAAACGGGAATGTTCCAGAGTCCTTACTCCCGTGTCGCCCTCGTCACTGGCGGGTCCGGCGGGATCGGCCGCGCCATCGTCAGACGGCTGGCGGAAGACAAGTTCTGTCTAGGCGTTCACTATGCAGAAAACAAGGAGACGGCCTACAGCCTGGTGGAGGAGATCACGTCGAGTGGCGGTCGGGCGATCGCAGTCGGCGGCGACGTCGCTGATGAGGACGCGATGGCCGCAGCCTTCGATGAAGTCGAAGTTGAATTCGGGGGAATCGACGTCCTCGTGCACACCGCCGGTATCATGCGGCCTGGACCAATCGCGGCCCTGGACCTGACTGAGCTCGACCAGATCCACCGCACTAACATCCGCGGCACGTTCGTCGTCGACCGGCAGGCGGCCCGACAACTACGCGCCGGCGGAGCAATCATCAACTTCTCCACCTCCATGACCCGCACACAATTCCCCGCCTACGGTGCATACGTCACGAGCAAGGCGGCTGTCGAGGCAATGACCCTGGTGCTCGCCCGCGAGCTGCGCGGCAAGGACATCACGGTCAATGCTGTCGCCCCCGGCCCCACCGCCACCTCGATGCTTTTCGGTGACAAGAACGAGACAACCATCGGCAACCTCGCCAAGGCCGCACCGCTCGAGCGTCTGGGACGCCCCGAGGACATGGCCGAGATCGTGGCCTTTCTCGCAGGGCCGGCACGCTGGGTAAACGGCCAGGTAGTGTTCGGCAACGGCGGTCTTGCCTGAACTGAATCCTTCCCGATCACACAGCAATCACAAGATCGCTGGTCAGGCGTCTCTGATCAAACCTCAGAGGATCTGCACCCTTTTCGGATTACAGGAAAGTCTCGTGAAGGGTGAGGGTCAAGACTCGGTGTTGAACGTGCGCATCACGCCTGGTCACCGATGTCTTTAGCTGAAGCTGCATCAGGACAAAGTGTGGCTCGCACCCCTCCGACCTGCAGGAACGTGAACCTTCCGCTGTAATGTCAGTCAATTGATCGGGAAACTCGAAATGCAAGCCCCTCAAAGAAGGGTTAGGGCATCAGAAAGTGAACAAAACGAGAACCATTAGCGTGGTCGCTAGTGCGGCATTTGCTTTGATGGGCGTGCCGGCCACCGCCTCGCCAGGAACAGCTGCTACCAGGGATGTCGGTACAGAGAAGCTATACCTGACGGTCACTGGAACCACGCAGTACGGGTATCCGTTTACATCAAAGAAGGCGGGGGACGAATTCGGCGGCAGCGGGAAAGTTAGTGAGAGGAACGCCGGAGTAGGCGACGGAAAATTCTCGTACTACTGCAAAATCACTGCTGTCAGTACCGCTCCCAACACGCTCACCAGCATCTGTCACGCCGCGCTGGACCTGCCAAAAAAAGGTCAGATCATGCTGGAGGCACTGGTCACCCAAAAGGCTGGCACTTCGGGTTTCCGGATGGCGGTCACGGGTGGAACAAACGACTACGAATTTGTAAGGGGTCATGCTGACTTCACTGAAACACCACCACCCGCGAGAATCGTCGTCGCTCTGGTCCATCCAACGAAGACGCCGGTGGTAGCGCCCGGCGTGGCAGCACCTCGCTGACCGGCACTGTCAAGTCCCTTCAGTTGTAGATCACGGCCCTTGTGGTACTTCTGCGGACGCGTGCGGTGGGGGCTGGTGCATGTGTCGTCGTGCGTGGGTGCGGCGGTG
>NZ_JBIVPK010000033.1:0-83349 GCF_044754605.1 Streptomyces sp. NPDC093064
AGAGAACTCCATGATCTACAAGCGCCGTGCCCGCTCTGCGTCCGGAGCCCACCACATGATCAAATCGGGCGAACGCGACTCTCCCCGGGGCCTTGGTCGGAGCTCGCAGACCGATCCCATGGTCTTGGTGACTTCGGCCGGTGTTGTAGTGCTCGATAGAGGTCTGCAGCACGTGGCCGCGAAGCAGCTTGGGTATGACCCGACTTGGGCCGTGATGTGGATCTTGGAGGATGCGGGTAGCGTTGACCTGCGGTTCTGCGTCCGAGACGTGCGAAATCTGCGCACTAAATCCGGGGCTCGTAGGGTGAGTCGGTGTCTCCGTACCTGCGCATAGTGAAGACCGCCTCGGGCGCGCGGGCGGTGCAGATCGTGCACTCGTCGCGGCGCGGCTCGCGCGATATCGAGCACATCGGTTCGGCGCACGACGACGCTGAACTGGGGGTGCTCAAGGCAGTCGCCCGGCAGCGCCTGGCTGCCGGGCAGGGTGAGCTGGACCTCGATCTGGCGCCCGCCGGCGACGCCGGTGGCGGGCCGCTGCCGATCATGTCGTCGAGGATGAATCACTGTGGGACGCCTTGACGGATGCCTACGACGTACTGGGCCTGCGCGACGCCGCACGCGGAGATGACGTGTTCCGGCAGTTGTTGCTCGCACGGATCATCGAGCCGACCAGCAAGCTGGATTCGTTGCGGGTGCTGGAAGAAGCCGGCATCAACCCACCGGCCTACCGCACCCTGAAGCGGCGGCTGCCGGTCTTCGCCAAGGACGCGGATGGCAGCTCTCGGCTGGACGCGGTGCGAAGGGGCAGCGGTTCTACGACTGGGCCGTCATCGATCTCACCGAGGCGGCGCCCGGCAGCCGCCAACTCCTGATCCGCCGCAACAGCACCACCGGCGAACTCGCCTACTACCGCTGCTTCTCGCCCCAGCCGGTGCCGCTGACCGAGCTGGTGCGGATCGCCGGATCCAGATGGCGTGTGGAAGAGACCTTCCAGAGTGAGACAGGGCTGGCCGGACTCGATGAGCACCAAGTCCGCCGCTACCACTCCTGGACCCGCTGGGTCACCCTCGCGATGCTCGCCCACGCTTTCCTGGCCGTCGTCCGCGCTGACGAACACGCCCGCAACCCCGCCCCGGACGCGCTGGTCCCGCTGTCCTGCAACGAGATCCAGCGCCTGTTCATCACGCTCGTCGTCCAGCCCCTCCACGACATCGCCCACCGACTCGGCTGGTCCGACTGGCGACGCCGCCATCAGCAGCGATCACGCACCAGCCATTACCAGCGACAAGCCGCATCCCAGACATGAAGATCACGATCTACAGCTGGAGTATTAGCCATGTTCGCCACCCGCACACCGACGTACTGGGCAGTGGGCGAGTCTCGTGCTGGGTGGTGAACTACCAGCCGCACGCGGCGTGCCCCGCGGACAGACCCGCACCATAGTCCGCGACGGACGCGGGTCCGGCTGGCCGGGCTTGGGCAGCCTGCGGCCCTGGCTGAGCGCCGGGCCGGCGAGGTGCGGGTGTCGACGTGGAGGGCGACATCGCCCGCGCCGCCCTCGCCCTCAACGGCCAGTAAAAATGATCCCCGGTCAGAGACCCTCACCGGCTGGCCCGTTCTTCCCAAGCCTCGGCGGACGAGCCGGCTAGCGCGCCACGCGGTAGCGGAGGTAGACGACTCTCGAGCTGAAGGTGCGGGTCTCGACGAGTTCGAGATCCACCCGGCGCTCGCGCTGGGGAAAGAACGGAATGCCACCGCCAACCAGCACCGGGTAGACCCTGGCCCGGTACTCGTCGATCAGCCCCAACGCGGCCGCCTCGGCGGCGAGAGTCGCGCCGCCGATCGCGATGTCGCCCTCCCCCGGCTCGGCTCGCAACCGCTCGATCTCCTCCGCCAGGCCGCCGGAGGCCAGGCGGGCATGGCCCTGTACCGCCGACAGCGTGGTGGAGAACACCACCCTCGGAAGCGGCTTCCAGAGCGCGGTCCACTCGAGCATTGAGTTGTCGAGCGAGGGATCCTGGTCGGCGGTCTCCCAGTACAGCATCGTCTCGTACAGCCGTCGTCCCAACAGGTGGACGTCGACCTCTCGGATCTCGTCGATCCAGGAGCGAAAGACCTCCTCGCCGGGCGCCGTCCAGTCGAAGCCGCCGTCCGGCCCGACGATGTAGCCGTCAAGGGAGACGCTCATCGAATAGGTCACGCTGCGCATCCGAAGTCCTCCTCAGTAACGGGTTCGACAGTACGACCGCCGCACGCCGCAGGACTCATCGCGACTCGCGGGATCCCCTGGGCCGAGTCACCTCATGAGATTCCCGCGGCGCTTCGCGGTTTGCCGCACGCGACGGACGTATCAGCGTGACGCCGCCGGCGGTCGAGGATGTCCGGAAACCGACTCGGTCACGTGGAGCCGGTGCCCGTACGAGCGTGCGACGACGTCCTGCGGCCCCCGTCCGGCGCCGGGTCGGCCGGTCCGGGTAGCCCGCTGGGACCGGCTTCTGGGACCGGGCGTCCGAGGGCCGACTCGGTGCTCTCGCCGAGGAAGCCGCCCGACTGATGCTGCCACAGTTTGGCGTAGGCACCGTCCGCCGCGAGCAGTTCCTCGTGGGCGCCCTGCTCGACGACGCTTCCGCGGTCGAGGACGACGAGACGGTCCATGCCGGCGACGGTACTCAGGCGGTGGGCGACCACGAGGGCCGTACGTCCGTCCATCAACCGCCACAGTGCGTCCTGGACGAGGAGCTCACTCTCCGAGTCCAGCGCACTGGTCGCCTCGTCGAGCAGCAGGATGGGGGCGTCGCGCAGGATGGCCCTGGCGAGGGCGACGCGCTGGCGCTGGCCGCCCGAGAGTTTGACTCCCCGCTCCCCCACCAGAGTGCTGAAGCCGTCGGGGAGTTGGTCGGCGAACTCCGTGACGTGCGCTGCCGCGGCCGCCACGTGGATCTCCTCGTCGGTGGCGCTGGGCCGGGCGAAGGCGATGTTGTCCCGCAGGCTGCGGTGGAACATGGCGGGTTCCTGCGGGACGTAGGCAATCAGTGAGCGCAGGTCGGTCTGGCGCAGCCGGCTGATGTCCTGACCACCGATCAGGATGCGTCCGTCGTCAATGTCCGACATCCGCAGCAGGAGCCGGGTGAGCGTGGTCTTGCCGCCGCCGGACCTGCCGACCAGACCGATCCGTGCGCCGGCGGGCACGTCCAGGTCGAGTCCCTGGAAAATCGGCTTCGCACCCGTGTGGGCGAAGGTCACCGCCTCGAAGCGGATGCCTGTGTCCCGCGGCGCGAGCGGTTCGGGTTTCGTCGGGTCGAGCACAGTGGGCGGATCCAGCAGCAGCTTCGTGAACTGCGCGGCCTCGGTCATCGAGCTTTCCAGACGCCGGTAGATCTGGTTGAACTCGAACATGATCTGTGTGGCGTTGGAGTAGTAGGTGAAAGCGACGACGATCTCCTCGACTCCCTGGCCCGAGCCACCGAAGGCGATGGCGACCAACAGACCCAGCACGTTGGTCAGCACGGACATGGGGGCGACCAGGATGTCGACGCGCAGATTGCCGTAGTCCCATGACCTCAGCGTCAGGCGCCGGGAGTCCGCGACACGGCTGCGGTGTTCGTCGGCCTCCCGCCGCTCGGCCGCGAACGCCCGGATGGTCTCCATGTTCATGAGGCTGTCGGCGACGTGGCCGGAGACCCGGGCGATCGCCGCCTCACGGTCGTTGACGAGCCTCTGCCGACGACGAACCAGAGGCGTCGCGGCCACCACGGTCAGCGCGATCATCACAAGAAGGCCGACGACGAGCATCGGTTCGTAGCTCCACAGCACCACGGCACCGAACACCAGGGGGACGAGACTGCCCACGATCCGGTACGTCACCGTGTCGACGAAGTCCTCGAAGCGCTTGCCGAAGCTGAGCACCCGTTTGGTCAGGGAGCCGGCGAAGTTGTCGTGGAAGAATGCCGCGTCCTTGGCGAGGAGTTCGTCCATGCCGCTCACGTACAGGTGTTCCATGCCGAGAGCGTCCACGCGGTTCAGGCAGTGCTGCCCGATCCGCCACACGGCCTCGGCGAGCAGCAGCGTCACGCCGAAGCCCAGCACGTACGGCAGCGCCGAGTTGAGGGTGAGACCGCCGTTGTCGGCGGCCTGTCCTGCCAGTTTGGCGATCAGCAGGGGAGCGACGTACCGGATGCCGATGTTGCCCACGGCCGGTAACAGCAGCGCGGGCAGGGCCAGCAGTCGTAGTCGCAGCAGTTCCCGACCGTAGCGGCGTAGTGCCAGAACGACCGCGCTCCTGCCCGGCGTCGGCCCTCGCGTATCTGTTGTCCCCATCACACTCCCGGAGGTTCGGAAGTCGGAAGTCTCCCGTCCGCAGGGTTTCTCAGTCCAGGCATTTACCGCGGACTAGCGA
This sequence comes from Streptomyces sp. NPDC093064, assembly GCF_044754605.1. NCBI lineage: Bacteria > Bacillati > Actinomycetota > Actinomycetes > Kitasatosporales > Streptomycetaceae > Streptomyces > Streptomyces sp. NPDC093064. The sequence goes on from NZ_JBIVPK010000033.1 coordinate 4,397, forward strand.
GAACCGGACACCGCTGCGTTCAGGACACTGCTCCCGAACTGCTGGAGCGGGGCCGGCGAATTCTGGCACGCCTGCGCACCATCCAACACAGCTCACTCACCTCGGCGACAGGGGGACCTCGTCGAGTGCCACACGGCGCCAGCCGCCACGGCCGGCCCGCAGGATGGCGCCGGCCTGCCGCCCGTGCGCGCGGCCACGGCCGACGATGTCCAGGCCATGACCCGAGGTCCCTCAGGCCCTCAACGATGTTCACCAGGTCGATGAGCGGGCCGTCTCAACCGCCTTCCGTAATCTTGCGCAGTCCCTAACCTATTGCGCATGGGTGCAGGGGGAGACCTGGTGGACGGACGCTTCCAGCTGATCGAACGGCTCGGAAGCGGCGGAATGGGCACGGTGTGGCGGGCAAGGGACACGGTGCTGCAGCGGGAGGTCGCGCTCAAGGCCGTACGGTCGGACGCGGAGGTGTCGGACGTCTCGCGTGAGCGCGTGCTGCGCGAAGCCCGGGCGCTGGCCCGGCTCAATCACCCGAACGTCGTGACCATCCATCACATCGTCGATATGGATCCCCACCCATGGCTCGTGATAGAGCTGGTGCCCGGACCCTCCCTCCAGGAACGGCTCTCGGCCGGCCCGCTGACGCCCGTGGAGGCGGCCGGCCTGGGACGTCAGGTGCTGTCCGCGTTGCGGGCCGCCCATGCGGTCGGTATCCACCACCGGGACGTCAAACCGGCCAACGTTCTGCTGCGCGCCGACGGAACGGCCGTGCTCACCGACTTCGGCATCGCGGGGATGCGGGGCTCGACCTCGCTGACAGCGACGGACGAACTCGTCGGATCACCCGAGTACATCGCTCCTGAGCGCATCCGCGGCCAGGACGACGATCCCGCGTCCGACCTGTGGTCGCTCGGTCTGCTGCTGTATGTGAGCGTCGAGGGCGTCAGCCCGCTGCGGCGTGCCACGACACTCGCCACCCTCGCCGCGGTGCTCGAAGAGCCCGTGCCGCCGCCGGTGCGCTCCGGCGCCCTTGCCCCCGTGCTCCAGGCTCTGCTGGTACGCGACCCGGCGGCCCGGCCGGATGCCGAGCAGCTGGACGCGATGCTCGCGCGGGTGGAGTCCGGCTCGCCGCCTCGCTGGGAGCAGCCGACGGTCACCGCGTCGGTGCAGCCAGCTCCGGCGCTTCCTCCCGGGTATCCGCCCACCCAGGTGGACACCCCGAGATCCGCCCTCGCGCCTGGCCTTCCGCAAAATCGAAAGCCGGCCGTCATCGCGGTGGCCGCGGCGGTGCTGGCGGCCGCCACGGCCGTGACGACCGCGCTGGTGCTCACACTTCGCGGTCCGGGTAACGACGGGGCGAGCAGTGTGGTGGGCACCTCGCCGAGCACGACGCCCACACAGCCGACGACCACCGCGGCGAGTTTCCCGCCCGAGCGGACTGCCGAGGCATCGGCGGCCCCGACAAAGGACGCAACATCGGGCGCGACGACGGATCCGACGGGACAGCCAACCGCTGAAGCGACGCGGTCGGCCACGCCGGTCGAACAGCAGCCTCCCCTGCCTGACGGTCGCTGGATCGCCCAGCTCTACTCCGATCCCGTCAGCGCGGGCATCGCCGACCGTGACAAAAGGCTCGCCACGATTCGGCGGTCGGTGCCCGAAGCGGAGGTGCTCCGCAGCGACGACTATGCGTCGTGTGATGTGGGAGGCCGTTATTGCGGTGCCCCCGACATTGCCCGCAGTCGCCGCGAACAGCGTGCCGTGTGGTGGGGGCGCACCGATTCCCTGATTCGTTACCTGTCGGGGTGTGGGTCTGTCGCGGGTAGCTCCACAGTGACGCGGATCCCGCCGGCGGAGCGCGGGGTGAGGGTGAGTGTTCCGTCGTGCGCGTGGGTGATGGTTTTGACGATGGCCAGGCCGAGGCCGATGCCTGCGTGGTCGGTGCGTATGCGTTCGGTGCCGCGCTGGAATGGTTCGGTGAGCGTCGAGACCAGCTCTGGGGTGAGCTTCTCGCCGGTGTTTTCGACAGTGAGCACCACAGTCTTGGGGCGGACGCTGGTGTTGACCCACACGGTGCCCTGCGCAGGCAGGTTGTGGACGATCGCGTTGTGCACGAGATTCGTGGTCAGCTGCAGGAGGAGCGCTTGCGATCCGCTCGTGGGGGTGATGTCGCCGCAGGTATCGATGGTGACGCCATGCTTTTCCGTGAGGGGGAGGAGTGTTTCGGTGGCTTCTTCCGCCATGAGGGACAGGTCGACGTGTTCTCGGGTGAAGGACCGCTGCTCAGCGCGGCTGAGTAGGAGCAGCGCCTCGGTAAGGTCGATCGCCCGGGTGTTGACGGCGTGGAGGCGGTCGATGACTTCGCCGGTGTCGCAGTTCGGATCGGTGCGGGCCACGTCGAGAAGTGCCTTCGAGATCGCCAGCGGGGTGCGCAGTTCGTGAGAGGCGTTGGCTGCGAATCTCTGCTGTTCGGCGACGTGCGCTTCGAGCCGTGCCAGCATCGTGTCGAAGGCGTCGGCGAGTTCGCGGAACTCGTCTTTGCGGCCCGGTAGCCGGATTCGGTGGGAGAGCGATCCGGTCGAGGCCAGGCGGGTGGCGCCCGTGATGCGAGTCAGCGGGCCGAGCATCCGGCCGGCGAGGATCCACCCTCCCACGGCGCCGAACACCAGCAGGAATGCCAACACTGCGGCTGCCCTCGGGGCGAAAACGTGCAGAAGGTTGGACCGGACGGGAAAAACACCATGAGTGGAGGTGCCAGTGGAGCCGGGGACGATGAGCGCGCGCTCGGGCACGTAACGCAGGAGGAACAACCACACCGCCGCGAGCAGCAGGACGCCGGCAAGCATGAGGAACCCGGTGTAGCTGAGGGTGAGTTTGAGGCGAACGCTCAACCCAGGTGCTCTATCCACGCTCGCCTCCCGAGTGACCGGCCTCTGATTGCGTGTCGATGCGGTAGCCGACGCCTGGCACGGTGGCGATGATCCAGGGTTCTCCGAGACGCTTGCGCAGTGCCGAGACGGTGATGCGTACGGCGTTGGTGAACGGGTCGGCGTTCTCGTCCCACGCGCGTTCCAGGAGTGCTTCGGCACTGACGACACCGCCGTCGGCGGCGACGAGGACTTCGAGCACTGCGAACTGCTTCCTGGTCAGCGCGACGTAATGGCCGCCCCGGTAGACCTGTCTACGGAACGGGTCAAGGCGCAGACCTGCGATCTCTCGCACGGGAGGCGTGCTGTGGGCGCGCCTGCGGTCGAGTGCTCTGAGCCTGAGCGCGAGCTCTTGCAGTTCGAACGGCTTGGTGAGGTAGTCGTCGGCGCCGAGTCCGAACCCGGAGGCCTTGTCGTCGAGACGGTCGGCCGCGGTGAGCATGAGGATCGGCATGCCGCTGCCGGAGGCGACGATGCGTGTGGCGACCTCGTCACCGGACGGTCCGGGGATGTCGCGGTCGAGGACGGCGATGTCGTAGGCGTTGACGCTCAGCAGTTCCAGAGCGGTGTCGCCGTCACCTGCGATGTCGGCCGCGATCGCTTCCAGGCGCAGGCCGTCGCGGATGGCTTCTGCCAGCAAGGGTTCGTCCTCGACGATCAACACGCGCATGCTCTCGATGCTACGAGCCGGCGCATATCGTCGGCGTATCGAAAATCCCATACGTGCCGACAACACCGTGCTGCGTTGACTGGCGGAATGAACCACACCCGCCGACGCCACCCAGGACCCGAGGATGCAGCAGTGACCAGCACTTTTCGTACGGGCAGCACCGACGGTGGGCGAGGACGGACGATGACGCAGGCGGACACGGCGGCGCCTGGACAGGCCGCCGGCCACCGGGATGCCGGCTCCACCACCTGGCGCGCGGGCATCCGCCGGGCGATCCGCATCGCCTCCCGGCCGGGCCCGTGGAAGCGCGGCCCGGTGCTCGCGGCGCTGGCGCTGCTGCTCGGCCTGGTCATGCCGCTGCACGCGCAGATCACGGACCGCGGGGGCCTCGGCAGCCTGGTGGAGACCTTCCTGCCGTGGTTCGGCCTGTTCATCCCGGTGCTGCTGGCCGGGGCGCTGTGGCGCCGCTCCCCCTCCGCGGTGGCCGCGCTGCTGCTGCCGGTCACGGTGTGGCTGAGCCTCTTCGGCGGGCTGCTCGGTGACAAGTCCCACCCGGGCAGCGACCTCACTGTGGTCAGCCACAACGTCGGCGCCGACAACCCCGACCCGGCCGGCACCGCGCGTGACCTGGCCGCCTCCGGGGCGGACGTGCTGGCGCTGCAGGAGCTGACCCAGCAGGCCCGGGGCACGTACGAAAAGGGGCTGGCGAGGGCGTACCCGTACCACACAGTGCAGGGCACGGTCGGGCTGTGGAGCAGGCTGCCGCTGTCGGACACCCGGCCGGTCGACATCAAGATGGACTACGGGCCGCTGGCGGACACCAAGCCGGTCGAGATCAAGATGACCTACACCCGGGCGCTGCGCACCACGGTGGCCACGGACCACGGGCCGCTGACGGTGTATGTGGCCCACCTGGGGTCCGTACGACTGTTGCCCAGGAACGGCTTTTGGACGGCCTCACGGGACAGAGGCGCACAGGCGCTCGGTGAGGCCATCGCCGCCGATCAGAGTGAGCGGGTGGTGCTGCTCGGCGACCTGAACGGCACCGTGGACGACCGCGCGTTCTCCGAGATCACCTCGCGGCTGCACTCGGTCCAGGACGCGGCCGGGGACGGCTTCGGCTTCAGCTGGCCGGCGAAGTTCCCGGTGGCGCGGATCGACCAGATCCTGGTCCGCGGCGTGAAGCCGGAGAGCTCGTGGGTGCTTCCCGCCACCGGCAGCGACCATCTGCCGGTGGCGGCCGGAATCAGCTGGTGAACAGCGTGTCACGCCTGCAGATCCGCCCCCTGCGGGATCTGCTGTCGCAGATCAAGGCGCGTCCCGACAACGTCAGCCCGAACTCGCCGCTGGACGAGATCGCCGTACCTGAGAGGCTCTGCCCGTCAGCGTCGCCCACACGTCAGCCAACGCCCCCCAATAGGTCACTGACCTGCGACAACTCCAGTTTCAGTTCAGTCAACACACCCCGTACCCTCGCAACGCTCTGGTGCACGATCGTGCGTTCGTCCTCGCTCAGGGTGCAGTCCGGCAGACCGGAGACGGTGCGGTTGGCGGCCGCGACGCAGGCGTGGCAAGAGGTGACCAGGTCCAGGAACTCCACCGTCCGGTCGATGTGCCGGACGGCCGGGGCCATGGGGCTGGTACGGTCGGCATCCTCGTCCTCGCGGGCCTGCCGGCTGCGTTCGTCCTGGGCCTGGTTGACCTGGAAGCGGGCGGCATCGTCGGCCATCGCCTGGAACGCGACGTCCGGACGGCGCAGCAGACCCGTGACGGCCGTGGTCGCCACCGACTCGTCCCGGGTGAGGTCCTCCACCACCCAGACCTTCTCCTGCTCCAGCACCTTCGCTGCGACCGTCGGCCGCTTCAGGAAGTCCGAGGTCACCGCCGCGGCGACCTCTTCGGCCCGGGCCAGCGAGTGGATCGCGGTGATCTTCTCCTCCGGCGAGACGGGGTTCGCGACCTGACGTCCGACCCTCCGCCTGGCGTCGTCGACCGTCCACCGGCTCTTGCCCACGGGCAAGGTCTTGATCGCCGCGAACCGCTCTGCCTCGTCAGGAATGCTGCCCAGGACCCGGTGAACGGTGAAGGACACCCCCGCCCGACGATGTTTCTTCGGCCACCGCGCCGCTGTCCAGCGGACGTTCACCACCGTACTGCGGCACAGGCCGATGTCCTCCGCGAGCCGGGCCAGGGTCTGGCGGACGCTGAACAGGTCCCGGCCAGACGGGGCCGCCCCGTCGTCGGGCAGACGCATCGGCTCGATCTCCAGCGCACGGTCACCGATCGTGAACTGCCCCTGCGCCTGCTGTTCAAGGACCTGACGGAGCTCGGTCACAATCTCGTCATAACGGAACCGGCTGACAGCTCCGACTCTCTCGGACTCCTCGGACACGCCTTTCACCCCCCAAGCGCGGGCCGGGCACAGCATTTCAAGCCGTGACAGGACAGGGCCCGCTTCCATCATCCAGAGTCAGACCGAAACTCCGAAGAATGGAGTAAATGGCCACAATTGGCCAATCCATGATCGAAGTTGGATTCCAGGTATGTTCAGTCAGTGGTCATTGTGAATGTTTGGCGCACGATTCCTTCCGGCATCTCCATGCCCGTACCACACATCACACCGGCTACCGCTCCCCCATCCGTTGTCAGCCGGACAGCGTCTTGTGCAGGGCGTCGAGGCCGTCGCGGTAGATCTCGGTGAACAGGTCGACCACCTCGTCATCACTGACGCCGTCGGGGCGAAGCGTCCGGACCACTGCACCTCGGCGATGTCCTCATGGCCGGGAACCGCGTGGACCCGGATGGTGGAGACGTAACCGGTAACGGGGAAGGGTGCTTCGACAATGGCGTGGCTGTAGTGGCGTTCGGTCTCGTTGAAGTCCACCAGGCGCTCGACGATGACCTCGCCGTCCGGGTTCTTCAACTGACGGACCCGGCCGCCTTCGAGCGCGGTGCTCTCAAGGATGTACGGGAGCCAGTCGGGCAGGGCGTCGAAGCCGCCAACGAGGCTCCACACCTTCTGGGGCGAGGCCGGCACTACGCGGCTGACCGAGGTCGATGCCATGGTCGTTCTCCTGATTCTGGGGTGGGGGGTTGGGACGGTCAGGCGCCGTTGGGGAGCGGGGCAGCGGGGCTGACCAGGCCGCTGGCGCGCAGGTCGTGCCAGAACGCGGCCGGGACGGTCTCGTTCAGGGCGGCAGTGTCCTCGGCGATGCGGCTGGGCCGGGTGGCGCCGGGGACGGCGGCGGCGGCCACGGGGTGAGCGAGGGAGAACTGCAGGGCGGCGGCCTTGATGCCGACGCCGTGCTTCTCGGCGAGGGCCTTGAGCTTGCGGACGCGCTCGATGATCTCCGGCGGGGCCTGCTGGTACTCGAAGTGGGCACCGCCGGCGAGGATGCCGGAACTGTAGGGGCCGCCGACGACCATGCCGACGTTCTGCTCTTGGGCCATGGGCAGCAGCCGCTGCAGGGCGTGCTCGTGGTCAAGGAGGGTGTAGCGGCCCGCGAGGAGGAAGCCGTCGGGCTGGGGCTCGTCGAGGGCCAGGGTCAGCTCGATCGGTTCAGTGCGGTTGACGCCCAGGCCCCAGGCCTGGATGACGCCCTCGTCGCGCAGCCGCGACAGCACCCGGAAGGCTCCGGTGCGAGCCTCTTCGAACTTCTGCAGCCACAGGTCGCCGTGGAAGTCCTGGGAGACGTCGTGGACCCAGACGATGTCGAGGCGGTCGACGCCCAGGCGCTTGAGACTGTCCTCGATGGAGCGTTCGGTGGCCGCGGCGGTCCACTCGTGGAGCATCTTGTTGGGGTTGCCGTGCTCGAAGATCCCGCCCTTCTCGCCGAGTTCGCGGACGGCGGTCTCCGGCTCGTCGAGGATGACGCGGCCGACCTTGGTGGACAGCACGTAGGAGTCGCGGGGCTTGACCGAGAGCACCTTGCCCAGGCGCTCCTCGGCGAGGCCGGCTCCGTAGAAGGGGGCGGTGTCGTAGTAGCGGATGCCCTGGTCCCAGGCAGCCTCCACGGTGGCGAGGGCCTCCTCGTCGGGGATCGCGCGGAACATGTTGCCGAGCGGGGCGGTGCCGAAGCCGAGACGGCCGGGGAGGATTTCCTTGAGGGACATGATGATGCCTTCTCGATCGATGTCGCCGCGTCGGGGACATCCCTGACGCAGGGAACGAGGCATGGGACGGCTCTGCCGGCGGAGCCGTGGCACTGGGTGCACGGCGGCACCCCGCCAGAGCCGGAGGCGTAGCACAGGCCGCCGCCGGGCGATCCATCAGATTCAGGTACAGGCGGACGCCGGGGCCCACGAGAAAACGGCCTTCCCTGCTACCAGCCTCACTGCGGTACGCGCGGCCTCGCAAGTCGGGCTGAACCGGAACCAATATGACGTCAACGGCCGTTTTCACCCGGAGGCGTCGCGGGCATCATTCCTTCAGAGTTCCACTCAGCTGCGTCGGCGTGGCGCAGGGCCCGCCGCACGGTGCGGATGACGCGGCGGGTGGTGATGGCGGCGATCTGCGGCCGTCTGGTGTAGGCGCGGGGCAAGGTGTAGGCCCACGCCGAGACCGGCGGTGCCAGGCCGGACATGTCCAGGATGCAGGCAGTGGAAGTGAGCAGCCTGGGAGGTGCGCCATGCACCGTCGCGAGGCATTCGATCAGGCGGCCGGGATACGCGCCGGGGGCCGTCTGTGGCCGGACGAATTACTGGTGGCCGGAGTGCGGGTGGATGCCCTGGGCCGCATCGCTTACTGGGATGCGGGAGCTGAGGCCCTGCTCGGTTACCCGGCGGAGGAGGTGCTGGGCAGCCGGGGGGAGCGGCTCGTCCCGGTGGAGGGCCGTCCAGGGGCCCGGTCGCTGCTGGAGCGGCTCACCCTAGGTCGTGCAGCGACGAGGCCGTGCAGGGTGCGGCACCGGGACGGGCACCTGGTGGACCTCGCAGTGTGCGCCCACCGGGTCCCTGAACCGCCCGGCGCCGACGGTCACGTGCTCGCATTCCTCGTGGACGTTTCCGCAGCGCTGGAGATGCGGGTGTCCCGCGCCATCATGGAAGGCCTGCGCGGCCAGTCGCCGGTCGGGCTGTCCGCCCTCGACAGCGAACTGCGCTTTCTGCGGGTCAACAGCGCCCTGCAAGCGATCAACGGCGTACCCGAGGCCGAGCACCTCGGCCGGCGGGTATCCGACCTGCTGCCCGATATAGACACCGCTGAGGTGGAGTCTGTGATGCAGCGGGTGCTGGACACCGGCGAGCCCGTGGTCGCCCTCCGTGTGACGGGCCGCACCCCGGCGGCCCCGTGTGAGGACCGGGTGTGGTCCTGCTCCTACTTCCGCCTGGAAGACACCCGGGGACGTCCGTTCGGCGTCGGCGCCTCGGTGATCGACGTCACCGCACAGGACCGGGCCGAGCACGCGGCCGCGGAGAGCCACCGGCGGCTCGACCTGCTCAACGAGGCCGGCACCCGTATCGGCACCATCCTGGACATGCGGCAGACCGCGCAGGAACTGGCCGATGTGGCGCTGCGCGGACTCGCCGACATCGCCACCGTGGACCTGTTGGCGGCGGTCGCCGACGACGCCGCGGAGCCCGGCAGCGACCTGACCGACGGCATCGCGGTACGGCGGCTCGGCAAGTCCGCGGCCCCGGGTTCGCCGGCGGCCGAGGTCCTCGCCCCGCTGGGCGCGACCCTGTACTTCCCGCTGGACTCACCGTATGTGCAGGCCATAGCACGTCGGGACCCGTTCGTGGTCGTGGAGGTGGACGAGCGAGCCATCGGCGCCTCCTCCTGCCACACCGACGTCGTCCGGCGGCTTCGCGAGCTGGGGGTGCACTCCCTGCTGATGGTCCCGCTGCTCGCCCGCGGCAGGGTGCTGGGGGCGGCCGGCTTCTTCCGGTCGGTCCCCTCCCGGCCCTTCTCGCCCGACGACGTGACGCTCGCCCGCGACATGGCCTCCCGCGCGGCGGTCTACCTCGACAACGCCCGCCTGTACACCCGCGAGCACGACACCGCCGTGACGCTGCAACGCACCCTGCTGCCGCACCGGCTGACGCCCCCGCCCGGAATCGAGGTCGCCCACTGCTATCGGCCTGCGAGCGACGTCAACGAGGTCGGCGGTGACTGGTACGACGTCGTGGAGATGCCCGGCGGACGGGCCGCCCTGGTGGTCGGGGACGTTATGGGGCACGGCATCGAGGCCGCTGCCGCCATGGGGCAGTTGCGCAGCACCATGCGTGCGCTCACCCGCCTGGCGCTGCCCCCGGAACAGCTGCTGCGGCAGCTCGGCACCAGCCTGCTCGACACCAGTCCGACGGACCTTCCTGACGCACTCCTGGCCACTTGCGTCTACGCGGTCTGCGACCCGGTGGCCGGCCGCTGCTCGATCACCCGGGCAGGCCATCCCCCGCCTGCCGTCGTCCACCCTGACGGCACCGCCGAACTGCTGGAACTGCCCGCCGGGGCGCCGCTGGGAGTCGACGGCACCGACTTCGTACCGACCGAGCTGCCGCTGCCCCCAGGCAGCATTCTCACCCTTTACACCGACGGCCTCGTCGAGACCCGCTACACGGACCTCGACCAGCGCCTGGCCCAGCTTTGCGACGTATTGACCGCCAACTCCACGCTGCCGCTGGAAGCCCTCAGCCGAACCGTAATGAACCAACTCGCGCCCCACCCCGACGACGACGTCGCCCTCCTGCTCGCCCGGATCAACCGCCCGGAGCCGTAGGGTCAGCCGGGCTGCCGCTGGGGACGGCAGCCCGAGATGGACATCCAGCTCACCTCGGTCTCGCGCAGGCCCACGCCGGCACCCGCCGCCGCGACACCCGCGACGGGACCGCCCGGCACGGTGGCGGTGAGCTTACGGCGCGCGAGTGAACACAGTCGGTCACCAACAGCCGAGTAGTGCTTCGTCGAGTTCCAGCTAGACGACTTCGAAGTTGGCCATCATCGCCATGTCCTCGTGCTCCAGGTTGTGACAGTGGAAGACGAAACGCCCCCGGTAGCCGGTGAATCTGGTGATGATCGAGACCGCTTCGCCCGGGCTCAGGTCGATGGTGTCCTTCCAGCCCGCGTCGTAGGGGCCGGGGGCCTCGCCGTTGCGGGAGAGCACCTGGAAGTGCACCAGGTGCAGGTGGACCGGGTGGTGGAAGTCGCTGGTGAATCGCCAGACCTCCAGCCCGCCCAGCCGGGGGGTGGCGTCCGCCCGCATCGGGTCGAAGGGCCGGCCGTTGATCGTCCAGCCCTCGTCGCCCTGGTCACGGAAGGCGAAGGTACGGGTCGCCGTCGCGCGCGCCGGGTCCAGGCGCTCGATGCCCGACAGCAGCGCGGGCACGGTGCTGTCGTCGGTGGCGCGCCGGGCGATCCGGAAGCGCATGACCGCGGCGGTGGTGCCGCTGCCGAGCCGATTGACCAGGGTGACCTCCTCGCCGACCCGGTAGCGGGAGAAGTCGACGACGACGTCGAAGCGTTGCGCGGGCGCCAGCACGATCGCGTCGTGCGCTCTCGGGGCCGCCAGCAGGCCGCCGTCGGAGCCGATCTGCACCAGGGCGCCGCCGCCCGCGGGCTGGGGGTCCAGCTCCAGCCGGTAGCGGCGTGCGTTGGAGGCGTTGAGGATGCGCAGCCGGTAGCGGGCGGCGTCGACTTCCAGGACGGGCCACGGCGCGCCGTTGACCAGGATCACGTCGCCCAGGACCCCTTCGACGTAGTCCGACTGCACGCCCGGGGTGTGCAGCAGGGTCGGGTCGGTCGCGGGGTAACGGAAGGAGCCGTCGGCGTCGAAGGCGCGGTCGGTGATCATGAGGGGGATGTCCCGGTCCCCGCGCGGCAGGGGCAGGGCCTCCTCCTCGTCGTCGTGTACGAGATGAAACCCGGCCAGTCCGCGCCAGACGGCGGCGCCGGTGAAGTCCATGCGGTGGTCGTGATACCAGAGCGTGGCAGCCCGCTGCTGGAGCGGGTACTCGTAGACGCGTGAGCCGTGGGCCAGGCTGGCCCGGTGGTCGTGGTGCGGGAGCGGGCCGGTGAACCCGTCCGGCACGATCAGGTCGGTGGGGTAGCCGTCGCTGGCAGACGGGGTGCGGCCGCCGTGCAGGTGCACGACTGCGGGCACAGGAAGCGCGTTGCGGTGGCGGACGACGGTCCGCCGGCCGCTGCGGGAGACAAGGGTGGGCCCGGGGAAGATCCCCTCGTACCCCCAGATCGCGGTGGTGTGGCCGGGCAGGATCTCCTGGGTGGCGACCTTCTGCGTCACCTCGTAGTAGTCGGTGGTGGCGTCCCGGCGCGGGGTCAGCACCGGCGGTACCGGCAGCGGCACCTGGTACGGGGCGGGCAGCGGCAGCAGGCTGCGGAGCAGTTCCCCGGTCTGGACGCCGGCGGCCAGCCGAGGGATCTGTGTGCCCACCGCCGCCAGGGCGGCCGCGCCGCCCAGGACGCCGAGGAGACGGCGGCGCGGTATCGCCGGCCTCACGAGACCTCCCGCGCGGACCGCGACGCCTCCGGGGACGATCCGGGCGGCGGCACCCTCCCGGACACTGACCCGGCGTCACCGGGCGCGGCCGTGACAGGGCCCGGGGGCAGGGGGCGCCACACCTGGACCAGGAGCAGCAGCCCGGCGGCGATGAGCGTCACGCCCAGCGGGACGTGCACCCCCAGGGTCCGCTGGTAACCGAGGACGGCCTGCCCGGCCTCGGCCACGAGCAGCACGGCGCTGACCACGGCGGGCCAGCCCGGACCGCGGCCCGGGCGCCAGTACAGCACCGCCACCACGACCTGCACGAGGCCGACGGCGACGATGACATTGGCGTTGACCGCGTGCGCGGTGAGCATGTCGTAGTCGCCGGACAAGAACCGCCCGGCGAGGACGGCCTGGGTGAACAGGGTCGCCGCGTGCACCGTCGTCACCGCGCGCAGTGCCCCGCGAGCCCACGCGGGGTGCCGTCGCGGGTCTGGCGACTCACGTGTGCCGGAGCCGCCCGGCTCGTCGGCGGCCAACGACGACTGCATGGACGTCCCCCCTCACCAGTGGATGATCAGCACGCAACCGTAATCGGCCCCCTCATGCGCGTCTACACCTGGACACAAAGGACCGAGCCACCCGCTCCCCGGACCGGCCCCTACGGGGCATACGGCGGGCACGAGCGGTGGCTGCGTGACCGCCGAATCGTCCATCGGTAAGGCCGCGACTTGTGGAGATGAAGGAGCGTGGCCAGAAGCCGGTCAATGAACACCACCGTCAGCGGCAAAAGGAGCGCCCCTCGCCTGCGGGGTTCCTTCACCCCATCGCGGCTTGCGTTGAATCGGAGATCGGAAAAACCTGGTCCAAGCTCGTAACGGTGAAGATCTGCCGGATGTTCGGGTTCACGATGACCAGCCGCAGGGCGCCGGCGCGTGTACGGATCCGCTTGTGGATGCCGACGAGGAGCCCAAGGCCGGTCGAGTCCATGAATGTCGTCCCCGTCAGGTCGACGATGAGGCGGTGCCGGCCCGCCTGAATCCTTTTGCCCAAGTGTTCGCGGATGCGGGGCACGGTGTACACGTCGACCTCTCCGCGGATCTCGACGACGGTCCAGTCGTTCTCGTCATGGTGACAGATGTGGAGCTCGGGATGCATGCCTCACCTAACGGCGCAACCTTGGGGAGAGGTTGCGGGTAGTGCCTGACGCACGCCCGTTCTGCATATGCAGCCCCGGCGAGAGGCGGATGGCCTGAGGCCAGGCCAGGGGAGCTCCCGGAGCGCAGTTTCCCCTTCGCGCAAGAACCCGGGCTCCCAAGCCACGCGATGCTAGAAAAGAAAGATGGTGGGACTTTCGAGGCGATGGCCGGTCTCATGGTCACTGCGCAGGCGGCACGCATGTGCCTCAGCCCCCGGCCCTGAGCTCGCCCATCACGAGTGCCCCCAGGGGTCTCCCCACCGCGCCCCGTCCCTGTGGTCGCGTCTCCGGGGGCTTGGGCGCAGCGTCGCCGGACAGGTGTTCGTGCTGCAGGCGGCGGTCGTGGTCGCCCTGGTCATTGCCGCCGTCGTAGCCTTGGTGCTCCAGGCCCGGCGCGACAGCCTGCAGGACGCCCGTGCTCGCACACTGGCGGTGGCCCACACGTTCGCGAGCGCACCGGGAACGGCGCAGGCGCTGACCAGCCGCAATCCCACCACGATCCTGCAGCCGCGTGCCGAGCAGGTCCGTAAGCAGACCGGCGTCGCCTTCGTCGTCGTCTTCGACCGCGACGGGATCCGTCTCACCCACCCCGATCCCTCCTTGATCGGGAAACGCGTCATCGGCCCGTATCAGCAGCAGACGGTCCAGGGCCTCACCGTCACGAGGACCTTCGCCACCTCCCGCGGTCCGGCCGTGGACTCTGGCGTGCCCGTCATCCGGGCAGACGGGAAGATCGTCGGTGCGGTGTCCGTCGCGATCACCGTCCAGCATGTGAACGCGGTGGTGAACCGGCAGGTGCCGGTGGTATTGGGGGCGGCCGCCGTCGCGCTCGCCCTGGGCACGGGCGGATCGGCGCTGGTGAGCCGACGACTGCGTCGGCAGACTCACGGCCTCGGCCCGACGGAGGTGACTCGCATGTACGAGCACCACGACGCCGTGCTGCACGCCGTCCGGGAAGGCGTGCTGATCACCGCCGGAGACGGGCGGCTGATGCTGGCCAACGACGAGGCCCGGCGGCTGCTGGATCTGCCCCCGGACGTGGAGCGGCGCCCCATCGCCGCCCTGGGCCTGGATCCGGGGATGGTCGACCTGCTGACGGCGGACCGTCCGGTCACCGACCAGATGCACCTCGCGGGGGAACGGCTGCTGGCCGTCAACGTAAGGCCCACCGCTCCCTACAGCGGACAGCCGGGCAGTGCGGTGACGCTGCGGGACGCCACCGAGTTGCGGACGCTCGCGGGCAGGGCCGAGCGGGCCCAGCAGCGGTTGCGGCTGCTGTACGAAGCGGGCATGCGGATAGGCACCACCCTGGACGTGACGCGCACTGCGGAGGAGGTCGCCGAGGTCGCGACGTCCCGCTTCGCCGACTACGCCACCGTCGAGCTGCTGGAACCCGTGCTGCACGGCGCCGAGCCCGAGGACACGGCGGGTCTGCTCCGTATCGCGTGCCGCGGCGTGAGGCAGGGTCCTCCGTTGCCCGCAGCCGGCGAGCGCGTCGACTGGGACGCGGCCACCCCGATGGCGATGGCCCTGGCCGGCGGGCACGCGGTACTGGAACGGGATCTGACTGTCTCCCCCAGTTGGCTTGCCCAGGTACCGGAGCTTGCCCGCCTGGTACCCGACCTGGGGCTCCGTTCGCTGATCAGCGTGCCACTCAAGGCCCGCGGCGTGGTGCTGGGCCTGGTCACCTTCTGGCGCTCGGAGCACAGCGGCCCGTTCGAGGAAGAGGATCTCCCGGTCACCGAGGAGCTGGCCGCCCGCGCCGCGGTGTGCATCGACAACGCCCGCCGCTACACCCAGGAACACGCCGTGGCCGTCGCCTTGCAGCGCAGCCTGCTCCCCCGCGTTCTGCCCCAGCAGAACGCGCTGGAGGTCGCCCACCGCTACCTGCCCGCCCAGGCCGGGGTGGGCGGCGACTGGTTCGACGTCATCCCCCTGTCCGGAGCCCGCGTTGCCCTGGTGGTCGGTGACGTCGTCGGCCACGGCCTGCACGCCGCCGCCACCATGGGGCGCCTGCGCACCGCGGTGCACAACTTCTCGGCCCTCGACCTGCCTCCCGACGAACTGCTCGGCCGTCTCGACGAGCTGGTCACCCGGATCGACGCGGACGGACCAGAGGGTGAGCAGGACGTCACCGGGGCTACGTGTCTCTACGCCATCTACGATCCGGTGGCCGAACAGGTCACCCTGGCCAGGGCCGGCCATCTGGGACCCGCCCTGGTCCATCCGGACGGCACGGTCGTCCTCCCCGACATACCCGGCTCCCCACCCCTGGGCCTGGGCGGCGGCCTGCCCATCGAAACCGTCGACCTGCGGCTGCCGGAAGGGTCCAGCCTGGTGCTGTTCACCGACGGCCTGATCGAGACACGTGAACGGGACATCGACACCGGCCTCGCCCTGCTACGGCAGGCCCTCACCGAACCCCCGCACACCCCGGCCCGCGATCCGGAGCACACCTGCCAGGCAGTCTTCGACGCCCTGCAACCGGACCACCCCCGCGACGACGTCGCCCTGCTGGTAGCCCGCACCTGCCTGCTCGACCCCGCCCAGGTCGCGGCCTGGGACGTACCACGGGACCCCGCGGCCGTGCGCCGTATCCGCGCCGGTGCCAGCCGCCAGCTTGAGGTGTGGGGCCTGGAGGAGATCGCCTTCACCACCGAGCTGATCATCAGCGAACTGATCACCAACGCGATCCGCTACGGAACCGAGCCCATCCGCCTGCGCCTGCTGCGCGACCGCACCCTGATCTGCGAGGTCGCCGACGGCAGCAGCACCTCCCCTCGCCTGTGCAGGGCCACCACCACCGACGAGGGCGGACGCGGCCTGTTCCTTGTGGCCCAACTCGCCCAGCGCTGGGGAACCCGCTACACCCACCGCGGCAAGATCATCTGGACCGAACAGGCCCTCTCCGGCGCGCCGGACGGCGCCGGCCCCCTCCTGGCCGACGCGGCACCCGTGCTGTGAGGACTTCGAGAAGCTGACCGAGTTAACGCCCGGCCGATCATGTGCCGGACCGGCTCGACGCCGTCCGGCAGCCAGTTGCTCCGCAAGCGTGTACCGCTCGCCTGAGCCAGGTGGAGAAGCTACTTCAAGAGCCGGAAGCCGGGCTGTTGGGCCCATGCTCGGAGCGTTGCAGAAGGCGATGACGTCGACGGCGCAGGTCGGGCTGAAGCCGATAAGAGGCGCGCGCCACACACATCTGGACCGTCAGCGTGCACAAGCGAACCGGACCCGTCCGACCTCCACAACAGCTGACGCTCGGCGGTGAACCATTCGAGTACGCGCGACCTGCTCGCCAGAATCGCCAGGGCATGGCCTGGCCATGCCGTCACACTTCCGAGTGGTAGGCCTGACGCACCCGAAATAAGGTAGAAGGTCACTGTCCGACCGATGGAGAACGTCGTCATGACCGACAAGGCCCATCCGGACGAAGAATGGAGCGGAGCAGGCTGCCCGATGGGTGCGTTCGCGCGGCGGACGCTCCTGCAAGGCACCGCTGCCGGCCTCGCTGTCGGAGCGGCAGGCTGGACCACCCTCAGAGACGGTACGACCGTCGCAGGAACGCCGTCCGGGGCCACGACGGAACCCAAGTCTCGGACGATTCCCTTCCATGGCTACTACCAGGCGGGCATCGCCACTCCTCCCCAACAGGACGCTGTTTTCGTTTCGCTGGACGTCACCGCGGCCAACCGCAGGGAACTCACCGAGTTGTTCCGCACGCTGACCGCACGAGCCCGCTTCCTCACCGCGGGGGGCAGGCCGCCGAAGACGTCTTCGACCGCGGCACCGTCCAGCACCGGCATCCTGGGACCCACGGTCGTCGCGGACGGCCTCACGCTGACCGTCGGGGTGGGCGCCTCCCTCTTCGACGACCGCTACGGTCTGCGGGCCCGGAAGCCGGTCCAACTCGTCACGATGACACCGTTCCGGCATGACGACCTGGATCCCGCGCTCAGCCAAGGGGACCTGCTGGTCCAGATATGCGCCGATCACCGGGACACAACGGTGAACGCACTGCTCGACATCCTGACTCACACCAAGTCGGCGGCAAAGCTGCGCTGGCGCATCGACGGCCAGCGCAATCCGGAACGCCCCGTCGGTGTCCGGCGCGACTGGTTCGGTTTCAAGGACGGCATCGCGAACCCGGACACCACCAACGCCGCCAAGATGGACCAGGTGGTCTGGGTCCAGCCGAAGAGCGCCGAACCGGTCTGGGCCACGGGCGGCACCTATTACGTGGTGCGTATCGTGCACTTCTTCATCGAGGCATGGCAGAAGGTGCCTGTCGCCCAGCAGGAACGCATCTTCGGCCGTCGCAAGGCGAGCGGCGCCCCCATTTACGCGCAGGGAGAGAACGACTCCGATCTGCTCGACCCCATTTACACCAACGACCCGCAGGGCCTGATCACCCCGCTCGACAGTCACATCCGGCTCGCCAATCCCCAGACCCCGCAGACCGCGGCGACCAGCACCATCTTGCGCCGCAGCTACGACTACGACCGCAGTCCCAACCTTCCTGAACTCGACATGGGACACGCGTTCATCTGCTTCCAGCAGGAACTCGAAACCTACATCGCCATGCAAACCCGGCTGGAGAGCGAAGCCCTGGTGCCGTACATCAGCCCTCGGGGCGGAGGCTACTTCTTCGCGCTCCCAGGCGTCCGGGACGACAGCGACTACTACGCCCGCGGGCTGTTGACCTGACCCCAGGCCGGACCATCCGGACCGAACCACGGCACTGTGCACAGGAGGCGCGATGTTGTCTGCCTCGCGGACCCCAGCAGCGGGCCGCCGACGCCGCGGCAGTACGTTCCGGCCGGCCCTCGCGGTGGGCGTCGCCGCGCTGCTGGTCTCCTGTCTGCCGACCGCCTCCGCGCACCCGACGGCCGCGGGCCGGTCGCCGGCGCCTGCCGACGCCGACAGCCGCATCTACGTCACCAACCAGCAGGACGACACCGTCTCGGTGATCGACGCCCACACCCACAAGGTGGTCGCGACGGTGCCGGCCGGCACGGCACCCGAGGGGGTGGCCATCGCCAAGGACGGCAGGCGCCTTTACGTCGCCGACAGCGGCTCGGCCCGCGTCTCGGTCCTCGACACCCGCACCTACAAGACCGTGGCCACGGTACCCGTCGGCAAGAGCCCCAGCGGAGTCGCCCTGAGCCCGGACGGCGGGTCCCTCTACGTCACCAACGGCACCTCGAACACCGTTTCCGTGATCGACACCCATAACCGGCGGGCCTTGGCCACCATCCCCGTCGGCAGGTCCCCGGTGAACGTGGCGTTCAGCGGCGACGGTGCCCAGGCGTACGTGGCGAATGCGGGATCGGGCAGCCTGTCGGTCGTCGACACCCGCACCCACCGGGTCGTCCGGCAGATCGCCGCGGGGCGATCGCCGGTCGCCGTCGCCGTGACCAAGGACGGCAAGGCGGCCTACGTCGCCGACGAGGTCGGAACGCGGGTCCTCGCCATCGCCACCGACAGCGGCAAGGCCACCGCCGTGAACGTCGGCACAGGCCCCTTCGACGTGGCCATCGGCCCGGACGGCCGCTACGCGTACTCCGCCGATCTCGGGCCCGGCAACGTCTCAGTGATCGACACTGGAAGCAAGCATGTCTCAGCGACCATCGCCCTAGGCCCGCCCGGCACCGACCCGTTCAATCTGGAGGTCACCGATCACGCGATCTACGTCACCAACCAGGGAGCAGGCACCCTTGCCGTCATCGATTCCGCATCCCTCAAGGTCATCTCGACGGTTGCCGTCGGTGCTCAGCCGTACGGCGTGGCGGTGAGCTGAGGCAGTCGCCCCTCGATCGGGGGCGCAGTTCGTTTCCGCTCGCCGAGTTCCTCAGCTGACAAGGACCCGACGTCCGCTGTCGCGCCACTATTGGGCAATGTCTCCCTCGCCATACTGGCCGGCCTCCGCCGGAACGAGGAGCCCGAAGCGTCAGCTCTCTTCGACCAGGTGCTGGAGGAACTGGGGCTGCTCTTCCATCCGCCCGCCGACCCTCGGGCCGCAAAATGGGCGATGGCCTACTGGGTAGCCGGTCAGATCGCCGACGGAACCCTGGATCCCACCACCGGCACCCACTTCATCTGGGCAGACATCGCCTACGACCTCAGCTATCCCGAAGAGCTGGAACCACTTGTCCACTGCGCACACAACCTGGACGGCTGGGAAGAGAGCTGGGGAGTCTCCTTCGAGGAACTCAACAGGGAAGCAGTCGAGGCGGCGAAGCAGTTCGTGAGCAAGAAGTCGGCAGCAGAGGCGGGAAGTTGACCGATCGTATCTGGCTCGCTGCGGTTCGGCCGCCCCCTACGATCCCGTGCATGCCGGCTCCCGAGTTGCTGGAACGGATCACCGCGCGCCGTGTGGGACTGAACGAACTCAGCACAAGAGGGCAGTTGATCCTGCCGACCTGACGGTCTCGCCTGGCCTTGTGAAGGCAGGCGGCGCATGTGCTCGGTACGGCCTGCGGTGATTTCCGACTGGTACGTTGACCCCCATGACGGTGGCATTGATCGACTCAGGATTTGGCCTCCTCTCTACCGCCGGCTGGCTTCGGCACCTCGCCCCGGAACTCGATCTGCTTCTGCTTCTGGATCCCGAGGGCGCCCCTTGGGGTCCGACGACCTCTTCCTTCGTCACGGACCGTCTGCTCACCGCCGCCCACCTGGCTGCACAGCGCGGGGCGGAGGCCATCGTGGTCCCCTGCAATACCGCCACCGTCACCGCGATCGACGCCCTGCGCGAGAGGTTCGAGCCCCGCATTCCCGTGATCGGAACCGTCCCCGCCGTGAAGCCGGCCGCGGCAACCAGCCAAAACCTCGCCGTGTGGGCGACCGTCCGGACCACCGCAAGTGACTACCAGGATCGTCTGATCGCGGACTTCGCGAACGGCATGCCAGTCGCGCGGGTCGCGTGTCCCGGCCTGGCCGAAGCGATCGACCACGGTGACATGGCTGCCGCAGCGGAGGCGATCGCCGATGCGACCGAGCGAACCCCCCGGAATTGCGACGCCGTGGTGCTGGGATGCACGCACTACCCCCTGGTGGCTCCACAGATTCTGCGGAGCCTGCCCGTCGGAACCATCCTGTACGACAGCGCGGAAGCAGTCGCCCACCAAGCACTGCGACGACTGAACCGCACCAGGGACGCAGGCAGCGTCCTGGGCTCCATCGACGTGGTACTCAGCGGTCGCCCCGGCCACCTCCCGGCCAGCGCGCACGCCTATCCGGTGGGCCGCGCCCTGGCTGCCGCAGCGCGAGTACCTCGCGAAGCTCTCATCTCCGCCACCACCCGAGCCTCAGTGACTGCCCCGGCTGTCTGAGCGAACCCCCGTCCCCCTCCGCAACACGCCTATCTGCGCGAGCTCCTAGTAACTCCAGCTGTAGATCGTGACCTTCCGGCTTGAGCGATCAGCCTGTCGGCTACGGTGCAGGACATGGACGGCAGCGTGTACGTGCCCTGGTTCTCAGTCGGGGAAGCTGACGCGGACGCATTCGAGACGCTGGATGGTGCATGGCGCAGGTTCGTGTCCGTACTACGCGAGCGGGCCGTTACCTGGCCGTGCGACCCCGACGACACCCTCATCCTGCGCCCGGAGGAGACCGGATTCGCGCATCTGCTGGCTCTGCTCTATGCGGTGAGGCCTGGAACCAATGCCATTTCCCACGTCTTCGGTGCGTTCTACGACGGGCAGGGCGTGCTCGGCACTGAACTCCACAACCAGATGTACATTCCCCTCCACGGGCCTGTGGTCGGGACGTTCCGCGTGGCCGGTTCGCCCGGTCGATGCGCGGAACTGACTGCGGACTGGTTCGAACGTATCCTGCGGGGCCAGGCTGGCGACCTGGCTGCTCCGATGTCGTGATCTTCATGTCCGAGCTGCGGCTCGTCGCCGGTAAAGACTGGCGCGTGATCGCTGCTGATGGCGTCGTCGCCGGTTGGACCAGCCGAGTCGGTGGCCTTGTCGCGGAGAGGCTGGACGGCGACGTGTGCACGTTGTGCAGCGGGTCCCGTTCGTCCGGCGTAACAAGCCGTACGCGGGCAAGGGGACTTGAGTTGAGGCGCTGACGTGGGCGGCGAACCCTGCCCGGGCTGTCGGTGTGTCACCGCCCGACTGTGCGTGAGCTCCTCAGCTTGGGCGCGGGCGTGACCTGCGCCGGCGCCGCGTGTGCTGGGCGGTTCTCCCACGCATGGAGGAATTCGGCGTGAGCGGGTCGGCGGGGTGAGGGGGCGTCATGGGGCGCGGCCTCAAGCCCTCGTCCGCGTGGTTACGGGACGGTTGCGTGGTGCACGCCGGATGGCGGTCGGCTTGGGCACAGAACCCCTGGTGGGGCAGGGTTGCCGTGGTCCGGTCCGTGGCCCTCCCGTCCCGGTATCTCTGAGCCCTTCGCTGAGGCTTTTCCAGGCGACCCGCTGCCGCACGGGTGATCAGGCGTCAGAGATCACCTTGAAGGCCTAATGCCTCATCAATCTTCCCGCGATTGGCAGATGATTGACGTGCCGTCAGCAGTTGGGCGGCCGGGTCTGCGGGTGCTCTGGGTACCCCGTTCGGCTCCCCCACACCAGCACTTCCGATACGCCCGAAATGACAGCTCTGGGGGTGGTCATTACGTTCAATCACACGTCGGCTGTCACAGCCGGCCCCTCAGAGAGAGGAGCAAGGCATCATGATCATGACCCGTTCCACCGCCGTCACCGCGGCCATCGCCGCCGCTTCCGCACTCGCCGCGACCGGCATCACCTACGCCGCCGCCACTCCCGCATCGCAGCCCGAGACGGTCCCGGCCGTCGCCCAGCAGGCGCCCGCTCCGGCCTACGCCCCGATGGGCGGCGAGGGCGGACAGGGCAAGGGCAACGAGGGCGGCGGCCGCGGCGGCGAAGGCGGCGAGCGCGGAGAGCGCGGCGGGCACGGCAAGCGCCGCCACCACGAGATCGGCAGGATCCACATCAACGAGCGGACGTACTCCGCCACCCCGGACGGCTGCATCACCATCGTGAGCGGCCTCGGCTCCAGGAGCCTCAACATCCGCAACGACAGCCGCAGGGGCGTCGAGGTCTTCCGTGGCGCGACCTGCGACAACGGCGCCCCCATCGCCACGGTCGGCCCCCGCAGCGAAGCCAACGGCATCAAGCCCGGGAGGGTGCACGGAGGCGTGTTCGTCAAGGACGGAGTAGTGGCCAGCTTCCGGGTGGTCGGTCACCACAAGGGCGACTTCGACTTCGACTTCGACGACTTCGGTTTCGACGACTTCTAAGCCCAGACGCAACATTCGAACCAGCTAGAACCCCGGCCCGCCGCAATCGGGCCGGGATTCTGGTCTCAGCCCCCGAGCGTCGGCACGTGGCGCCCACACCTGACCAGTGCTTCACGGTCCACGCGCCTCGCACGCCACACTAAACCCGGCCAGAAGGCGCCGCCCGGCTGCCCGCGCCGACGCCCTCCTGCTCCACCGGTTCACCGCCAAGCAGATTCCCGCTGAAACACCCCCAGTTGGCGGTGTTCCCCAGTAACGGCCGCTGATCTCCCCCGCGGCAGCCGGGTGAGCCCGAACGGGTGACGAAAGCGAAAAACCGCACACCCGGTGCCCCTCCCCCGGCCCGGCCGCGCGGGCGACGACAACCACGCCATGGACGTCCTCGACATCACGTTGGCTTTTGTATGCCGCCGCCGACGGGGAGCCGGCCCCAGCCGGTCCTGATCCAGCGGACCACATGGCGAGGCCGCGGGACGCGCCGGGGCGGCGCGGCTGCAGCTCTACCGCTCGAGGAACTCGATCCGCGTGACATGCCCCCGGCCCGTCCCGAACCACAGGAGCCGGACGCCCTCACGCCAGCCCCCAGACGAAGACCGCACCCGAAGCATGACAGACCACCAACTCTCCATGCAGCAACCCTGTTTGCTCTAGCTGGGCGGGTACGCGATCTGTAGGTTCAGGCCCCGAAGACGCAGGATGCGGCGCGGGCGATCAGCAAGTTCAGTGACCACCTCGGCCTGGCCGACCTGGAGGTCCACCAGGCCCTCGATACCCGTGGCGCCCACCGTCGGTCCCGGCCGGCGGCTCCTCCACCGGCAAGACCCACGCCCTCGCGGGAGGCAGTACGCAAACTTGTGGCCTTCTGGCGGCTGTGGCATCCCATCAGCCCCTGCCGTTCCGACGCGGCTCTGGCCGACATGACGACCCTCGCCCCGCACACCGTGCCCTCACTACCCCGGCCCGGACCTGCTCCGGGGAAGGAGGTTGCAGCAGGTCTGCGCAGCTGCCCCACCAGCCGGGCCCCGACTCCGACGCCGACCCACCTTGCGGCCCGAGCACTGGCAGACCCTGACGACCCTCGCCCCGGCCGTTGGACGCGGCCGACCCCAGGGTGCCCGCGAGGTGCGGTCCAGCCCAAGGCATCGCAACCCTTGGGCTGCGGCCATGACGGAATGTCGGACTCCCACCGGCGGACCTGCCGAACGCCGACGCCCACCGGGTGAGGGGTCGTCACAGACTAGGCCTCGCGCCCTCACCCCCTTGACCACAGGACGGCGGCCCGGTCCACACCGGACGGCAGACGGCGGACGGCGGACGGCGGACGGCGGACGGCGCGAGCACAAGGCCCCGACGGGCGGGGTCTACGTGATCGGGCCTGAGACCCGCCCGTCCCGGAATCTGGTGAGCCTTTCGCACCGGCATTTCCAGGCGACTCGCCGCCGCACGGGTGATCAGGCATCAGAGATCACCTTGAAGGCCTAATCCCTCATCAATCTGCCCGGGAACTGCGACGGATTGACGTGCCGTCAGCAGCCGGAGAGACGGTCCGCGGGCGCTCTGGGTACCCCGTTCGGCCCCCCACACCAGCCATTCCGATATTTCCGAAATGACAGCTTTGTGGGCGATCAGTACCTTCAATCACACACCGGCTTCCAAAGCCGGCCTCTCTGAGAAGGAGCAAGACATCATGATCATGACCCGTTCCAAGGTCGTCACCGCGGCCGTCTCCGCCGCTGCCGCACTCGCCGTGACCGGCATCACCTACGCCACCGCCGCCCCCGCGCCGGCGCCCCAGGCGGCCCCGGCCACCCCGGCCGTCGTCCAGCAGGCGCCCGCCCCGGCCCAGGCGCCGATGGGCGGCGAGGGCGGACAGGGCGGACAGGGCGGACAGGGCAAGGGCAACGAGGGCGGCGGCGGCCGCGGCGGCGAAGGCGGCGAAGGCGGCGAGGGCTTCAAGGGCAAGCGCCACCACGAGATCGGCCGGATCTTCATCAACGAGCGGTCGTTCTCCGCCCACCCCGACGGCTGCATCACCGTGGTGAGCGGCCTGGGCTCCAAGAGCTTCAACATCCGCAACGACAGCAAGCGGACCGTCGAGTTCTTCCGCGGGGCGACCTGCGACAACGGCGCCCCCGTCGCCACCGTCGGCCCTCACAGCGAAGCCAACGGCGTCAAGGTGCACCACACCAAGGGCGTCCACGTCAGAGACGGAGTGGTGGGCAGCTTCCGGGTGGTCAAGCGCCACCACGGCGAAGACTTCGACTTCTAAACCCAACCGCACCATGCGAACCGCATAGAACCCCGGCCCGCCGTAATCGGGCCGGGGTTCCGGTCTCCCCCGGGACACCCGGCACGTGCTACCGCACCCGCCCCATGCCCGACGGTCCACACACCTTGCACGCCACACCAAAACCCGCCGGCGCGCGCTGCGAGACCGCCCACAGCGACATCCTCCACTTCACCGGCCCACCCCCAAACAGATTCCCGCTGGGACACCCCCGTCGCCGGTGCACACGCCCCCAGGACACAGCGGCAAGCCACGCGACCACAGGGCACATTCCCACCCAAGAAAATCCGCGTCCGCCCAGCCCAGCACCGCTCGACTCAGTGAGGTCGAGCGGGCGGCACTCGCTCTGGACGAGGCCGCCACCCGTAGCCGTTCCGATCGTCGGTGGCCTGCCGCCATCGGTTCGCAGCGGTCAGCAGGCGTGCGACTTCGAGCGCGTGCTGGTTCCCAGGCGTCCCGGTCTCGTACCGCTCGTCGGCCTGAACAGGACGGGTTCGCCCTGGATGTGCCTGCCCGTCGAGTCCCGCTTTCCTTCGTCGGTCCCGTCCGGAGATCCGGCTGGGTCGCGCGAGTCTCGCAGCCACCGTCGAGCCCAAAAATTACACAAGTAACTTGGCAAAGTTGCTTGTGGAGTTTTACGGTATGGCCATGGACACGGACCCCGGACCGCAGCAGTCCGCTGCAACCGCGCAGCGCCTCAACGATGTGATCAAGCGACTGCGCGCACGTCTGCGCGCGGAATCGGGGCAGCATTCGACCGGCCTGACCGTCACGCAGCTCGCCGTACTGGCGAGCGTGGTGCGGGAGGGCCCGGTCACCGCGGCCCGGCTCGCCTCGCTGGAGCACGTCAGTCCGCAGTCCATCGCACAGAGCCTGGCGGTGCTCAAGGCCGCCGGGCTGGTCCTCAGCGAGCCCGACCCGCAGGACGGCCGCAGGAAGCTGATGAGCGCCGATCCCTCCGCGACCGAACTGGTCGACAGACTGCTCGGGGGGCGCGCCTCCTTCCTGGCGCGGGCCATCGACCGCGTCGTCGCTCCTGAGGAGCGCAAGGACATGGAGAAGGCCATCGAGTTGCTGGAGCGTCTCGCTGCGGCCGACCTCAGCGATGGCGGCATATGAGGGCCGCCACCACCCAGGCCGACACCGACATGCGCGGCCTCTCGCGCAAGCCCTTCGCGTGGACGTTCACCACCCCGCTCTACGTGGGCTCCAGTCTCAACCCGATCAACAGCGCCATCATCGCGACCGCTCTGGTGGCCATTGCCACTGAACTGCACGTCTCGGTGGGCAGCACCGCCGTGCTGGTCTCCTCGCTCTACCTGGCCAGCGCCGTCGCACAGCCCACTGCGGGCAGGCTGGCGGAGGTACTCGGCGCACGCCGGATCTTCCTCTCCGGCATCGTGCTGGTAATGCTCGGCGGCCTGGTCGGCGGTCTCGGCCAGAACCTGGCGATGCTGACCGTCGCCCGGGTGCTGGTCGGCATCGGTACCTCGGCTGCCTTCCCCTGCGCCATGGTGCTGATCCGGCGGCGTGCCGAGGACGCCGGTCTTGACGCTCCGCCGGGCGGGGTGCTCGGCGGCATCGCGATCGCGGGCATGGCCACTTCCGCCGTCGGGCCCCCGATCGGCGGGTTGCTGGTGGGTGCCGCGGGCTGGCGCTGGGCCTTCCTGATCAACATCCCGGTCACCGTGATCGCCCTGGCGATGGCCGTGCGCTGGCTGCCCCGGGACCCTGTACGCCAGCGCGGGCACAGCGGTTTCCGGCAAGTCGCCGACCGCATCGACCTGCCCGGTGCCCTCGGCTTCGCCGTGTCGATGACTGGGCTGGTCATCTTCCTGATGGGCCTGCCGCATGTCGAATGGTTCGCGCTCGCCGCGTTCGTGCTGACCGCCGTGCCGACCGTCGTGTGGGAACTGCGGAAGAGCGCGCCGTTCTTCGACTTCCGCGCTCTCGCCGCCAACGGCCCTCTCGCCCACACCTACCTGCGCCAGGCACTCACCCTGCTCGGCGTCTATTCCGTGCTGTACGGCATGGCCCAGTGGATGGAGTCCGCACACGGGATGTCCACCGTGACGGTGGGACTTCTGCTGCTGCCGATGGGGGCTGTCTCCGCGCTGCTCTCGCGGCCGCTTGCCAGCCGCAACCTGGTGCGCGGACCGCTGATCGCCTCGGCGGTGACCATGCTGATCGGCTCCGCCGGCATCATGCTGCTCACCTCGCACAGTCCGGCGATCGCAATCATGCTGGTCTCCCTGGTCTTCGGCGTCACATCCGCCGCCAGCACGATCGGCAACCAGACCGCCCTCTATCTCGCGGCGCCGCCCGACCAGATCGGCACCGCTGCAGGGCTGTTCAGGACTTTCGGATACCTCGGAAGCATCGCCTCCGCCGTGATCTGCAGCATCGTCTTCCGTGACGGGGTGAGCGACCACGGCCTGCACATCCTCGGAATCGCGCTGGTCGCGGCAGGCCTCGTGGTCCTCCTGCTGACTGTTCCCCGCCGTCTGATGAGCCGCGACACGAGCCGGCGGACCGACATTCCCCAGCCCCCGGCACTCGCCACAACCCCGGCAGCCGAGAACCCCACCCCCGACACCCCCGACACCCCCGACACCCCCGACAACAGAGAACCCGACCAAGGAGAACCTCTCTTGAGCACCACTCCCCTCCCCGCGATCGCCCCCGAGCGGACCGCCCTGCTGGCCATGGACTTCCAGAACGGGATCGTCCCCATGGCCGCCGACGCGGACGCGCTCGTCGAGCGGGTCAAGGGCGCCATGGCCGACGTTCGCGCCGCCGGCGGCACCATCGCCTACGTCCGCGTTGCCTTCACCGAGGACGACTGGGCTGCAATCCCTGAGACCAACAAGGCCTTCGCCGCCGTCGGCACGGCGAAGATGCTGCACCACGAGGACCCCGCCACCCAGATCGACGAGAGGGTCACGCCCGAGGAAGGCGACATCGTCGTACGCAAGATCCGCTTCGGCTCGGTCTCTACCACCGATCTCCACCAACAACTGAGCGACCGCGGCATCGACACCCTGGTACTCACCGGGATCAGCACCAGCGGCGTCGTCCTGTCCACCCTCATCGACGCCGCCGACCGCGACTACCGCGTCTACGTGCTGTCCGACGGCGTCGCCGACCCCGACCCCGAGGCCCACCAGGTGCTGGTCGACAAGGTGTTCCCGTCCCGGGGCCACCTCATCGACACCGCTCAGCTCCGCGAGTTGCTGCAGTCCGCCTGACACGCAGTGGCCGCTGACCCTGGTGGCGATGGGAGCAGCCGACTGCCGAACGACGGCGCTATTTCGCGCTGGGTTCGTTGCTGTGTGCGGCAAGTCCCACGGCGGCGCAGGTTGCGGCGATCACCCAGGCGATCGGGCCTTGGAGTCCCGGCCACAGCGGGGCATACCCGGGCACGATGACGAACAGGATGAACGGGATGTCCAGCAGGGACACCAGGGTCAGGTTGATCCAGAAGCCGGTTCTGGAGTTCCTCCAGTTCATGGTCACAGCGATGATGACCACGATGATGGCGCCCATCAGGATGTTCCATGCGTCCTGGAAGATGCGGGCCTGCACCATGCCCGGGTGGAGGGACTGGCCGAGCTTGAGCAGGTCGTAGGCCGCGTTGATGTGCACGATTCCCAGATCACGAAGAAGACCGCTCCCATCTTCGCGGCAAGCTGGTTCATGCCGGTCACTCCTCACCTGTGTTGTACGGGCGACCTGTCCCGATGGAGTGGTCGACGTTCGTATTGCTCGTCGACGTGCGTCCGTACCACCTGGCAACGCCAGGGAGGAGGTCTTCTGCGGCTCAATGCCCACGAGACCGGGAAGCCGTTCACGCTCCCTGGTGGTCCACCGGGCCCAGCCACTGCGTCAGGGCATTGCACACCTCGTCCGGGTCGGGGTCCTCGGCCGCCCACGCGGCATAGCCGTCGGGCCGGACCAGGAGCGTCGGGCGCAGGCTGGTCGCCGGGGAGACTGTCACCACTCGCCCCGCCCACGGCGCGGCAACCGCAGCGACATCGCGGCCCACCAGCACGAACTTGCCCTCCCGCAGTGCCTCATAGAGCCGGGCCGGTTTCTCCGCCAGGCGGAGGTCTGGTATCCGGCGTCCGACGAGCGGATGAGAGCCGCGGGGTGCCCGGTAGGTGATCCCGATGCCGGAAATGCCGCGTGATGCGCGCGCCTCCACCACGACCAACTGGTGCACGACGGTAGCCAGTGCGGCCCGCAACGCGCGGATCAGAGGTGACCCGGTGGTGACGGCCGTGAGGAGTGCGTGACTGACGCGCAGGACCATGCGCCCCACCGGGTGACGTTCCGCGTGGTAGGTGTCCAGCAGTGCGTCACCAGCCCAGCCGTGCAGGACGGCTGCCAGTTTCCAGCCGAGGTTGGCGGCGTCCTGGATCCCGGTGTTCATGCCCATGCCGCCGGCGGGCGAGTGGACATGTGCGGCGTCGCCCGCGAGGAACACTCGTCCCTGCCGGTAGTGGGGTACCTGCCGCTCGTCGCTGCGGAAGCGGGAAAGCCACCGAGGGTCGTGCATCCCGAGGTCGCTGCCGATCGTACGCTTGGTGATGTCCCGGACGTCCTCCAAAGTGACCGGCGCATCGTCAGGCACCTGTTCGCGCCGGTCCCAGGCGACGATCCGGTACCAGCCGTCCCCGAACGGCGCGAAGAACGTGAAACCTTCTTCATTCGAACTGAATTTGAAGATGTCATCAGGGGCGCGGTCGAGCAGTACATCAGCCAACATCACGGAGCGAATGGCCGACTTACCGGGGAACGGCATGCCCAGGCTCTGCCGGACGGTGCTGCCCGCCCCGTCCGTACCGACGACGTAACGGGCCCGAAGCGTGGCCCTGGTGCCGTCGGAATGGCGCACGTCCACGTCAACACCGTCCGGGTCCTGCCGTAGCCCGGTGACCCGAGCCCCACGGAGGATGGTGGCTCCCGCTTCCTCGGTCCGGCGCAGCAGGGCCCGCTCGACCTGCCACTGAGGAATGGTGAGGATGAAAGGGAAGCGCGTTCGCAGCCTGGAGAAGTCGATACTGAGACGGCCGAACGGATGCAGCGCCCGGGTCGGCGTGCCGATACGGAGGAGTCCGTCGGCCAGGCCTCGGGCGTCGAACTGCTCCAGGGTTCGCGCATGGAGGCTGAAGGCGCGGCTCAGATTGGATTCGTGGTCGCGTCGCTCCAGCAGCGTGACATCGACTCCGGACTTGGCGAGGTCACCCGCGAGCAGGAGGCCGGTCGGACCGGCTCCGACCACCAGAACGTCGGCGTCCGGTGCCCCGTGTGGGTTCGAAGAGTCACTCGGTGACATGTCCGTCGTGTTCATATTTCCGAGTGTCAGCCCTGCTCGAGGGCGCCGCACGGCGAGATCCGTATCGTCGGCGCAGCCGCAGGCAGGCCGGCTGTGAGTGTTGCCACCGCCTCCGCCAGTGCCCCGTAACCGCGTGGTCAGCGGCTGCCGGATGCATGCCTGAACCACCTCGCCTAGCGCAGGGGTGATCGGCGAAGTCTCCCTCCCGACCGTAGTCATGCGATGACGGTCCGATCGCGCCGGCATCAGCCCGTCCTGGGCCCGCTGTCCTCGTCCGCCGCCCCACAGCGAGGACCGCAGCACTGCCCGAGAACACCGACCAGCCCCGGCGCCAAGCCTGGGGACGCACCATGTCCACGGCCTCGCCGTCGTTTCGGCTCTGGCGCGTCCGGGGTGCGCTGCCATGTCGGCGGTTACCTGCCCTGTGTCCGACGCGGCCGAAGCGCCCTGGCGGCCTTGGCACGGAAGGACGCCCCGCATGACGAATGCCATCGTCGCGCGATCGCGCCCCTCCTGGTCGTCGCGCTGGTAACTGGCCTGCCGGCCGTTCCAGTCTCGTCGTCGGCCGACACGAAACGGACCGGCAGCCGGACCCGGACGTCAATGCCCGCCGGCCGGCCCGCACGCGACAGCGTGGCGCTCGCGGTGGTCGACCAAGTCGAACTTGGGTGGTCGACTGCCCTGGCGGCCAAGCGTCTTACGGTTAGAAGAACTCGGAGGTCGCCGCGGTGCTGCGGGCCAGCGTGCGGTCGGTGGAACGGTGGCGCCGTGCCTGCCCCGAGCCGCCGTCCGTCGGTCCGGCCACGATGACCGGGCGGCATTCAGCGTGGAAGTACCCAGCCCGGCGTCCAGGTCCCGGCGGCGTCGTGGCCGGCCGCTGTGGCGGCGAGGTGGGCGCGGAGACTGGCCAGTGCCGGGTGGGGGTTGTCGCGGTGCCACAGGAGCGAGTGCGGGTAGACGGGCATCGGGTCGGTGACCGGGATGCGGCGCAGGCCGTGGCCGGAGGGCCAGACGAGGCGGGTGTGCTCGCCCATGAAGGTGGCCAGGGCCGGGGTGTCGGCGATGGTGTCGAGGAGCGCGTCGGAGCCGAAGTTGGGGCCGGTCGCCTCGATGGTGAGGCCGAACTCGGCGACGAGGTCGTCGTAGTAGGCGGCCCACTCGGTGCCGGGGACGATGCCGGGCATCCAGATCCGGTGCCCGGCGAGCCGAGCGAGAGGCACCGACCGGGCGCCCGCCAGCGCGTGGGCGGGGCCGGTGAGGAGCTGAAGCGGCTCGTCGAGCACCCGGACGGACTCGATGTCCTCGGGGAGGGACCGGCCGGGCGCGGCGACGGCGCGGAAGGACGCGTCGATCTCACCGGACCGGATGGCGGCGATGGCCGTCTCGATGTCGAACAGCCACATCACGTCGAGTTCGGTCTCGGGGTGCGCGCGGTGGAAGTCGCGCATCAGGCCCGACGCCGCGCCGCGCGAGGCGATCACGTCGACGCGCAGCGGACGGCGGCCGGGGCGCACGGACCCGACCGCGCGCTCGGCGACGCGCAGCAACTCACGGGCGTGGGGCAGGAACGCCTGCCCATCGATGGTGAGCTCGGCGCCGCGCGCGGTGCGGGTGAACAACCGCACGCCGAGGTTGCGCTCCAGCGCGGCGATGCGCTTGGAGACAGCCTGCTGGGTGACCGCCAGCTCGGCGGCAGCCTCCTGGAACTGCCCCGCGTCGGCGGCTGCGACGAAGGTCCGGACGGTGTCGAGGTCCATGCCCACCTACTCTACGGGCACAACCAATGGTTGTGGGCGGGCGGCCCGGCGGTTGTTTGATCCCTGCTTGTGGTGCTCGCTTTGATGCTTCCGATCGTAGATCGGTTGTGCGGATGCATGGCGGCAAGTCCGACGCGATGGGGTCCTTACAGAAATCCGGGGGCGATCCCATCGTGTACGACTATGGGGCAGGCGGGGCTGATGGGCGCTGGATGTCCAGAACGACCGCCGTTCCAGCGACATACAACAACCCTTTAGCGCCGGCTTTCGTTCCGATGTGCCTACCGACGCCAATTGCATCGGATGCGAACAGGCGACACCTGTCCTGGACGCCGGGGCGAGGCTGAGGATGAGGCTCCCACCAGCGCAGTCGAGCCCTGCATCGTACGGAGCCACGGCAGGGTCCTCAACGACGACTCGCTGCCCCTGCGGAGCCGGGCCGCGGCCGCGCTCGTTCTCCTCTACGCCCAGCGCGTCACCCGCATCATCCGCCTCGCCGTCGACGACGGCACCGACGACGGCACCACCGTCACGGTCGGGCTGGGCGATCCGCCTTCCCCGCTCCCCGAGCCCATCGCGGACCTGATGCGGGTCAGTACCGGCTCCACCGAGGGACTCGGTGCAGCCGGTCTCACCGTCCTTCATTCCGCGGCCGGACCTGCTTTGGGGAAGGACCTCCAGTACTGACGTCGCTTCTCGTCTCTCACCACGACACCAAGACAGGCCAGTTCCTCACGAAGTTCCCGAACATCGTCGTCGGAGGGACCCTTCTTCTCCAACGACTCCTGGCGGGCCTTGAGAATGGCGTTCGCACCCTCCGGGAGTCCGGGAGCACCCGGGACCCAGCGGCTGAACTCGTCCTGGTGCGGATCGACGTCCGCCCACGCATAGCCGTGCGCGGTGAAGGCCTCCGCAACGCGGCCGATGTCCAGGTCGCACTCCTGCCGAGTGAGTTCGCCACCATCGCGGCCGAGCAGGACGAGTTGCTTGCCGTCCCGGAACACCGTGGCGACGGCATCGTGCGGGAACTCCTGTTCCCGCCCCTTACTTGTGAGCACAACGCGCTCATCCGACAGGCGAATCACCAACTGCTCGTACTGGGCAACAAGTCCGAGGACCAGTCCCGCCACCGCACCCGCAGCGGGCAGCGCCGGGGCGGGGATGGACGTAACCAGCTCAGCCGGTCCCTGCAACGGTGCCCAGGGCAGTGCCACCAGCCAGTCGGCCAGGAAGTCGGCGAACCAACCGACACCCGCCCCTACCAGCACGAAAACGATGTAAACGCACACGATACTCAAAGTCGACTGTCCGAGCACGGTGAGCCGACCGCCCTGCGACTCCCGCCCGGTTCCCTTGCGCAGGCCTTTTGACGACGAGCAGTTCAGGTTCCATGGGGAGGCCTGTACGACCATGGTCTGACAACTGGAGCCGACCGGGCTGCACGGCAACGAACAGGCGACGTGTCCCGCGCCGACGGTGCGGATCGGGCAGCACGTAATAGGGCCCCGTACGTCACTCATACGGGGCCCTATCGCTTGCCCAATTGGGCAAGGTTGATCTTGGTTAGGGGTTGGCGGCAGCCCCCCGCTCGTCGTCGGTGAGGGGCGGCTTGGACAGGAACGGCCGCTTCGGTCCGAGCAGCATCGGGACGAGCATGTCCGGGGAGAACAGGCGGGTTGCCGGTTTCTCCATGCTCATCACGTCCAGGAGGGCGCCGAGCGCGCGCGGGTTGCGGGCGCCGGTGGCCACTGCCCGGTCGACGAACGCGGCGAGGTAGCGCTCCACGGCGGTGGGCGGGGTGGCGCTGGCGCCGGGGTAGAACGCGTCCTGGCCGACGGCCAGGTCCCAGGCGGCGGCGACGGGCCGGGCCGCGACGCGCTGGAGACGGCGCGCGAGCCCAGGAGCCGTGACCGGGGTGGTGCGCAGGACGTCGCGGACGGCGAGGGCGCCCTGCGCGGCGACGGTCAGGCCGTGGCCGTAGACGGGGTTGTATCCGGCGATGGCGTCGCCGAGGACGGTGAACCCGTCGGGCCAGCGGGCGAGTTTCTCGTAGTAACGGCGGTGGTTGGCGGTGCTGCGTGTGGTGGCGACGTCGCCGAGCGGCTCGGCCGTCTTGAGCAGTTCTCCGATGACGGGGTCGCCCAGGCCGAGCGCGAAGTCGACGAACGCATCGGGGTCGCTGGTGGGCTCCCCGCCGCGGGTGCCGGAGAGCGTGACGACCCAACGGCCGCCCTCCACGGGGAGGATGATTCCGCCCTGGCCGGGCGCCTTTGCCGGGTTCGCCTGGACGTTGACGAGGGGGAAGTCTGCGTCGGCGGTGGTGCCCGGCGCACGGTAGATGCGGGTGGCGTAGGCGACGCCGGCGTTGACTTCCCGCTCGGTGACGCGGGGCAGGCCGAGGTCCTCGAGCCACTGGGGGGCGCGGGATCCGCGGCCGGAGGCGTCGATGACGAGGTCGGCGGTGAGGACGGACGTGTCGTCGCCCGTGCGGACCTGGACGCCGGTGACTCGGCCGGCGTCGCCCACGAGGGCGAGAGCGGTGGTGTCCTGACGGAGGGTGATCCGCTCGTCGGCGAGGACGTGCCGGCGCAGTACGGCGTCGAGGAGGTCGCGGGAGCTGACGAGGTTGCGGTGGTGCGTCGACGTGAAACGGCGGAACCACACCTCGTTGGGGGCACGGGAGACCATGTCGCCCATGATGTGGACCAGGCGGCCGCCCTCGGCGACGACGCCGTCCACGACGCCGGGCACCAGGTCGTTGAAGGCGCGTACGCCGCCGCTCCACACCAGGTGAGCATGCCGGGCTTGGGGAACGCCGCGGCGGGGCTCGGGGCCGTCGGGCAGGGTGTCGCGCTCGAGGAGGGTGACATCGGCGTGTTCGGTGAGTGCGGCGGCGGCGAAAAGGCCCGCGGCGCTGGCGCCGATGACGATGGCGGTGGGTCTGCCGGTAGCTATGTCAGGCATGTGCGGTCACGCTCTCTGTGCTGGTCAGCCGCTGGCGGATGCTGCCGATGAGGCGGGGGCGGTACAGGGCCCGGGAGACGGCGTCGATGTGGTCGGCGATGTCGGTCGCGGCCTGCTGGGGTTGGCCGCTGCTGGTGGGAGTCTCGTTGCGGTACGCGTCGGTCGCGGCCTGGATGGCGACGGCCCCGGCGATCCCGTGGGCCTCGTCGGCGCCGTGGGCGGCCGCGGCCGCCTCGTACGCCTGCCGGTAGAGGCCCTGGTCGAGGTAAGGGGCGAGCAGGCGCAGCGCGTCATGGATGCGCTGCTGGCGCTGCATCAGCCGCAGATCGAGCGGGGCCCAGAAGCCGAGCCGGGCGGCGACCGCGGCGGGTTTGACGACGCGGACCACGCGCCACAGGGACCGCAGCCGCCAGTAGTCACGTTGGTCTCGGCTCCACCGTTGCAGGACAGGTCCGGTCTGCGGCGCGATGAACCCGAGGGCGACCAGAATGGCCTCGACCAACGCGAAGGGGGGCGCGGCCTTGGTGCTGAGAAGGTCGAGGTCGCCGCCGAACCAGCGGGCGCCCACCGCGATCAGCTTGGTGACGTCGAAGGCCAGCCCGGAGGCGAACCCGAGCTGTAGGAAGATCACGCCGGTCTTCAGCCACCGGTTGGTGACTTCGGGCAGCCACCGCCACAGCATGTAGGTGGCGACGAGGGACGACACCATGTGCGCGAGCAGGTACAGCAGGATGTGCTCGCGCATCCATGGCGTACTGGCGTAGTAGGTGTCGAGGTCGTAGATGCGGGGTTCGGGGGCGTGGGCCAGGAGGAACGTCGCCCAGAGGCCGACGCCGATGGCCGCGTAGATCCAGTAGATGCGGATCATCCGCCGCCGCCGGCCTTCGGAGGGTGCTTCCCGCCATCGAATGATCATGGTCAGGCCGGTCGCGTTGAACGCGGTGAGGAACGAGTACGCCCACGGCGCTGCGATGTTCGGGACGCCGGTCAGCACGTTGAGCCGGTGAATGTTGATCGGGGTGATCACGATGAGGACGGCCGTGGCCCAGGTCAGCAGCAGGGTGGTGGCCCTGACATCGGGGTCGTGCCAGGCCCGGAAGAAGGTCGGCGCCTTGAAGGCGAGCGCGATGGCGAGGAGAACGGTGGGGAGGAGGTACGGGACGTGGAAGTGAGGACTCATCAGAGAAGGCGTCCGCCCCGGTTCAGCAGGGACAGATTCAGGCGGCCCTCCACGGTGGTCGCGCTGACCGGACTCTCCGCGTACCGGCCGGTCACCCATGTGCGGACCTCGCGGCCGAAGAGCAGGCCGAAGGTCTCGGCGTCCACTTCGTGACTGTCGACCGAGTCGGATCGGGCTGCGACGGTCAGGAAGGCATCCCGTGGTACTTCCTCCGTGGTGAGGATCTGCTCGACCGCTCGCTGTACGGCTTCGGGCGCCTCGCTGGTGGTGGCGCGGGCCGCTGCGTTCATGCCGGCGACGTGGTGGCCGCAGTCGCCGTTCCCCTCGTGCCACAGTTCGTGCCCGAGGATGACGAGTTGGGCCTCGGGGTGCATGCCCTGCTCGACCACGATGACGGAGCGCTCGCCGAAGTCGATCCTCATGCCGGAGACCGGGACGGGAAGGTCTGCGGGGAACGCGCGGAAGGCCAGTTGGATGGGGCGGCCCGTGCGTGCGCTCATGGCCTGGCAGAACGCGTTCATGACGGCCCTCGGTTCGTCCGGCCGCTGGATGGCCTTGGAGGCTTCCCTGCCGAGGGCGGTGAGCAGAGACTTCATGGCGCGGGTACTCATCGGCCGTTGTCCTCCTGTGGGGGCATGACGGACTTGATGACGCCGGCAAGGAGCGTCTCGAGCTGCTCGGCGGTCAGGCTTCCGTGGTGGCGCATGTCCGTGGCGACCACGCCGTACTTCTTCAGCAGGGCCTGGACGGGGTCCTGTTCGGGGTTCTCGTACTTGTCCAGGATCGGCAGCAGTGCCCGGTTGAGGGCGTCGGGGGACTCGTCGGTGAAGAACGCTTCTCTCGCGTCCTTGAGGTCGAAGAACTTCACCAGGCCGTGGAGGAGTTCGACGGAGGGAACCTTCTTGCCGTCGATGATCTGTCGGGCCCAGACCTCGGAGATGCCGCACTGCCGGTGCACGGCGGCGACCAATTCCGGCTTTCGTCTCCCTGTCCGGGCCAGGTAGGCGTCGGCGAGGGTTTTCACACGTGCGCAGACCCGTTCACCGACCTCCTCTCGGGGTGGTGTTCCGCCGGCGAGGAGCGTGCGGACGGTGCTTTCCGGCAGGGCCGTCTTCTCTGCCAGCAGGCGCGGGTCGAGGAGTTCCGCACGGTTCAGCTGCTGATTATCGATGAGCGCGTCTAATCGCTGAAGCGTCTCGGGGAGGGATGACATGGGCTTCACCGGTGCTCTCCCGGTTCTCATCAGTTGTGGTGTGGCGTGCAGCCTACGCGGGCGACGTCCGTCGTACAAACGATCGTTTCAGTGCGGATAAGGATCGTTGACTGCCGACGCGGGAGCCTCGTAACAGGCTATTGATCCGGTCGGCACGAGAACCTGTGCCGCTTCCGACGCCTGATCCTCAGCCGGTTTGCTTGGCCATGACGACCAGACCCGGCCCGCTTTGCTCGTCTGCGGGGAGCCGGAGTTCGGCGACCGGGCGCAGTCCAGCCTGCTCGATCAGGTCCACGAGTTGTTCCGGCCGCCATTTGTGTGTCGTCCAGCGAACGGGTACACATCCGTAGGCCTCGGTGCGCACCGCGTCTTCGTCGCCGACGTGTGTTGCGGTGATGAAGTGTCCGCCTGGCTTCAAGGCGACACCGTTGCGGGTCCCGCTCGACCCGCCCCAGTTGCCGGGCGGGAGACGAGGGTCGGCGCGCTCGCGTCTGCGACCGCCACCACACCAACTGAGGCGACCGCATATTGGTTTGCCGCCGGCCAGCCCGGTCGGATAGGAAGATCGCATGCTAAAGGGCAGCAAGGTCGGACTCAGGGCCCGGCACGAGGACGACATCCCAATCCTGCGGGCCGAGCTCTACGACGACGTGGTCAACGCCTCGCGAGCCGAAGGCGGGCCCTGGCGGCCGATCACGCCCGGCTCGAAGGATCCGCGGCTCGTGGTGGACGACAAGGAGCAGGGACACGTCCCGTTCTCCGTGGTCGAGCTGGAGGGCGGCACGCTGGTCGGCACCGCGACGCTGTGGGGCATCGACAACCACAACCGGTCCGCGCACATCGGGCTGGGGCTGCTGCCGTCCTCCCGCGGCAAGGGCTACGGCACCGACGTGGTCGCGACGCTGTGCCACTACGGTTTCATCGTGCGCGGCCTGCAGCGGCTGCAGATCGAGACGCTGTCGGACAACACCGCGATGCTGCGCTCCGCCGAGCGCAACGGCTTCGTCCGTGAGGGCGTGCTGCGCTCCTCGGCCTGGGTGATGGGCGAGTTCCTGGACGAGGTACTGCTCGGACTCCTCGCCCAGGACTGGAAGCCGGACTCGAAGGGCTAGGCTGCCGCCCGACGGTCAAGGGCGGGGCGCGGAGCCGACATGGGCGGCCGAAGGCCAGGACAGTGCCGTTGTCCCGCGCGGGCCGTGGGTCCTGTTCGCCGACCGACCAGCGATACGCCCAGGCCGAGGCCACCTGCTCACGGCCGGCGTCCGAAACCCCGGGCCGGGCGGCGGACGCAGCCACAGCGCCGTCCCTACAGCCTCCACCGCCGAGATGCGGCGCGTCCGCGGTGTCGGACGGTGAAGCAAGTGGCGTGAGCGATCAGGAGTACGTCGAGAGCCGGTACGGGTTCTTCGATACCGTCCGCCTCGCTCGGCCGACCCCTCAGCCGAAGACGACCCGGAACCTCCGGTTCGCCAGGCTGGGGTTTTTGGCGCGGACAGCCTCCACCCGCGCCGCGTCGACGACGGCGGACGCCACCCCGGGAGCCTCGCCCGCCGATGCCGCCACATGGCCCATCGGATCCACGATGAGGCTCTGGCCCGTGCAGTTGGGGCCGGTCTGACCGCAGGCCAGGACGTAGGCGGTGTTCTCGATCGCCCGGGCGCGGACCAGCGTGGTCCAGTGGTCCTCCTTGGCCGGGCCGACCACCCAGGCGGCGGGGACGACCAGGGCCGTGACACCCGCGTCGATCAGGAACCGGGCCATCTCCGGGAACCGGAGGTCGTAGCAGGTCATGACCCCGAAGGTGACCCCCTCCAGGGTGAAGAGCAAGGGCGAGGGCGTATGGGCCTGAACGTGGTCCGACTCGCGGTACCCGAAGGCGTCGTAGAGGTGGACCTTGCGGTACACCCCGAGCGGATCGCCCTTCTGGTCCACCGCGAGGACGGTGTTGCTGGGCCGTTCGCCCTGAGCTGCCGGTGTCTCGGTCATGCCCGCCACGACGGTGATGCTGTGCCGACTGGCCAGCGTGCCGATCGCGGTGGCGAACGGGCCGTCGATCCGCTCGGCGTGCGGGACGATGTCCGCCTCAGGGTCAGGGTTGAAGTACATGGCGTTCTCGGGCAGTACGACAAGCCGCGATCCCTGGGCGGCCGCCTGCCCGATCAGGACTGCGACGGCCTCGAGGTTTGCGGCCTTGTCGGTGGTGGCGTTGAACTGGCCGACAGTGGTGAGCATGGTCTGTCTCCTAGCGGTGCTGGTACAGAGCGGTGGTCAGTGCGGTCGTCTCGGCGAGGGGCCGCCCCGAAGCCGGCCGTGAGGGAGCCAGGGGCTGGCGTGGCCCTCCCCCGGCTTCCCTTGCCATGGTCACAGGGCGAGCAGCGCGTGGTCTGCGATACCGGCGTTCTTCAGCGGCCTGAGCGCGAGACGGACCAGGGCCAATGCATTGTCGTCGTCGACGATGCGGTTGGCGCTGAGCTCGCCGCAAGGCTGGCACTGGGGGATGATCTCCATTCGCCGTCCGGCCGAACCGGCATGCTCAGTGTTTCCATCCGGCCGCGGCAGTCCGAGGCCCAGTCGCCGAGGTTGTTGCAGGCGTCGAATCGGGCCGGGTCCGCGCGAGTTGGTGTGTCGTGGCATGTGTGCGTCTCCCCTTCCGGGGCGGTCAGAAGGTGCCGAACCCTTCGAGCGGGAACGGCGGTTGGGCCAGCGGCCGTACAGCCATCCGCATCAGGATGAGCTGACTATCGTCCGTGCACGTTGGGTTCGAGGTCAGTTCGACGCGCCATACACAGTGGTGGTGGACTCCACGATCGTGTGGGCTCACCAGCCCGCGGCCGGGGTCCGTAAAAAGGGGGCCCCGGCCGGAAAACCAGGCACACACGCCATCGACCGGTCCCGTGGCGGGATGGCCACGAAGATCCATCTAGGGCCTGTCCGGCGGACCATGCCGGACAGGCCCGTGGTCCCGAGGAGGGCTCAGCGCTTGAGCGTGAAGGTGAAGTCGCCGGAGAGCTTGCCGCTCAGCCGGACTGCCGAAACGAGTTTCCCCTCCGTGATCAGTCTCTCGGCCTCGGTCCGCGAAAGGCCGCAGCCTTCAGCGATCAGGCGCACCGGCCGGACAGGGATCCGCGCCGCAAAGCGGACCGAGACGTCGATCACCTCGCAGTCCAGGTGATCCGATCCGCCGGTGTCGAGGCGCCAGGCGTTGTCCCAGTCGAGAGCGATGCGATTACGGCGCTGCACGACCGGATCCTGGAGCAGCTCGGCTGTCAGGTCAGGGTCGTTGTCATGCAGCCGGTCCAGCAACTCAGGTCGTACGGAACGCACATTCATCCGCTCCAGGACCGTGAGCTTTGCAGTTTCCCCGCAAGCGGTGCAGAGCACGAGGAGCCAGGCGTCGATGAGCTTGTGGTTTGCGTTGACGCGAAATTTACCGCTTGCCCGGAAGCGCTCGGACGCGCACGCGTGGCAACGGCGGCGAACGAGCGGCAGGCAGGTGGGCACGACCACCCAGTTATTGAGC
Source organism: Streptomyces sp. NPDC093064 (assembly GCF_044754605.1). Lineage (NCBI taxonomy): Bacteria > Bacillati > Actinomycetota > Actinomycetes > Kitasatosporales > Streptomycetaceae > Streptomyces > Streptomyces sp. NPDC093064. The sequence goes on from NZ_JBIVPK010000033.1 coordinate 45,147, forward strand.
ACAGAAGTACACCGGTTTCAGTGAGAAGTCCGCAGCAAAAAGCAGCGCGGCGCACATGCGCGACGCGCGACAAATCAGCGCTTGGGAGGTCTCACAGGGTGTACAACGGCATGTCCTTGACTAGACGACTCGGTTCGGCAGCACGGTAATGGCGCACAGCGGCGCTGCTCCACTGGTTTTCGAGCGCCTCACCGCCCGGTTCCATCCGGCGGATCATGGACGAAGCCAGAGCCAGATCGCGGCGACGGTGACGGTGCCGTGGGAGACGTAGGCCCGCTTGACGTACCTCGTGGCCACGGTGCCGGGAAGTTCTTGAGCCTGTTGGTCGTCCGCTCGACCTGGCTCCTACGCTTGTAGATCGTCTTGTCGAAGCCGGCGGGCCGACCGCCTTTGCTGCCCCGGCGCTTGCGGTTGGCCCGCTGCTCCCTCGGCTCGGGGATGGGGAGGATCGCGTCGATCACCCTGCGGTTGGTCTTTCAACGCCCGCCCCGCCGACCCGTCTTGGGCAAGTGCGGCTTCAGCCGGGTCCACTCGTCGCTCGTCGGATCTCCCCGACCTACGACGGGCGCAACGACCCCGGCCCAAACCAGTCACATGACCCGCCGCACGGACCCTAGGCCCAAGCGGACTCGGAGACCGGGCGCCACAACTCGTCGGATTCGGCAAGCGCCTTCGAGGCTTCCTGCCAGTAGCGCACCGCGTCGCGGCCGAGGAGGAGTCGGGTGGGAGCGTCGTCACGTCCGGCGAGGTCGACGATGATGCGCGCCACCTGAGCGGGGTCTGCGGAGTTCGCCGCCGCGACCTCGGGGTCCATGTTCTTGAACATGTCGGCGAAGGCGCCCACGGTCTGCTGGTACGGCTCACTGATGGGCGGGATGGTCATGGAGGAGCCGGCCCAGTCGGTGCGCATGGCGCCTGGCTCCAGGACGGTGACCTTGACGCCGAAGGGTGCGACCTCTTGGGCGAGGCCGAGAGAGAATCCGCCCACGGCCCACTTGGCGCTCTGGTAGGCGGTCAGACCTGCGGTGGTGATCCTGCCGCCGAGCGAGGAGACCTGCAGGATGTGCCCGTGGCCCTGCCGGCGCAGGATCGGCGTCACCGCCTTGCTGACATGGACGACCCCATAGAAATTGGTGTCGATCTGTGCGCGGAAGGCGTCGATCGTAGTGTCCTCGACGGAGGCGAGATCACCGTAGCCTGCGTTGTTGACGACGACGTCATAGCGACCGTAGACCTCCAGGCCCTCACGGACGGCGTCGCGGACGGCGCCGTCGTCGGTGACGTCGAGGCCGACCGGGTGCACACGGTCGCCGTACTCGGCGACGAGGTCGTCGAGGAGGGCCGGCTTGCGGGCCGTGGCCACCACGCGGTCACCTTCCTGCAGCGCGGCGGTGACGATGGCGCGGCCCAGGCCGCGGGAGCTTCCGGTAACGAACCAGACCTTGGACATGAGGATGCTCATTTCGTGTCGTGACGCGGGAACTGACGCCGGCTGCGCGGTGGAGGCGGCGAACCGCACCCCCTCCCACCTTTCAGACCGGCGGTCCGTTATGTTCGTAGCCAACGTAAGGGACCGTCGGTCTAATGTCAAAAGACCGGCAGTCTGTAATATGGGGGCATGACGAACTTCCAGCGCGCGCGCAGTGAGGAACAACGGGAGATCCGGCGGCAGGCCGTCCTCGACACCACCGCCTCCATGCTCGAGGAGATGCCTGTCGGTGACATCAGCCTGAACGAGCTGAGCCGCCGCGTCGGGCTGGCGAAGTCCAACGTGCTGCGGTACTTCGAATCCCGCGAGGCGATCCTGCTGGAGCTGCTGGACCGCGCCTGGCAGCAGTGGACGGCCGACCTGCCCGCACTCCTGGACGCCGGTATCGACGCGACCGCACCGGTGAGCCGGCGCGGGGACCAGTTCGCCGCCACCGTCACCGACTCCCTCGCCGAGCGCCGGGTCCTGTGCGACCTGCTGAGCTCGCAGGCGGGGGTGCTGGAACACAACGTCTCCCCGCAGGTCGCCGCCCGCTACAAGCGGGCAGCCGTGGCGAATGTCACCGAAATCGCCACCCTGGCCCGCCGTCACCTTCCTGAATTGGGCGACAGCGCACCGCAGTTGACCGTGGCCGTGATCATGGCGATCGGTGCCGTGTGGACGCATGCGCGACCGTCGAAGGCGATGCTCGCCGCCTACGAGGCCGACCCTTCGCTCGCCGCCTTCAAGATGGACTTCGCGACCGCGCTGCGGGAGATGCTGGCCACACTCACCGCGGGGGCACTCTCCCGCGCCTCGTCCTGACCCCACCCACCTTGGAGCAGCCGTGCGCGTCATCGTCTTCGGAGCGTCCGGAATGGTCGGGCACGGCGCGCTGCGCGCCTGCCTGCTCGACGACGAAGTCAGCGAAGCCCTCGCCGTGGTCCGCCGTCCGCTGTCCGTCACCCACCCGAAACTGCGCCAGATCGTCCATGGCGACTTCACCGACTACACCGCGATCCAGGACCAGCTGTCGGACCTGGACGCCTGCTTGTTCTGCCTCGGCGTCTCCTCCGTCGGCCTGGGCGAGGAGGAGTACACCCGCGTCACCTACGACTACACGCTCGCCGCCGCCCGCGCGCTCAACGCCGCGAGCCCGCCGCTGACCTTCGTGTACGTCTCCGGTGAGGGCACCGACAGCACCGGCACCAGCCGCCGGATGTGGGCCCGCGTCAAAGGCCGCGCGGAGAACGACCTCCTCGCCCTGCCCATGACGTCCTACATGTTCCGGCCCGGTTACATCCATCCCGTGAACGGAGCGACGTCTCGGACCCCCGCCTACCGCGCCCTGTGTCCCCTCACCACGGCGCTGTACCCGCTGCTGCGGCGCGCCCTCCCCCGCCACGTCACGACAACCGACGCCCTGGGCCGCGCCATGCTGGTCGTCGCACGTTCCGGCACGACCTCAGCCCGCGTACTGGACACCCCCGGCATCAACCGCCTGGCAGCGGCCTGACCGAGCCACCCGTCCCACGTCCCTGGCACGCAGGGCGTCACAGGGCGGTGATGGCACGTACGGCCGCCACGATCGCGCACCGCCGCGCGTCGTGAGCGGTGGGGGGTTGGACACTGGGGACACCTCAGAGCCCGGCGGCGAGATGTGGGCGACCAAGGCCGGCAGATCGGATTGAGCGCGACAGCCTGCGAGTCGGCGGCCGCGTTGGTTACCCATCGTGACGACGATGCGCCCCGATGCACCCGGGGCCTGTCCGAAGGACCAGGCTCCTGCAACGGCCATCGGTCCTCAGTGCCGGACCAGGCAGAACGGATGCCCTGCCGGGTCGGCGTAGATTCGCCAGCTTCGCCCGCCGGAACCGGCGTCCAGCAGCCTCGCCCCCAACGACAGCACCTGCGCTTGGGCCCGGTCCAAGTCCGCAACGCCGAAGTCCAGATGGAACTGCTGAGGTCGAGACGCATCAAGCCATCGGGGCGGCTGATAGTCCGCTGCCCGCTGAAAAGCGAGGACGAGACCGGACGGCGCGTGCAAGGTCGCCCAGCCTTCGCCGAGGGCCCATCGCCGATCTTGCTGGTTGACGGTCCCACCGAGCAACGACTGGTAGAACTCGGCGAGTTCCGTCGGATCAGAACAGTCCAGCACCACACACTGCAAGTCAGCGATCATGGGGCCGATCCTAAGCGGCCGCCGGATGGCCGGGCCTCACGAGCCAGGATCGCAACGACCGGCCTGCGCTGTATGCACCCGTGGGGCGATGTCAGAGGTTCTGGCCGCCGGACACTTCGATGTTCTGTCCGGTGATCCATCGTCCCTCTTCAGACACCAGGGTGGCGATCACCATCCCGATGTCATCGGGTTCCCCGACCCGGCCGAGCGCGAAGGTGCTCGCCAACTCGGGGATGATCTCCGGGTTCCTGGCGAACGCGTCATCGGCGAAACGGGTCCTGGTGGCGCCAGGGGCGACGGAGTTCACGCGGATGCGCCGGGCGCTGAATTCCTTGGCCATGTAGCGGGTCAGCACCACCACGGCGCCCTTCACCGACGCGTAGACCGAGTAGCCGGGTGTGGTCGCGGTGGGCAGCGTGGAGCTGCTGGTGACGTTGACGATCGCACCGCCGTCGGCCAGCAGCGGCAGCAAGGTCCGAGTGAGGAAGAAGGGGCCTTTGAACAGGCCACTGGTCAGCTTGTCGAACAGCTCCTCACTGGTGTCCTCGATCATCGCCATGCCGGCGAAGCCCGCGTTGTTGACGAGGTGGTCGAACGACTCCCGCTGCCAGGTCTCGCGCAGGGCATCGGCCACAGAGTCGCGGAAGGCCGCGAAACCCGCTGTGTCGCCGACGTCTAGGGGCAGCGCCACGGCGGTGCCGCCCAGTTGTTGGATGTGCGCGACAGTGCTCTTGGCTCCCTGCTCGTTGGAGCTGTACGTCAGGATGACGCCGACCCCGCGCTTGGCGATCTGGATGGACGCGCTCTGACCGATACCGGAGCTGGCGCCGGTGACGACGGCTACCTTCATGATGTGCCTCCTGCACACGTGGAGCCCGTAGTCCCCACACGGAATGTGACACCTCAAGGCAACCAATCCGATGCCCTGGCGGGAAAGCAGGATCCTCCCGACCTCTTGCCTGATCCTGCCGAGCTTCCCGCGGCGGACCAAAGACGATGTCACACCGCCGTCATGCAGCCATGACACGCGAGCAGCATCGCCGGGCAGAAGGCAGTCTGTCAGTGGAACGTCCGCCGTCCAGCACGCCAGAAGCACACCGTGAACATTAAGGACACAGAGTGACCACCCTGCCACCTCGTCATGTTGACCTCGGTACCTTCCCCACTCCTATCGAGCCACTCCCCCGCCTGGCCGCCGCCGTTGGCCTCCAGCCCGACGATCTGTGGGTCAAGCGTGATGATCTGACCGGACTCGGCGGCGGCGGAAACAAGATCCGCAAACTCGAATGGACCGTGGGCGCGGCTCTCGCAGAGGGGGCCACCACACTGGTGACCACCGGCGCCCCGCAGAGCAATCACGCCCGCCTCACGGCTGCGGCAGCCGCTCGCCTCGGCATGAACGCCGTGCTGGTCTTCCCGGGTTCCCCCGGAGCGTCGCACTCGGGCAACCTGGTACTGGACGGTCTGTTGGATGCGCGTATTGTCTGGGCTGGCGACGCCGACCGTCTGGCGCAGGAAGCCATAGCGGTGACCGAGCGACTGCGGCGTCAAGGCGAGCGGCCCGCTCTCATTCCCTTCGGGGGCTCGAGCCCGCTCGCCGCGCGCGGCTACCTGCGCTGTGCGGAGGAACTCATGGCACAAGTCGCCGATCTGCGCCATGCCGTGGTGGCTCTGGGATCCGGAGGCACGATGGCCGGCCTTGTCGCAGGACTCGGCGCGGAACGTGTTCTCGGCGTCGACACCGGTGCCCGCGCCGAAGTCGCGGCCGCTGTGTGCGAATTCGCCGCCCCCATCTCGGTGACCGCCCCGACCACCGAAGACCTCAGAATCCGTCACGACCAAGTCGGCAAGGGCTACGGAGTATTCACCGACCAAGTGGCTGCTGCGCTGTTGCTGGCAGCGCGCACCGAAGGACTCATCCTCGACCCCGTCTACACCGGCCGCGCCATGGCGGGGCTCGTCTCCGCCGTCCAGGACGGGGACATCAAGCCCGGTGAGAAGACCGTGTTCATCCACACGGGAGGCCTGCCGGGGCTCTTCGGTCATCAGGACGCAGTCGCCTTCGCCGAGCAACGCGTCAGGCATGGCTGGGATTCCTGACCGTGGAAGGTGTGCTCGATGCCGGAGCGCCGCAGGTAGACCTGCCACAGCCGGTCGGTACCTGCCGGGGTGGTGCCGGACCACCCCTGAGGCGGTGTCGTTGCCACTCAGATCGCCGAGTTGGAGCCTTGCTGCCTTCGCCGGTGGGCCAGGGCGGGAGTGCGCGCTCGGCCGCCCCGGCGGGTGCCAGTGCACGAACGGCCGGCCACAACTTCACTGTGAATAAGAACGGATGAGGCTCACTGCCCCTGACTCCCGCCCTCCCCGAAAGGCGTCACCGTACCCACTCAGCCGAGCCGGGTTCCCTCCCGGCATGCGATGTGCCCCGGTATGGGGGTGCCGGTAGGCAGTGCTGGATCGGGGACGGGCTCGCCCCATACAGCAGTCAGGGGCAGGATCCCGGCCCACAGCCCGAGTCCCGCATCGGGCCCGTCACCGTCCTCGGGTGCGCCGGTACGGATCTTGACGGAGGCTTCCTCCAGGGAGAGGGCGAGCAGGGTGGTGGCGGCGAGTTCTTTGCGGTTCGGGCGGCGGGCGTAGGACCACTGGCCAGGAGCCGAGTGCTCGGTGAGCCGGCGCAGTCCCGCTAGTTTTTCCTCGGGGTCGGTGACCTTGCGGGCGTCGCCGTGGATCACGGCGCTGCGGTAGTTCACACCATGCTCGAAGACGGACCGAGCGAGCACCAGCCCGTCGACGTGTGTGACGGTGACGCAGACGGGGAGATCGCCGGTCAGGCTGCGACTGGCCACGGACCCGTGCAGATACAGCCACTGCTCGTCCCGCCCGTACACGGTGGGTAGGACAAGTGGCCGCCCTTCGATCACCACCCCCATGTGACAGATGAACCCGGCGTCGAGAACCGCCTCCAGATCGGTCCGCTCCAGGCTGGCCTGTTCACGTAGGCGCCGATGCCGGGTGCGGTCGGTGACGGGGAGTCGGGGCGGGAGAGGTTTCGAGACCATACCGCCGAAGGTAGCGATATCGCACATTGCCGTCTAGACATCTACTGATCTCATCGAAGAATCGGCCACCGAACAACGAAATCCGCAGAAACGCCTCCTCAGCGGAGCCATTCCCCTCCCACGAGCGTCCACTGCAGTCTCGATGAGATCCATCAGCACAAACACTGTTTCCGTACTCAATTCGGCCCAGGCGAGCGCTATGGATGGCCCGCAGGGTAGCGGCGCCCGGGTCTACGTTCGGTGTCTTGGGAGGCGGCAACGGACGCGGTGTCAGTGCCCTCCGGCATAGTGCGCGCATGATCAACGACTTGAACAGCGTCGACTGGTCATCGATGAGCCATGCCTACGGTCCGGCCGTCGATGTTCCAGTGTGGCTGCGGGCGATGAACTCGCCCGACCCCGAGGTGCGGAAGAAGGCGCTCGGCGACTTCTACAGTGCGGCCCATCACCAGGGGGACGTGTATCCGTGTACGGCGGCCAGTCTGCCGTTCTTGTTCGACATGGCCGACGACCTCACGGCTCCTGACCGTGCCTCGATCGTCGAACTGTTGCTCAGCATCGGCCGCGAAGCCCTCGACCGCGGCGAAGGCATCCACGTCGCGCCGGACGGCACCGAGTCGACGGCCGGCGCGGACAGCGCCGCACTGATGCGCGAGCACGCCGACTCCTTCTTCGCCTACGCCTCGGACCCGGATCCGCAAGTGCGGAGGGCGGCGATCGAGGGGCTCGGCCTCTTCGTGGACGACGCCGACAGAGCGGTGGCGACACTGCGGGACCGGTTGCCGGTCGAGAACGGGATCGCGGAGCGGCTGCTGGTCGTCCAGACGATGGCCGACCTGGCGCTGCGGCTGCCCGCCGCGCGTGCCTCCGTCACGGCGCTGCTGGACACCTTGGCCGGCGAGACGACGGGCAACCCTGACATCCGCCTCGCCGCGCTCGTCCACCGTGCCCGCTGTGCCCCCGCGCACATCACCGAAGGTACCGTGACCACGGCGATCGGCCTGCTGCGCAAGCTCACTCCCGCGCTGCCGCCGGGGGCCGGCGACGAGGGACGCCGGGCCGGTTCCGGTTCGTGCGCGTGCACGGCCGATGCCGGGTCCGCGGCGGTCGAGGACGTCCCGCCCCAGATAGCCGCCGCGTTCGCCGGCCTCGAACGGTCCAACCGTGTCCACGCACCCACTACACCTCTGCTGCGCCCCTTCCACGCAATACTGGGCGCGCGCCTGTCCGAACGCACGGCCCTGCTCACAGAACAGCTCCGCAGCCCGGACCCTGCCACCCGCTACGACGCGATCCGCATGGCCCAGGAACTGATCACCTCCTGGCGGGGCGACCACACCGACCTCGTTCTGCTCCTCGCGGAGTGCCTGCTGCCCGAGGACCCGTACACCTCCGCCGCGGCGGGCGAGGGCCTCGGGTCCCTCGTGCCGGTCTCAGAGCCGGCGCGCGAAGCCCTCGCCGCGTACGTCACCGCACACGGACCTGACGTATGGGCGACACCGAAGCCGTTGCTGCGCCGCGCCCACCAGGAAGCCGTCATGGCGCTGGCCCGCCTCGCGGACGTACGAGCCCTGCCCAGCATGCTTACGGCGCTGGACACCGATGTCGACGCCTGGCGTGCTGTGCAGGTCTCCCGTCATCTGCGCGCGGCCGCAGCCGACCTGGTGCCCCGGCTGTCCCGACGTCTTGCCAAGGCCGACTTCTCGGGGCAGTGGCCCGACATGAGCACCGCCGCCCTGATGTCCGCCCTTGCCGCACTTGGCGACCCCGCCGCCATTCCCCAGCTCACCGACGCCGTCAGCACCGCAGTCCGGCACGAGCAATGGCGCACCGCCACCTCCGCCCTGGAGGCGCTCGCTTCCTTCGGCACCCGGGCCGCACCGGCTCTCGAGGTGGTCCGACCGCTGACCAACGCGGCGGAGGACGTGGACCTCCGCGCGGCTGCCACGGCCGCTGTGTGGGAGCTCGAACGCGACCCGGCCGCCGTCATGCCATTGCTGGAAGACCTACTCGACAGCTACCGGCATCACGAGGCGGCCGATGTCCTCGGCCGGATCGGCCCGGAGGCCAAGGCCGTGCTGCCGCGCCTGCGGCAGATGCTGGACGCCGGATACGAGTGGACCCGCGCCTTCGCAGCGGCGGCGCTGTGGAATATCGGAGGCGAGGCAGAGGCCGGTGTGGTCGTGCCGACACTGCTGACCGCGTGGGAGGAGAACGACGCGACCTCGAACCACGTCCTGGCCTGCCTGAACCGTATGGGACCGGCCGCCGCTCCGACCCTGCCCCGCCTCCGGGCGGAACTCGCACTGCCCCGCCGCAGCGGTCGCTTCCAAAGCATCGCCAACGACGAGGAGTTGCAGCGCGACTGCCGCGCCATCCTGACGCGCCTCTCCTGACCTCTCAAGCCACAACGCACCAAGCCAGTAGACGCGCAGCGACCTGGTCTGCTCGCCGCCTGAGGCGTCGGCATCGATGCGGCTCAGTTCGGGGACAGGAGCCTGGCGAGCCAGTCGGTGCGGGTTCGACGGGCTGTGGCCGAGATGTGTGCGTGGGGGTAGAGGGCGTCGAAGCCATGGAAGCCACCTGCCCAGACGTGGAGTTCGGCCTGGCCGCCGGCCGCCCAGATACGGGTGGCGTAGTCGGTGTCCTCATCTCGGAAGACTTCGGCGGAGCCGGTGTCGATGTAAGTGGTCGGCAGGCCCGAGAGATCGTCGGCCAGCGTGGGCGAGACGTACGCGGGCACCTCGTTGTCGGTGAGATCGCCGAGGACGGCGTGCCATCCGAACGCGTTCATCTCGCCGGTCCAGATGCCTGGCACGCCGGAGTACTGGCGGCTGGAGGTGCTGGTGTTGCGGTGGTCGAGCATGGGGCAGATCAGCACCTGCGCGGCGATGGACGGGGCGCCGAGGTCGCGTGCCATCAGGGTAAGGCCGGCGGCGAGGCCACCGCCCGCGCTGGCGCCCGCGACGATGATCCGGGCCGGGTCGATGCCCAGTTCGGCGGCGTGTTCGGCGGTCCAGAGCAGTCCCTCGTAGCAGTCGTCGACGAGGGTGGTACCGGTGGCCTCCGGCGCGAGCCGGTAGTCCACGGAGACGACGACCGCGCCGAACTCGTCCAGCCACTCCAGCGGGATGTCGAGTTGCGAGAAGCGGTCGCCCATGACCATCCCGCCACCGTGGATCCAGTAGATGCAGGGTGCGACGGCGGCGGTGCCATCGGCGTGCGCGGGGCTGAAGACCGACAAGCGGATCTGGGCACCGTCCTTGGCCGGCACGGTGATCTCGCGCCGGTCGACCCGCCGTTGTGCGAGGAGGGGCTCGATGGGTGTCGAGGGGAGCTGACGCAGTTGCGCGAGGATCTCCGGGGTGAGCTGGGACATGAGGGGCATGTCGGCCAGGAGCTCGCGCAGTTCGGGGTCCAGGTTGGGTCGTGCCGTGGTCATGATCGTTGCCTTTCGCGGGGTCGTGCTGGGCGGAAGGTCGAGAAGGGGTCGTACCGGCGGATGCCGAGGCAGCATGCCGGGATTCCTTCCGGGAGCTTCAGAAGGCGGCCTTGCCGCGGACCGGGACGTAGTCGGTGTACTCGGGCTCCTTGGCCAGCAGTCCGCCGATCTGCGCCACGAGGGCCTGGGCGGCCTCACCGGCGAAGAGCCGGTGGTGATCCTCCTCACTGGTCCAGCCCTCGGTGACGTGGACGACGTCGGGATCGGACGCAGAACGAGAGACGAGGTAGTCCACGCAGTGTTCGCTCGCGCCGGGGCTGCCCTCGTTCAGGCCGGTGAGCAGCAGGTCGACCAGCCCGTCGCCCATTCCGAGCCTGGCGGTCAGGGTGGCGTTGAAGCCATAGGTGGCGATCATGGATGCCTTCTTCTCGGTGATGGAGTGAAGCAGAACCCATTCAACCGAGATGACCTGCGGAAATGTTAGAACGATGGTCGCTCCGACTTGCACAATCCCCGCGATCACGAGAGTCCAGGTGCGGAGTGGTGCTGCAATGGACGCATGTACCTCGACGAGCTCCGCCCCCTGCTGGCCCGCCATGCACGCCCCGGCTGGACCACCGTCATCGACGGCGTCCTCATCTCCAAGGTCGACCGGTCGGATCCACCGGCGCCCTCCATGTCCGGCATGGTGCTCGCGGTCATCGCCCAGGGCGCCAAACGCCTCGCGCTGGGCGACCGGGTCTATGAGTACGGCCCCGGGCAGTACCTGGTCGCATCCGTCGACCTGCCTGTCACGGGACAGTTCACCCGGGCCGAACCCGAACAGCCGGCCCTCGGCTTCGGTCTCGTGCTGGAACCGTCCGCCGTCGCCGAGCTGCTGCTGCAGGCCGGTCCCGGAGACATCCCCCACGCCGGCGGAGGCGTTCCGTCGGGAATCGCCGTCAGCGACGCCACGCCCCCGCTGCTCGACGCGGTGGTCCGGCTGCTGCGCCTGCTCGACGAGCCCCGCGACCGGGCCGTGCTGGCGCCGCTGGTCAAGCGCGAAATCCTGTGGCGTGTGATCACCGGCGAGCAGGGCGCGACGGTTCGCCAACTCGGCCTGGCCGACAGCGGCCTCAGCCATGTCTCGCGGGCCGTGCGCTGGATCCGCGAGCACTACGCGCAGCCGTTCCGGGTCGAGGACGTGGCGCGCATGTCCGGCATGAGTGTCTCCGCCTTCTACCGCAACTTCCAGGCGGTGACCGCGATGAGCCCCATCCAGTTCCAGAAGCAGATCCGGCTGCAGGAGGCCCGGCTGCTGCTCGCCACCCACCCGAACGACGTGACCGGGGTCGGCCAGCGCGTCGGCTATGACAACCCGTCGCAGTTCAGCCGGGAGTACCGCCGCCAGTTCGGCGCACCGCCGAGCCGGGACGCGGCCCGCCTGCGGAACACCGTAGGCACCCCACTGGGTGTTCTGACCTGAACTGGACCGCAGTAGAGGATCGTGCAAGAGAAAGCGAGGAAAGCTCTACTGTTTCAGCAGGTCAGAGCGATTCAATGGGATCACCGTTTCTCCTGCGGGGCAGGAAAATGCCTGCCCATCCGCGGATCCCTCGACATCGCAAGGACCACATCATGAAGACAGTGCTGATCACTGGTGCCTCCTCCGGATACGGGCGGGAGACCGCCCTCCACTTCCACACCCAGGGCTGGAACGTCATCGCCACGATGCGCACCCCGCGTCCGGACGCCCTTCCCGAGTCGAAGCGGCTCCGCGTCGTCGAGCTCGACGTGACCAAGCCCGAGAGCATCACCGCCGCCTTCGAGGCAGCGGGGCCCATCGACGTCCTGGTCAACAACGCGGGCGTCCCCTCAATCAGCGTGTTCGAGGGCACACCCATGGCCCGCGTGCGGGAGGTCTTCGAGACCAACACCTTCGGCGTGATGGCGACGACTCAGGCGGTGCTGCCCCAGTTCCGCGAGCGCGGCTCCGGCGTGGTGGTCAACGTGACCTCCAGCGTGGTGCTGGGACACATGCCGCTCTCAGCCGTCTACAAGGCGAGCAAGATGGCCGTCGAGGGATTCACCGCTTCCCTCGCGCTCGAACTCGCACCGTTCGGTGTGCTGGCGAAGACGGTCGAGCCGGGCGCCTGCCTGACGACGAACTTCGCAGCCAGGGCGACGAACGGCGGTTCGCTGGACGAACTGGTCCCGGCGCCCTACGCACCGTGGGCGAAGAAGGCCATGGACCACTTCACGGGCCAGGACCTGTTCACCAAGGAAAGCGACGTCGCCGAGGCGGTGTGGCGAGCCGCGCACGACACGACCGGCCAACTCCGGTTCCCGGCCGGCCCCGACGCGGTCTTGCTCGCCCAAGCGAAGTGACCAACCAGCGGGCGGTGGCTCCTGCATCCCGCGAGTGTCATGATCGGCGGTGTGTGGCGTGGGGACGCCATGTAGAGGAGGCGCGAGGGATGTTGGAATACCTGCTGCTCAGCGTGGCCGGGGTGCTTGTGGCAGGCTCGGCGGTACTCGCCGTCGTGGCGATCCGTACGGGGTGGGTGTTGCCATGGCTGCGGCGTCGTATGTTCCGTCCCCGGCTGTGGGGCTACGGGACGCTGCTTGGTGACGCCGGACTGTTCGTCAGCTTCCTGACGTTCAGGGTTCTCCACTCTTCCCTGATGGGCGAGGTGGTGTTCTTCACAGCGATGGCCCTGATTATCTCGGGCGGTGTCCTGTCCTTCCTTTCCTCCCGCCCTGGCAGCGATGTCACCGCCGGTTCAAATCCCACCACCTCCGCTCCATGAGCTGCAGGAACGGCCCCTGAACAGGTGAGATGATCGCGGGCCGTTCGGCTGCGTGGCGCCCGATCGCCACCGAGCTTGCCCGCAGTTCCCCCGATCGTGGCTTCAGGGCCGCCCCAGACAGCAACAGCCGAGGCCTTCGTGGGTGACGTGGGCGGTGCGCTTTTCCAACGCCGGGATGCCGCAGGCGCGCCAGCGTCCCACGGCGGCAAAGCACTGCGCCAGGCACCTTCTTCACCGAGGATGGTCGCATGACGATCACCTCTCAGGCCCGTTCCTTCGACGAGGCCGCAGCCAGCTATGCCGCAAACCGCCCTTCCTATCCGCCTGCTTTGCTCGAAGCGGTCGAAGAACTCGCCCACCGCCCCTTAACGGGAGCACGCATAGCAGACATCGGCGCCGGCACCGGACTGGCGACCGCCCTCCTCCATGACCGTGGTGCACACGTCATCGCGGTGGAGCCCGGTCCCGGAATGGCTCGTCAGTTCCGCCTCAGGCTGCCCGAGATCCCTCTCGTGCTCGGGGACGGCAACAACCTGCCGCTTGCGTCCGCCTCCCTCGACATCCTCACCTACGCCCAAGCCTGGCACTGGACCGACCAACGCAAATCCGTCCCGGAAGCCCTCCGAGTACTTCGCTGCGGGGGTGCACTCGCCCTTTGGTGGAACGACTCGGACAACACGGTCTCCTGGATTGCCGACCAGGATGCCCGTCTCCGCCGCCTCTTTGGTGCCGACGACAGCGAACCCGATCCAATGGCCCGATTCCGCAGCCTACCCCCCGATCTCAAGTTCACCACCCGCCAGGTGACGTGGGTCCGGAGCGTCCCGCTCGATACACACCTCGCGAACCTCGCCAGCTACTCCGACTTCCTGGTCCTCGGACAGAAGGCCACCAAGGCGTTCCTGGCCGCTGAGCGCGACCTCCTGATTGAAACCTTCCCCAGCGGGACGGTCGAGGAGCGCTACGTCGTCAGCTTGGCTGTTGCTCGCTGCTGACGCCGCGCTACGGCACAGATCTGCCCCGGGTTCGGATTGGTCCTTCCAACGCATCGAGCCCAACCCGGGTCCTCTGGGCATCCGGCGGAGCCGCCGGCAGCACTACAGATCGTTCAACGAGACCAGGTAGCGAAACGACTGCTTTCTCTACAGGTTCGCGGAGGCAGTGCGCGAGGTTCAGTCGGCCGCGCCGCAGACCCGCAGTCCCACGGGTGTTCCACACGGGAGATGGCCGTGGGTGGCGACCACGCCCTTGCCGGTTCCGTTGTCGACGGCGTATGCGAGGAAGCTGGAGGCCAGCGAATCGGCGGGGGGATGGCCGTAGGTGTACGCGTACTCGATTTCGCGGTACGGGTAGCCGCTCGACTCGAGGCGGTCCAGGTCGGGGGCGTGCCCGTCCAGATTGAGACGGTGCAACCCCTTCGGCCGCTCTGGAGCGGAGGCGGCGCGCAGCTCGCTGTAGCCGATCGCGCCCGGTGTGCGGGCCACGGTGGCGAGGACCTGCTCCGTCGAGTCGAGCTCGCAGCGCAGCACCGGCGTGCTGCGAACCGTGCGGTTGACGCAGTCGTCCGATGACGCCGGCGGTTCGTCTGCGCCGCCGAGGACGCGGCCGATCAGGGCGGAGCGGGTGCCGGAGCCAGAGGTGCGGCTGACCAGGATGACGGGCAGATCGGGGCCGTCGAGCTGCGACCAGTTGCGGATCTCGCCCCGGTAGATACGGCGTACGTCGGCCACGGACAAGTTCGTCAGGTGCACGTCGTCGTGCACGACCAGCGTGAACAGGGAGACCGCGATGCGGCTCTCGCTGAGCTGGGTGTAGCTCGCCGGGCGCGGGCCGTCCGAGAAGGCGATCACCGGCGCACCCTGCCGGTGCCGGCCCCCGGACAGGGCAAGTTCACGTACTCCGGTGCGGCTGCCGTAGGTGGCGACCGTGATGTCCGGCTTTCCGCCGCAGTGGCCCCGGTACTTCTGCGCCAACTCGTTCATCACCGGTGCGAACGCCGTCGAACCCGTGAGCCTGAGGCTGCCCGTCTCGCAGTCGTCGGGCAGCGGGCCCGGCACAACAAGCGGCAGGGTGGCCGCCGCGATCAGCGCAAGGCCGAGGACGACGGTGGTCCAGCGGGCCTGCTTGCTGAACGCCGGTGGCTTCTCATCGGGCGTCAGGCTGTGGTTCTCGTGGAGCGTGCCGTCCTTGATGTCGCCGGTGACGACGACCGGAGCGCCCTCCTCGCCGCCCGTCAGGAGCACCAGGATCTTGTAGTAGGCACCCGGCTTGAGCGGGACGCGCGGGATGCGCAGGGTGCTCGGGCCTGCGACGAACAGGCCGGGCTGGTTCTCGAAGTAGCCCATCAGGTTGGCATGTTCATCGGGCAGCGTGACGTCCTGCGCCTGAATACGCCGCCCCGGGAACTCCGCAGTGAGCCCGTACTGTGCCGAAGGGTCGATGTAGTCGGATTCTTCGACGTGCCGCGATCCGTCGTTCTCGATGCGCAGCAGGACGAGGGTGGCATCGCGCATCGTGGGCAGGTCGTTGAAGAGGCCGAGGCGCGGGTCCACCCCGCCTGCCTGGCCGTTGTGGCCTATCGCGATGTCCATCTGCTTGCGGAAGCCGATGCGTCTACTGCGCCGGGCCCGCCGGTCGGCGATGAACGGCGTGACGATGGAGACGACGCCAAGCACCAGGCCGGCGGCCGTGAAGGTGATTTCGAGCCATCCCACGAGGTCGACAGTACGGACCCGCCGAGCGATTCGGTGGGTCGGGCGGCGATGGTCTCCGACTGTTCGTCAGATGTTCAGGTCCGACGTGCGGGTGGCACGGGATCGCGGTAAGCCCGGCCGCCGACCCGAGGCAGCATCAGGAGGCCGGCTTAGGTGACGGGCCGAACTGCGTGCGGCAAGTCAGCGGCCCGGCAAGCCCGTTGAGGGCAAGGGGCACTTCGGGGTGCTCCGCGTGCGGCCGCCCCTCAGTCGCACGTCGGGTCCCGATGCATCGGGTACCCGCCGGGTTGCGGTACTGGGCGTCGACCCCGAACGCTTCCCCCGCCCTGGCCCACTTCGCCCGCGAGCGTCCGCCCTCTCGGGGCAGGCCGCCGCGCCGCGTTCGACGAGATCCTCGCCGCCCAACTCGCCCACATCGAGGCCGCAATCCGCCGTCGGCCGCCTGAACAGCGGTGACGCACTGACCGCTTGAGCCCGTCAAGGTCCCTTGATCCCGACAGCTCAACGAACGCATAATCGGTTGCCTGTCGGCGCTGGTGGTGGATGCAATGTCCGGCATGGTCACCCAGGTGCGCCCGCCACGGCGAGATGAGATGAACGCGTACTACCGGGCCTTGCCACTCTGCGATCCGGACACACTGCAGCCGAATCGCCCGAATCGTCACTTGGGAGACGTCAGCGCATGAATACGCCACCTTCGCCACCTGGAGCGGAGCGGACTGACGGATCATCCGTGCGGATCGGCGCTCTCGTTCCGCTCACTCGGCCTGGCTGGGTCGGGGCAGGCCGGCACTTGCTCGCTGGACTCGAGTTGGCCGTTCGCGAAGTCAATGACGCAGGCGGGATCGTCGGAAGACCACTGGAGTTGGTGGTCCGAGACACTGCGGCCGATCCGCAGAGGGCCGCGGCGGCCGTAGAGGAATTGGCTCGCCTGGGCGTGGCTGCCTTGGCGGGGGAATATCACAGCGTCGTCGCTCGAGCCGCTGCCGCCAGGGCCGACGCACTCGGCCTGCCGTTCCTCTGCTCGTCAGCGGTTCTCGACGCGCTCACCGAACAGCCGACGCAATGGGTCGCGCGCCTGGCCCCGGAGCAGTCCCGCGGCTGGCAGATCTACGCGGACTTCCTCCTCAGCACGGGCCACAGTCGAATCGCGGTAGCAGCCCAGTCGAGTGTCTACTGGGCATCCGGGACCCGCATTCTGCGGGACTACCTCGCTCCGCGCGGGGGCACCGTCATCGAACTCGACCTGAGCGCGCTCGCCCCCGCGGACGTGTGCGACGAACTCGCCGGCAATCGCGCGACAGCCCTCCTTCTTCTGGTCGGCCACCCGGAGCCGGCCGTGTCGATCGTCAAGTCCGTCCGCCGCGACCAGCGCCTCGCCGAGATCATGATCGGCGCCCCGGCCGGGCAACCGGAGTTCACCGAATGGGCGACGCTGCTGGGTGACGACGGCGCCGCGATCCCGTTCCTGCGCTATCTGCCCGAGCGCCTCAGACCGCTCGGTGCACGGGTCGAGACGGCCCTGCGTGAACGGCTGGCCGAAGCGCCCTCCTTCGTCGCCTTCGAGGGCTACGACACGATCGCCGTCCTCGCCGACGTGCTGCGTTCTCACGGCACGGACCGGGCGCGCACTGCCGAATCCTGGCCGCACGTTGCAGTCGAAGGCACCCGCGGGCAGATTCAGTTCTCCCGCACGCCGGGCATCAGCGTGTGGCAATGGGCTGGGACGCCCATCCAAGTCGTTGATCGAGATCCGGCGGAACCCGATCGCTTTCGGATCCTCCACACCAGCTGAGAGAGCACGAAGGTGACTCAAGATCAATCTCAGTGCCAGCCACGGATCCATTGATCCCCGACGCCGTGGAGTCGGCCTTCCGTCCGCCCTGTAGAAAGCGCTTTCCGTCGGCTGATAGGGCATGTTCATGACTCCGAACCGCCGTACGTTCCTGATCGCCGCGGCCGTGGCTGCCGGCGCGGCTTCCTCGCTCACCGTCCCCGGTCCGGCGACCGCCGCACCGCAGACCGACGAGTACGACACGCTGCGGCAGCGCTGGCTGGAGATCGCCCTCGGTACCGGCTACGACGCGACCGCCGAGCCCTACGCATCCCGGCTGCGAGAGACCGGCGCCCTCGCGAGCGACTTCCGCGGCACCATGGCGCCCGCCGCGAACTCCCTGTGGCCCGGCTATGCCTTCGACCCGCCCGCCGGCATCACCCAGAGCTACAGCAGGCTGTGGACCATGGCCCAGGCCTATGCACAGCAGGGCACCGGCCTGACCGGCGACGCCGGGCTCCTCGCGGACATCCTGCGCGGCCTCGACCACCTCGCGGCCACGGTCTACAACTCCGCGACCACCCGCTACGGCAACTGGTGGGAGTGGCAGATCGGCAGCCCGCGCCTTCTGATGGACATCGTGGCCACGCTGTACGACCACCTCACCGACGCCCAGCGCGGCGCCGCCGTCGACCACTTCGTCCCCGACTCCATGCTCGGCGACTACACCGGCACCTCCACCGGCGCCAACCGAGTCGACCTGTGCCGCTCCGTGGCGCTGCGCGGCATCCTCGGCCGAGCCCCGGAGAAGATCGCGCTCGCCCGCGACGCGCTCTCGCCGGTCTTCCCGTACGTCACCAAGGGCGACGGGCTGTACACCGACGGATCGTTCATTCAGCACACCTGGATCGCGTACTCGGGCACCTACGGACAGGTCATGCTCGACGGCCTCGGGCGGCTCTTCGCGCTGCTCGCCGGGTCGACCTGGGCCGTCACCGACCCGGGCCGTCAGATCATCCTCGACAGCGTCGAGCACGCCTACGCACCGCTGATCTTCGACGGCCTGGCGATGGACAGCGTCAACGGCCGTGCCATCAGCCGGGGTTATCTGCTGAGCGACGACCAGCACATCATGCGCAGCGACCACTTCCACGGGCAGGGCATCATCGCCGCGATGGCGCTGCTCGCGGGTGGCGCGAGCGCGGCCGAGCGCGAGCGCTGGTACGGGCGCATCAAGGGCTGGATCGCCCGGGACACGGTCACCCCGCTCCTCAGCGCGCCGCAGTTCGGCGTCGCGGACCTGTCCCGGCTGCACGCGGTCGCCGACTCGGCGGTCGCGGCGGCTCCGGAGCCCGTCGAGCACCGCCTCTTCGCCGCCATGGACCGCGCCGTCCACCGCAGGCCCGCCTTCGCCGCGAACATCTCGATGTCCTCCGAGCGGATCGCGTACTACGAGTGCGGAAACGGCGAGAACCCGCGCGGCTGGCACACCGGCGCCGGGATGCTCACCTGGTGGGCCACGGGCGCCCGCAGCGACCAGTACACGGACTGGTTCTGGCCGACCGTCGACTGGTACCGGCTGCCCGGAACCACCGTCTCCACCAAGCGACTTGCCGATCTGGCGGGCGGCGAGTGGGGCGCGTCCCGGCCCGCCGTGCAGTGGGTCGGCGGCGTCACCGACGGCGAGTTCGCCGCCCTGGGCCAGCACGTCAAGGGCCTCGGCTCCACGCTTCAGGCCCGCAAGGCGTGGTTCTGCGCCGACGACGCGATCGTCTGCCTCGGGGCCGGAATCACCGCCACGGACGGCGTGCCCGTCGAGACGATCGTCGACAACCGCAACCTGGGCGAGGGCGGCACCCAGGCCTTCGCCGTCGACGACCGGCCGCGGCCCCGTTGGGTCCACCTCGAAGGGCACGGAGGCTGGGTCCTGCCGGGCGGCGCCGAACTGCGCACTCTGCGGGAGGACCGCACCGGCGCCTGGTCAGACATCAACACCACCAGCTCCACGGAGCGCCGCACCCGCCGCTGGCAGACCCTGTGGCTCGACCACGGCACCGACCCGGTGGCGGGTTCGTACGCCTACGTCCTGATGCCGGGCGCCACCCGACGCGCCGTGGCCGAGCGCGCGGCCGAGCGCGACTGGCTGCGGATCCTCGCGAACGACAGCACCCGCCAGGCCGTCGCCATCGGCCGCCTCGGGCTGACCGCCGCCACCTTCTGGCAGGCCGGCACGGCGGGCCCGCTCACCGTCTCCGCGCCCGCCGCGGTCCTGTTGCGCCGTCGGGGGCGCAGCGCCACACTGTGCGTCAGCGAGCCGCACCGCTCCGGCGCCCCGGTGGAGATCGTCTGGGACCGGCCGGTGCGTCGCGTCGTCGAGAGCGACCCGTCCGTTCAGGTCCTCGAAACCGGCCGTAGGCTGCGGCTCAGGGTCACCCCGGGGACGGCGTGCGAAAGCCATCGGTGCGAGGTGACTCTCAGTTGACGAACGGCAGGACGCGGTTCAGGCCGGCCGCTGCGTTCCAGGCGAGCGCGTCGGAGATCTCGCGCGCGGAGAGTTAACTTTCTCCCCTGTACGCCGAGTTGGCTGAGCACCAACAGTGTGCTGCACGGAGCGAGAAGCCACGTCGTAGCGCCGTGAACTCGGCCAGAGGCAGGACCCGGATCCGGTGTGACGAGCGTCCGCGTCACCGCGTAGGTAGCAACCCCTGTTTCGCTGGGCCATCGGCACATCCGTCTTGGGAGCGGCCGGGGTGGAGACGGTCCGGTGCCCCGTGCCGGAACGCCCATTCAGCGTATATTGGGGAGAAAGGCGGATGTATTGACATCAAAAGGTCGATCCCGCCTTTCGTGGCGCCTGACGAACCAACTCACCGGATCCGCCCTCAGGAGGGGCTTGAGTCGTATCCGACCCGTCCGGAGGAGGACGCGATGAGGGACGTGGCGAGCGAACGGGACGTGGACGAGCGTCCCGTGGTCACCGAGCGGGTCGTGACACTCACAGTCAATGGCCGGTCGTACACCCTGCGCCTGGACACCCGGGTCACCTTGCTGGACGCCCTGCGGGACCGGCTGGGCCTGGTGGGCACGAAGAAGGGCTGCGACCAGGGTGCCTGCGGCGCGTGCACGGTCCACCTGGACGGTAGGAGAGTGCTGTCCTGCCTGACCCTGGCGGCGCAGGCCGAGGGCCGGGAGATCACCACGATCGAGGGCGTCTCCGGCGCCGACGGGCCGCATCCGGTGCAGAAGGCGTTCATGGAACACGACGGCTTCCAGTGCGGCTTCTGCACGCCGGGACAGATCATGTCCGCGGTGGCGCTGATGGCCGAGGGTCGGGCCGGCTCCGACGAGGAGATCCGGGAGTTCATGAGCGGCAACCTGTGCCGCTGCGGTGCCTATCCCAACATCGTGGCCGCGATACGCGAGGCGGCGTCCGGGGGAGGTCCCGATGCGCGGCTTTGACTACGTACGGGCCACCGACACCCGGGAGGCGGTACAACTGCTGGCGGACGACCCGGCGGCGTCCTGCCTGGCGGGCGGCACGACGCAGCTCGACCTGATGAAGGACGGGGTCCTGGAGCCGCCGCGGTTGATCGACATCACCCGGCTCCCGCTGCACGGCATCGAGCGCCGCGGCGAGTCCCTCCACGTGGGGGCGCTCGCCACGATGGAGGAGCTGGCCGCCGACGCCACGGTGGTCGAGCGGCTGCCCATGGTGCGGGAGTCCCTGCTGCTGGGCGCGTCGGTGCAGCTGCGGAACATGGCCACCATCGGGGGCAACCTGCTGCAGCGCACCCGCTGCCGCTACTTCCGCGACCCGACGGTCGTCGAGTGCAACAAGCGCACGCCCGGCTCCGGCTGTGCCGCGGTGGAGGGCGTGGCGCGCATGCACGCCGTGCTCGGCGTGAGCGAGCGGTGCATCGCGCTGCACGCCTCCGACCTCGCCGTCGCCTTGGTGGCGCTCGACGCGGTCGTGCACATCCAGGGGGTCTCGCAGCGTCGCACCGTCCCGCTGACGGAGTTCTACCTGACGGCCGACGAGAGCCCCGAGCGCGAGAACGTCCTGGAGCACGCCGAGCTGATCACCGAGGTCGAGATCCCGCTGCCGCCGCCGGCCGCCCGGTCGGGCTACCTCAAGGTCCGCGACCGGATGTCGTACGAGTTCGCCCTCACCTCGGCCGCGGTGCTGCTCGTCGTGGACGACGGGACGATCCGCCAGGCCCGGGTCGGGCTGGGCGGGGTGGGGTCGAAGCCCTGGCGGGCCTACGAGGCCGAGCACGTGTTGACCGACGCGCCGGCCACGACGGCCACGTTCCAGGACGCGGCCGAGGCCACGATGCGCGAGGCCTGGACCGTCCCGGGTACGGCGTTCAAGGTGCCGCTCGCCCGGCGCACACTGATGCGCCAGCTGCAGACAGTGTCAGGAGTGACCGCATGAGCACCGTCGAGAGCAGGCCGCTGGTCGGCGCGGGCATCAGCCGGGTCGACGGCCCGCGCAAGGTCACCGGCACCGCCCCGTACCCCATGGACTTCAGCGTCCCCGGCCAGGCCTACGGCGCCGTGGTGCAGAGCACCATCGCGGCGGGCCGGATCGTCCGCATGCACACCGAGGCCGCCGAAAGCTCCCCGGGAGTGATCTCCGTACTCACCCACGAGAACGCCCCGGAGGTCGCAACGGGACCGACGACGGTGCTCGGGGAGCCGACGCCCGCACCGCTGCGGAGCGAGCGGGTCCTCCACCACGGACAGCACATCGCCTTCGTGGTGGCCGAGACCCCGGAACAGGCCGCCGCCGCGGCACGCCTGGTACGAGCCGACTACGAGGCCTCGGAGCCACTGCTGGACCTCCAGGACCCCCGGGCCGAGCAACTCGTCGACCCGTGGAGGATGGACCACTCGCGCGGCGACGCCGCCGCGGCACTGGAGACCGCAGAGGTGACCCTCCGCGCCACGTACACCACGGCGGACAACACCCACAACCCGCTCGGGCTGTTCGCCACCCTCGCCGTGTGGGAAGGCGACACCCTCACTGTCCACGACACCAGCCAGTGGCCGTCGATGGTCCGCACCACCCTCGCCATGGTCTTCGGTATCCCCGAGAGTGCCGTGCGGGTCCTGGTGCCCTATGTCGGCGGGGGCTTCGGCGCCGGACTGCGCGTGTGGCCGCACGTGATCCTGACCGCCATGGCCGCCCGGGTGCTCAACCGCCCGGTCAAGCTGGTCCTGACCCGACCGCAGATGTTCACCTCGGTCGGGCACCGCCCCAGCGGCGTGCAGTGGCTCGGTGTCGGTGCCACGCGCGAGGGCGAACTGGTCGCCCTCGACCACCGCAGCCTCAGCTCCCTGAGCATGGAGGGCGACGACTTCGAGCCGTTCGCCTCGGCAACCGCCTACGCCTACCGGTGCCCCAACGTGATCACGCGGGACCGGCAGGCGCGGATCAACGTCGCCATGCCGACGTCCATGCGCGCCCCGGCCGAGGCGCAGGGCAACTTCGCGCTGGAGTCGGCGCTCGACGAACTGGCCTACGCCCTGCGCATGGACCCCCTGGAGCTGCGGTTGCGCAACTACACGGACGTCGATCCGCGCAACGGGCTGCCCTGGTCCGGCAAAGCGCTCCTGGAGTGCTACGAGGCCGGTGCCCGGCGCTTCGGCTGGTCCGACCGGAACCCCGAGCCGCACTCCATGCGCGACGGGAACTGGCTTGTCGGCTACGGCATGGCGAGCGCCCTGTTCCCCTACTTCGCGCAGCCCTGCGCGGCGCAGGCCACCGTCAACAGCGATGGCAGCGCGCTGGTGCGCAGCGCGGCGACCGACATCGGCACCGGCACGTACACCGTGATGACCCAACTGGCCGCCGAGGAACTGGGTCTGCCTCTGGACCTGGTCCGCTTCGACCTGGGCGACTCGGACATGCCCAACTCGATGATGGCGGGCGGCTCCGGCCTGACCGGTGCGCTGGGCAACGCCGTGCACGACGCCTGCCGGCGGCTGGTGCGCTCAGTCGCGGAACTCGCGCGTGGCGACGCCGACTCGCCCCTGCTGGGCGCGTCCCCGGACGACGTGGAGTCCACCGGTGGGCGGGTCCACCTCTCAGGCTGCCCGGACCGCGGGGAGTCGTACGTCGACATCCTCGCCCGGCACGGTCTGTCCGAGCTCACGGCGAACGGGAGCAGCACTCCCCCGGTCGCCACCGAGCTGGGCATGTCTCTCGCCGGCGCGTACGGCGCGAAGTTCGTGGAGGTCCGGGTCGACGCCGACCTCGGCCTCATCCGGGTCGCACGGGTGGTCTCCGCGATCGACGGTGGCCGCATCCTCAACGCGAAGACGGCCAGAAGCCAGATCATCGGCGGGACGGTCGGCGGCATCGGCATGGCCCTGTACGAGGACACCGCCATCGATCCGCGCACCGGGCGCGTCGCCAACGGTACGTTCGCCGACTACCTCGTCGCCGTGAACGCCGACGTACCCGAGCTCGACGTGGTCTTCGTCGGCGAACCCGACCGCGGCACCGCAACCGGCACCAAGGGCGTGGGCGAGGTCGGCCTGGTCGGCATCGCCTCCGCGATCTCCAACGCCGTGTACCACGCCACCGGAAAGCGCCTCCGCGAACTGCCGATCACCCTCGACGCCCTCCTCTGAGCCACCGCCGGCTGCCGGTGCGTCAGTCGGCTGAGCGCTTCAGTTGGTTGTGACCGCGCTTTCGTGATGGCTACGACCGCAGACAGAATCATGTCGGCTATTCACGGTGATAGAAGCCGTCACGCAGACGGGACCGGAGTCTCCGGCGGGGCGGGAAGCGTCCGTCCCAGGCGGGCGAGCGGGGACAAAACCATCAGTGCCGGCGACAGCAGCATGCCTGCGGCTGTGACCAGAAGGCTGGTGCGCGTCCCCCACACTTCTGCGAGAAAGCCGCCGAGCAGCGAGCCGAGCGGCGTCAGTCCCATGCCGA
Organism: Streptomyces sp. NPDC093064; assembly: GCF_044754605.1. Lineage (NCBI taxonomy): Bacteria > Bacillati > Actinomycetota > Actinomycetes > Kitasatosporales > Streptomycetaceae > Streptomyces > Streptomyces sp. NPDC093064. The sequence continues at coordinate 69,527 of NZ_JBIVPK010000033.1, forward strand.
CAAAGTTGATCGTCGCGGCCGCGCGGCCTTGCATCCCGTCCGGAGTGAGGGACTGACGGACGGCCATGACCGTGACATTCACCAACTGGCTGAAGGTCCCGAAGACGAAGTTGACCGTGAGGAGCGCGGGAACCGTCACCACGGAGGAGCCGTGCAGTGCGGGTACAAACAGGAACACGCCGTCGCCGAGGGCTGCCGCGGACACGAGCACAGCGCCGTATCCGAAGCGGCTCGGCAGGCGGGCGGCCAGCAGCGAGCCCAGGAGCGCGCCCGGCCCCGTCGCCGCGAGTGCCAGCCCAACGGCGGTGCCCGACAGGTGCAGGTCCCGTGGCAGGAGCAGCAGATAGACAGTCATCACAGCCGCGAAGAAGAACTGGAAAGCGGCTGATGCGAGGCACACAGTCCGCAGTGAGGTGTCGCCTGCGACAAAGCGGAGGCCCTCATGGATCCGCCGCCAGACCCGAGGAGGACGTTCCGAGCGTTCCGGGGTGGATTCTCGGCGACCGATGCGTCGGATCGACAGGAACGACAGCGCGAAGAACACCGCGCTGGAGGCGGCGGCGATCGGCGCCGACAGCACAGACACCAACGCACCGCCGAGGGCGGGACCGCCGATCTGCGCCGCGGACCGGCTGCCCTCGAGCGCGCTGTTGCCCCGCACCAACTGATCGCGTTTCACCAGCCGTACGAGAGACGCCTGGTATGCCACGTCGAAGAACACGGACAGAGCTCCGACGGCGAAGGCAACCACGAGCAGCGCCGGCAGGCCAAGCCAACCGAGGAGACCGGCCACGGCGGCGGCGCCCAGTGCCAGGGCCCGACCGGCGTCCGTCAGCACCATCAGCGTGCGGGTCCGCCACCTGTCCACCCACGCGCCGGCGAAGAGTGACAGCAGCAGGATCGGCGCCTGCCCCACCGCGCGCAGGGCGCCCAACTGGCCGGCACTGGCGTTGAGCGTCAGGACGGCGAAGAGCGGCAGAACCACCAGACTTGTGTGTTCGCCCAGTTGGGAGGCTGTCTGGCCCACCCAGAGCCTGCGGAAGTCGCCGTCCCGCCACAGGCTTGACGGAACAGGGCCACCGGAATCGGATACAGCGGAGGAAGAGGACGGCACGGGGACCCCTCGGAGGACCGAAGACGAGACCCGCCAACCGGTGCACGACAGGTGCACCGACCATTTCAGGCAGCGGGAAAGGAAGGCTCGCTATGCCGCGCATCAAGGGCAGCACGCGATGACAGGCCGCTCACGGCCTCAAACGTCAACGCGTGCTCGGACGACCGACCATGTCTTCGCTCCTCTTGAGTCACTCGCTGCGCGAACACTAGCTCCCACTCGACGGGGCACGAAAGGCGATTAAGAGATCGTCTCAACTGGCTTGATCGCTGGCTTCGGTGCGTCCGGGCCGACCTCCCATCCGCTCCCGGCGCGCGCCCCGCCGACGGCGGCCCGTCAAGTTCCATGGCGACAAGGGCTATGCCTGCGACTACCTGCGCCGATGGCTGCGGCTGGGCCGCCACCATTGGACCGTGGAGTGGACGGTGGCGTGGCTGTCCGGGTGCCGCCGCCTGCACCGCCGCTACGAGCGCAAAGCCGATCATTTCCTGGCCTTCGCCAGTATCTCCGCAGCCCTCATCTGCTACCGCCGATGCGCTCACCAGCGAACATGCTCGTCAAAAGAGAGCCCGACCCGATCTTGCGGCGCCACGGGTCGGGCGATGAGTTTCGCGGATGTCGGAAGTCCACACACGTGGGTTGCAGCTATTCGGCCGGCCCTTGCCGGGGGCTACGTCCCTGGGGATGCGAGAGAAGGGAACGAGGGGCACCGCCCCATCATGGAGGCGGCCCGCAGTCGCCCAGGCTGCCCCGACTTGTCCATCTCGCCCGACCCGGTCGAGCTGTGAACAACTTCGAGCACTGGGAGTCGCAGGAGGCCCTCGACGCCTTCCGCGCGGTGGCACCGCGCCCCTCCGTATCCGTCGACATCAAGGACGACCAGGTACTCAAGCACCAGATCTCGCATACCGGGCCGTCCTTCGACTGACGGGTTCCGCCGGAGACGTCGCCCTCGCCTGTAGTGCAATCCTGAGATCGGCTCTAAGGACTCCTAGCAAAAAGAGGTCTTCAGGCGACGCCAGCAGATGATGCTGGAGCCGAGGGTGGGGAGGGCCTTGACTGGCTGAGGGCGGGCGAGTTGTGCCGCCGCGTCGGGTTCGTCTCCTCGGCGACCGCGCAGAAGTATCTGAGCTGTCGATGTTCCATGTGCCTCACCCGTCGCCGTGGGAGGGGACGGCCGTGGCGAGCCCGGCGAAGTCGGCCATCACCAGCATCTGGTGCTCGAAGTACTCCCGCCGTCCCTCGATCAGGTCGGCGAGCCGTCCGAAGACCTCGAAGCTGACCAGGCCGAACAGTTGGGTCCACAGCGTGAACGCGGTGGCGAGGGCCACCTCGGGTGCCGGTTCGGTCCGCGTGGGCTTCGGCATGGGGCTGTGGTCCAGCAGTCGGCGCAGCTCCGCGCGGGTCGTGGCGGGCAGTGGCCGGGGCGGGGTCGCCGGGTGCAGCCCGCGTCCGGCGCCGTCGAACAGGAGGGTGATCAGGGTCATCACGACCTCGGATGCCGGCCCCACGGTCTCCGGCGGAGCCGCATACCTCGGTACCGGGCTGCCGTAGATCAGGGCGTATTCGGCGGGGTGGTCCAGGGCCCACGAGCGCACCCCGTGGCCGAGTGCCACGAGCCGGGCCGTCAGGTCGTGGCGGGGGACGGCGGCTTCCGCGGCCTTCGCGGACGCGGCGAGCGCCGCGTAGGCATCCGTGATCAGCGCGGTCAGCAGGGCGTCACGGTTCGGGAAGTAGCGGTAGAGCGCCGAGGGGACCAGTCCGGCGTCTCTCGCCACGGCCCGCAGGGACAGGTTCGCGCCGTCCGTGGCCAGGTGGCGCTTGGCGATCGCGCGGATCTCCTCGGCGGTCTCGGCGCGGACCCGGGCCCGCAGTGATGGCACCGACATGACTGCATTCTCGCACAGCGGGGAGAACGGCCGACCGAAGAGTGAACGGTGTTCTTGACAGGCGGTCCGCCGGTGGTGCAAATAGATGAGAGAACACTGTTCTTGCAAGAGAACGCCGTACACGCATCCGGGGTCAGCTCATGTCTTTGCACGTCATCGTCGGTGCCGGGCCGGTCGGATCAGCCACCGCGCGCCTGCTCGCCGACCAAGGGGAACAGGTCCGCGTGGTGACACGGCGCGGAACCGGTCCCGACCATGTGGCCGTCGAGCGGGTGGCAGCCGACGCGACCGACGCATCAGCACTCGCCCGGCTCTGTGCGGGCGCGACCGCGCTCTACAACTGCGCCGGCCCGCCCTACCACCGGTGGCCCGTCGAGTGGCCGCCGCTGGCGGCGGCCTTCCTCGAAGCCGCCCGTACCAGCGGCGCCATCCTGGTGACCGCGGGCAACCTCTACGGCTACGGTCCGGTGACCGGCGCCATGACCGAACGGCACCCGCTACCGGCGAGAGGCGCGAAGGCCCGCGTGCGGGCTCAGATGTGGGCCGACGCGCTCGCCGCGTACGAAGCAGGCCACGTCCGCACCGCGGAGGTCCGTTCCTCGGACTACCTCGGGGCCGGTACCCAGTCGCTGCTTACCATGGCTGTCCTGCCCAAGGCGCTGGCGGGAGCGCGCGCGAGTGTGCCCGCGGACTTGGACGCGCCGCACAGTTGGACCTACGTCGGCGACGTGGCGCGCACACTGGTCGCCGTCGCGGCGGACGAAAAAGCGTGGGGTCGCGCCTGGCACGCGCCGACCGCCGCGCCGGTCTCCATCCGCGACATCACCATTCGCGCCTGCGCATTGGCCGACGCGCCGCCACCGCGGTTGTCCACCATGCCCGCGGCAGTGCTCTGGCTCGGCGGACTGGTCAATCCGACCGTTCGCGAACTCCGCGAGACCCAGTACCAGTTCCGCAAGCCGTTCGTGGTGGATTCCTCCGCCGCGACCGAGGCCTTCGGGATAGAGCCGGCCCCGCTCGATGTCTCGCTGGAGGAGACCATCGCCACATGCTCCAGGGAAGACCGGTGAGGCGCGCGCTATCGTGCGCCACCCCGCACCCCTAGCCCCTCGGCCTCGGCCTCGGAGTGATCCAACCACCTCCAAGATCACTTCGTTAGGAGTCCTAAGCAGTTGATCCCGAGATCCCTGTCGGGCCGACAGTGCATGCAGGCGCTGGTGCCGGCGGCGAGCAGGCTCCGGGCCTCCTCACGGCCGATCGGGCGGTGTCGCTTGCCTGCCATGTAGCAGGAGCCCCGGTGGACCTGCGTGGGCGGCCGGCCGGCCCCGATGCCGAGTTCGACGATCCACTCGGACGGCCGCGGCTTCGCACGGCGGCCACGGTCCTGCTCGGCCTGCCGCTGCACCACCTGGGTGATCTTGCGGTCGATGCGGCGCAGCCACATCGCATGCCAGACCCGCAGAGTGCGCAATCGCTCCAGGTCAGGGGGCAGATCATCGAACACATTTGTGATTCTAGGGGCGTAATCCGATGCCGTCGCACTCGCGTGTTCGATTTTCTGTTCGATTGCCTGAGGAGTGGGGGTGAGCACGTGAACCACGAGATCGAGGGGCAGTCGACGGTGCTGCATGTGAGCTGTCCGGACCGGCTCCCGGAGCAGGCCTACCGGCAGGCGCTGGACCTGCTGGCCGACCTGTCACACCGGCCGTCCAGGCGCCGCCTCCCACCTGCGCACTGGCCGAACTCAAGGGCGCCCTGCGCTAGCTCGGTCCTCGACCTCTTCGCCCACGGCTCCTCGATCACGGCGGGCTGGAACACCAGCGACACCGCCACCAACACCATCTCAGGTACGTCGCGGGCGCGGCCGCGGTCTACCTCGCGAACCACACGCGGTCACCAGCCCGGGCACCGGCTCGCCGAACAAGCTCCTCAGGATCCTGCCCTGAGCCCCCTGGGCCCCTCAGTCTCTGAGTCTCTGAGTCTCTGAGTCTCTGAGTCTCAGAGACTCTGAGTCTCTGAGTCTCTGACCGAGTGTTTCCCGGAGCCGTCCGCGGCTCCGGGAAACACCTGTCCGCCGCGACTCACCGAAGAAATGGCTTGGCGGCGTACGGATTCCCCGCCTAGGGTGCTGCACATGGGTTCCCTGTGACAGTCCCCGTGCGGCCGCGTTGAGCTCGGCTCCGCCGTCGCGCGTTCTCATCCGTGCTTCCGCTCCTCCCGTGATACCGCCTGTCTGGCGTGCCGTGGAGGGTTCTGGCGTGCGCGGATGCGTCCATCCACCGATGCCGATCGGCCCGGCCGAGAACAGGGGACTCCGTGCCTACCTCACAGCTATCTCTTCAGAACGTCACCCGCCGCTACGACGATCAAGTCGTTCTGGACGACGTGTCCCTCAGCATCAAGCCCGGCGAGAGGGCCGGCATCATCGGGGACAACGGAGCTGGTAAATCAACCCTGTTGCGACTGATCGCCGGACATGACCGGTCCGATAACGGCGAGTTGACCGTGGTCGCGCCTGGCGGCTTGGGCTATCTCGCTCAGTCGTTGGCTCTGCCTCCCGAGGCCGACGTCCAGGACGCGGTGGATGTGGCTCTTTCCGAACTGCGTGATCTGGAAGCGCGGATGCGCCACGCCGAAGCCGGACTCAAGGGCTTGGCGGGGGCGGAGCTCACCGCGGCGCTGGACGCCTACGCCGACCTGGTCGCCCGGTACGAGGCGCGCGCCGGCTACGAGGCCGATGCCCGGGTTGACATCGCCCTGCACGGACTCGGCCTGCCGGGCCTGGCCCGGAAAAGACCGCTCGGCACATTGTCGGGCGGTGAGCGGTCACGGCTGGCGCTGGCCGCGACCTTGGCGTCCCAGCCGGAACTGTTGCTGCTGGACGAGCCGACCAATGATCTGGACGACCAGGCGGTGGGCTGGCTGGAGGCACACCTGCGGGCGCATCGCGGCACGGTGCTCGCGGTCACCCACGACCGGGTGTTCCTGGAACGGGTCACCACCACGATCCTGGAGGTCGGCGAGGGCAAGGTGACGCGTTATGGAGACGGCTACGACGGCTACCTTGCCGCCAAGGCCGCTGAGCGACGGCGCCGTCTGCAGGAGTACGCGGACTGGCGCACGGAGCTGGCCCGCAACCAGAAGTTGGCCGCCACGAACGTGGCACGGTTGGACGCGATCCCTCGCAAGCTGCCGTTTGCCGTGTTCGGCCACGGCGGCTTCCGCACCCGCGGCCGTGGTCACGGGGCGATGGTCCGTATCCGCAACGCGAAGGAGCGTGTCGAACGGCTCACGGACAATCCTGTCGCGCCGCCGCCCGAACCGCTGGTGTTCGCCGCCCGAATGACCACCGCCGACGGTAGGACGTCGCAGGCCGCGGCGGAACTCACCGGCATCCGTGTCGAGGCCCGGCTGCAGGTGCCGTCGCTGCGGATCGACGGCGAGGAGCGGCTGTTGGTCACCGGGCCCAACGGGGCCGGCAAGACGACGCTGCTGCGGGTGTTGGCGGGTGAGCTGCAACCCGATGAGGGGACGGTGCGCACGCGGGGCCGGGTCGGGCACTTGAGGCAGGAGGAGACCCCGTGGCCGACCGGCCTGACCGTCCCGCAATCGTTCGCCTACGGCCGCGGGGGCGACCTGGACGAGCACACTGACCATCTCCTGTCCCTGGGCCTGTTCAGCCCCGTCGACCTGCGCCTGAAAGTGAGCGAACTGTCGTATGGACAACGGCGCCGGATCGAACTGGCCCGCCTTGTCAGCGAACCCGTCGACCTGTTGCTGCTGGACGAGCCGACCAACCATCTCTCCCCCGCCTTGGTCGAGGAACTGGAAGGAGCCCTTGCCTGCTACCGAGGCGCGGTCGTCGTCGTCACTCACGACCGCCGCATGCGGAGCCGCTTCACCGGCAGGCACATGGAACTGAACGCCGGCCACGTCGCACAGTTCCATGAGGCCCCAGCGCACTGAATGAGACGCTGCCAACTTGAACGTGCTGGTCAGGGTCCTGGCGTGGCAGGGTTCGTGGATTCTCGTGCTGTTGGTGGGCGGTTGTCTGCGTTCTAGATCGTCTGTCAGCGGCTCGTTTCGAGGTTGGTCAGGACGAGCAGGGCGCGCAGCAGGTTCGTGGCCCGTGCGGGGTCGAGGCGCAGTCGCGTCAGGATGCGCCAGTTTTTGAGCGCGGCGAAGCCGTGTTCGACGGGGGCGCGGGCGGCGGCGATGAGCTGGTTGTTCTGCTTCCGTGCCGCGGTGAGCTTCTTCTTGCGGGTCCGCTTGGCCCCGGTGGTGATCACCGGTCGTTGGGGTCCTGATCGAGGCCGACGAAGCCGAGGTCGGCCAGGGCGCCCAGACCGGCGATGCGCAGGTGCTCGCAGATCTTGTCGTGCCGGGCGGTCTTGACCTCGCTGGCCGCGCCCCGTCAGGCCGAGGAGATCCAGGCCAGGTTGCCGCGCTCGTCGGTGAGGGCGAGGAACAGCAGGCCGTGGGACTTGTGCTTGCCGCTGTAGTTTTTGCGGTTGGCTTTGCCGGTGCGGCGGCGGGTGCGGATCAGGGTGCCGTCCAGCAGCACGACCTCGCCGCCGCCTCGGGCGATCTTCTTCAGGGCGCGGTCCAGGCGCGGGGCTTTGGCCGCAAGCAGAGCGATCACCTCGTCGCACCAGCGGCGGATCGTGGTGGCGGAGATGTCGTTGCCGCCGACCTGGCCGCCGGAGCGGGACCGCCAGCGGGAGTCGATCGCCTTCAAGTGGGCGCGCAGCAGGTCAGCGACGTAGTTGACGGTGTTCGTGGACAGCGGCAGGCGGCACTGGTAGACAAGGGATCCGGCACCCTCGGAGGGTTTGTTGGTATTCGTCACACAATCCCAACCGCCACCGAGGGTGCCTCGTCACGACCCAGCGCTTACGCACCCGCTGCGCGACCACCCGTCGAGCCAGTGGGCACCTTTGACGCCCGCTAATTTCGTTGAGCCCGCACCTGTGATCGTGTTGGCTATCGGCATCGAACTGTCAGTGCCGCTGGTGTCCGCTTGGCTGTAAGCAGGGAGTTAAACGTGCAGGACATTGTCGTCGACCCCGGTGTCCATAATCGGGCAGCCTGGGACAAGTATGTCCAGGAGGGCAACGAGTGGACGAGGCCGGTGAGTACTGAGGATGTCGAGCGCGCCCGCATGGGCGACTGGTCGATTGTCCTCATCGGGCGTGAGCCAGTCGACCGCTCCTGGCTGCCGACGGACCTGACCGGCAAGGACGTGTTGTGCCTGGCCTCCGGCGGTGGCCAGCAGGGTCCGATCCTCGCCGCCGCAGGGGCGCGGGTCACCGTGTTCGACAACTCGCCCCGCCAGCTCGGCCAGGACCAGATGGTGGCGGCGCGCGACGGACTTGAGCTGCGCACCGTCCTGGGTGACATGTGCGACCTCAGCGCCTTCGGCAACGCAGCATTCGACGTTGTGTTCCACCCGGTCTCGAACGTATTTGTACCCGACTTGGCGCCGGTGTGGCGTGAGTGCTTCCGCGTCCTGCGACCGGGCGGAACTCTGCTCGTGGGCTTCCTCAACCCTGATGTGTACTTGTTCGACCACGAGGCCCTCGACGAGCGCGGCGAGCTGGTCGTCGTGCACAAGCTGCCCTACAGCGATGTCACGCAGTACTCCGCCGAGGAACGCGCCACGAAGTTCGGCGCGGATGCCCCTCTTGAATATAGTCACACCCTCACCGACCAGATCGGCGGGCAACTCGCCGCGGGGTTCGTCCTCACCGGCTTCGCAGAAGCACCGCACCAATCCAACGCATCCGCCCAATACATGTCGAACTATTTTGCGACGCTGGCGGTAAAGCCAGGCTGACCCAGCCGCGGCGCCGGCCCCTGCATCCGCATCAACACGCGGTGGCCTTCCAGCGGACCCTCTCCCGCGGGAAGGCCACCACAGCGGGACAAGTACCTGCATCGGCGGCTCAGAAATCCAGGTCGAGGTAGTCAATTTCGTTGATGGCCACGTCCGACAGTCCCATAGCGCGTACTCCGCCGTCCTGGAAATAGATCTCTTTGAATCCTTCGGCGATGATTTGGCGCATCTGCTGGTCGCCGGCTCCCATGTCGCGGGCGTCGAACAGGCGCTGTGCGTAAGACGGAGGAAGGTGCACGGTAAGGCGGCGGAGGCGGCCGTCGTCGGTGGTGCCGACCGGCGCGGTGAACCCGAAACGGGCTCGCGTCTCCACCGTGATCCCGCCCGTGGCGGCGGCCTGCTTGCGCCGGCGCTTGCGGACCTGCGGCTGCCAGCGCGACCGCACGGCCGCGTCGATCTTCTGCTGGATCTCCTTCGGCGGGTGCTTGCGGGCGCCGCGCCGGTAACGGTTGACGGAGTCGGCAGTGACGCCGAGTTCCGCGGCGACGGCCTTCGCGGACTTCAACTGCTTGAGCAGGAAACCGATCTGGCCCTTCAACGTCTTGGGTGGCTCCCGCGTGAAAGCCTCTCGGTCGGCACGCTCGATCGCGTCCTCGATCTCTCCCACAGCGTCAGTTCCCTTCGGAGACAAGGTCCTTGCCCTCGAAGCGGATCAGTGTCCGCTCCACTTCGGTGTCGGCTTCGAGGCGCGGGGCGACGATGCTGGTGCCGGCCACGGCCTACTCGCCTTCGTCCAGGACGGCGTCGCCACCCTTGATGTGCCGGGCGGGGTTCAGGCCCTGCTCCATCAGGTCGACCGCCCAGGCCATCTCCTGCACTCCTTCGACCTTGGCCAGGCCCGGGGTGGATCCGAGGCGGAAGGCGCCGGGGATCGGCTTGCCGCTGGTGCTGTAGGGCAGGAAGTCCAGCGGGCTGCGGCCCGGGCTGGGGTAGACGACGCAGTCGGACAGTACCGCGAGCGGGTACAGACCGGTGAACTCCGCCATCCTGACCAACTTGCGGTGCATGTTGACCCGGGCCTTGCTGATGACGGCGGCGCGGATGTCCGGTCGCCAGGTCGGGCGTTCAAGGGCCGGCCAGCGGTCGCCGTCCTTGTAGTGCCGTCCCTGCGGGCGCTCGCGCAGGTTGCCCACGCCGCCCTTGACGGTCGCCTTGATGGCCGCGAGGACGGCCGCCAAACCGGGGTCGGCCTGCTTGTGCCGCTCCATTGCCGCGAGGAATTCGGTGTCGCTGAGGTCCTTGGTGACGCCCAGGTCGGCGAGAGTGTCGACGTAGGCGGTCTTGAGCCGGTCGTGCCACGGGTCCAGGTACGCGCCGGTCGCGCGGCGCAGATACGCCTCGGTGGGCTGGACGTTGTAGCCGAGTTCCTGGGCATAGGCGACGGTGTGGGTCTGGTACCAGGCGGGTCCCGTTGGCCGGAGGCCGGAAGGGGTGAACGGTGAGGGCAGGCGCGGGTCCAATTCGATGGGGGACAGGTCCACGAGCCATGCGCCGGGGATGCGCTTGTCGAAGTGCGGGTGCCGGACGTGCTCCGGGCCGGACAGGCCGACCATCAGACGGGCCGCGGCCGCGAGGAAGGCGGTGTTCAGGTCCAGGCCGACCACCCACGGAAGGGCTGCCTCCTCGGCGGTGAGCAGGTCGAGGTCCCGCACCCACTGGTACGCCTCCTCATCCAGGAAGCCGTCCTTCCAGCCGGAGTTGACGACGACGGGGTGCTCCTGGGTGGCCTCCGGCGGTGCCGGGTCGACCGGCTCCGTCCCGAGCGATCCGGGGTTGTGGCCGGAGACCCAGTTTCCGGTCGCGCGGTCCTGCACTGCCCTCGTGGGCGGGCGCAGCGCAGTCATCAGCTCCAGCCCGGACACGGCCGTAGAGCCGCGAGGGGTGATGACGCGCTGGGCGTAGACGCCCAGGACGCGTGCGATGTCGGCAGGCTCCATCTCCGCGACTCCCGGCCAGGCCCGGGTGTCGAGCGCGTCCCACGACAGGACGGCGAGCTGAACGCACTGCCGCTGCCCGGCCTGCGCGGGGCGGTAGATCCGCGCCCACGGCCCGAACCCGCGCTGTGTCAGCTTCCACTTCGCACGGGTGACCTGCTTGACCACGGGATGGTCGTCCGGCAGGCGCAGGGAGCGGCGCTGCTCGTGGCCCTCCAGGCGCTCCGGCAGCCCGAGCTTCGCGGCGGCCGCCGCGGTGAGCACGATCAGCGGGTCGCTTTCCTTGCCGTTGCGGTGCAGCTTCGGCGCACCGAGCCCGGACTCGCGCAGCGTCCACTCCACCAGCTGAGGGATGGTGGTCGCCGGGCAGTCCAGTACGATCCCGTTCACGCCGAACGCGGAGCCGTCACCGTCCAGCACGGCGAGCGGCCCATGCGGGAACCGCGGGTCCAGCGCGGGCTGAGTGGCCTTCTTCGCGGCCGGACGGTGTGACGATGTGACCGGGCGGCGGGCGGCCGGACGTTCCGGCGCGGCCGGGGCAGCGGGCGCCTGCTCCGGTGCGGTGGTTTCCGCCTCGACCTCAACCGGGCCGCTGAACGCCTCCGGAACCAGTGCCGACTGGGGCACGGTGGCCGGGGCGGGAGTGGGAGTAGCGCTGTGGGCGGGGTGGGCGGGGTGCTTCGTCGCCCAGCCCGTCAGGAGCCGCTGGTAGGCGGACAGGCGTGGCTCCTTCGGTTCGGAGCGGCCGTTCTCCCAGTTCTTGACCGTCTGCGTCGACGTCTTCAACGCGACCGCGAGGCGGGCCTGCGTGATCCCGGCGGCCTCACGCAACCGGGCGCGCTCCGGCGGAGGCGGGAGCTGCGGCTCCTCCTCCAGCAGCGCGTCGACCGACGCGAACAGCTCTTCCTCGGTTGCCATCTCCATACCTCCATCCCGACACTAGCATCATTTAGCCCTGCTTTTAACCAAGTTGTTTAACTCGATCTGATGATGTCGTGCCGTCGAAGGTTGAGTGCAGCAACGCCGCTCCCCTCACAATGGCCGTATGGCATTCGTCTTCTTCATGACCCTGCCCGGGCTGGTCGTTGCCCTGACCTTGGTTGCCTTTGTCGACCAGCTGCTGTTGCGCGCGGGGCGGGCCGGGGTGTTGCCGTGGCGAAACGGCGCGCGACAGGGCCAGATCTCGGCGACCGGGTTCGAGCAGCTCCACGCGAGTCTTTCGCCGGGCAAGCAGAACGAGCTGAAGGAGCGGCAGTCGGCACTGGTCATGCCGGACAACGAGGACGACGGGGCACCGCCGAACAGGACAACGGTGGACCTGGACGGAGGAACTGCGGTCGTCCGGATGCCTCGCCTCGGTCACTAGAAGGCTCGCTCGAACTTCGATGGCACGAGCTCACGTCATCTGGCGCTGTGAGACGGGAGAGAACCGCACGAATGCCCGACATCCACCTCCGGGACCACCAGGTCGAGGCCGTCAACGCGATCGTTCGCGGCCTGGACGTACCACCCCACGGGATCCCGGCGAACGGACTGCGCGGCCAGGTCCACGCCGCATGCGGCACCGGCAAGACACTCGTCGCGGCCGCCTCCGCACGCCGGATCGCTCCCAAGGGACGCACGCTGGTCCTGGTGCCGACGCTGGATCTGCTGGCCCAGACCGTGCAGGCCGGGCACAAAGGCCCGTCGGTCGCGGTGTGTTCACTCCAGGACGACCCGCAGCTGTGGTCGTTGAAGGTGCGGTGCACGACCAACCCGATCCAGCTGGCGCTGTGGCACGGCACAGGGCCGGTCACCATCTACGCCACGTACGCCAGCCTCGGGGTGCTGGCGGAGGCGTTCGAGGGAGCCTACGGCCAGCAACTGGTCCCGAGTCGATCGGTACGGCACCGGGCGAAGGCGAGGAAGAGTCCCGTCTCTTGCTGCGCTTTGCGTCTCCGCGTGACCCGGTGATGATCGCGGACTGGGTGTCCTTCAACGTGATCGACACGGAGAAGCAGGACTGGGCGCGCGGCTGGACGAAGCTGAAGGCGTACATGGAGCGTGAGGGTCACGCCCGAGTTCCGTACGGACACCGGGAGGATGCGTACCCCCTTGGGAAGTGGGTCGCGGAGCAGCGACGCGTGTACGGGGCCGGACAGATGATTGGCCGGCGCGCCCGGCGACTGGAGAAGCTGGGCATGGTGTGGAGCCCGGCGGATGAGCGGTTCCAGGAGAACCTGGCGGCGGCCCGCGCGTACTACGAGGAACACTGGACGTTGTGCGTGCCCCGGACCGCGACCGCGCTGGACAGGCCGATCGGGCAGTGGCTGTCCAATCTGCGCCGTCCCGAAGCGTTGGAAGGGCACCCGGAGTGGGAGACTGCGCTCCGCGAGGTCGACGAGGACTGGAACCCGGCGTGGCCGGCGGACTGGCAACGGCACTACGCCGCCGTACGCGAGCTGCCGCGCGAGGAGCACCAGACGGAGGTCCTGCCGGGAGTCATGGTCCACGGGATGGACGTCGGGAAGTGGCTGGCGCGACAGAGGCAGCAGACCATCTGGCAGAGACTGCTGGACGGACAGCGCGAGCGTCTGGAGCAGCTTGGCATCGTGCCGCTGCCCCCGCAGCAGGAAGCGCCCCCGAAGCCGTCCAAGAGCCGGACCGGGGCATTCGAGCGGGGCGTTGCGGCCCTCGCACACTACAAGGCCCGCACCGGATCCGTGACAGTCCCCAGGGGCCACGTGGAAACCGTCGTGATCGACGGCCAGGAGCACGCCGTGAAGCTCGGGATCTTCCTGTCGAACACCAAGACAAGACGGGGGAAGTTGACGGAAGACAAGCTCCAGCAACTGGCAGACCTCGGTTTGGAGTGGGCAACAGCCTAGTAGTGTGTCGCTGCTTAGCTGTGGGTTTTTTGGTCGGGATGCTGGTGTGTGGCAGATTCCCCTTCCGTTCTGCCGGACAGGGCTGGTGCGATGGGTTCGCAGAAGAAGAGGCCGGTGGTGCTG
>NZ_JBIVPK010000034.1:0-77283 GCF_044754605.1 Streptomyces sp. NPDC093064
CGCACCAGCCCTGTCCGGCAGAACGGAAGGGGAATCTGCCACACACCAGCATCCCGACCAAAAAACCCACAGCTAAGCAGCGACACACTACTAGGTGTGCTGTCCAGGCAAGTTGGTGACGCGGCAGCGCGTCGTCGACCTGCGGCCGATCGCCGACAGCAGGCGACGCATGCCCATCGCATGCCCGCCCGTGGCGATCACCAGCCGCCGGTAGAGGCCGCCGGCCGGGCCGGGGAAGGCGGCCCGGGTCTCGGCGCGCAGCCGGGAACGCCCGGGACCGGCCGGTTCGAGGCGGAACGTCAGCGCGTACGACGAGAAGCGATGGCGTCCGGTGAGCACCAGTTCCCGGCCCGGGTCGGCGGCGACCACCCGGAACCCGGGGAGAGTCGAGCCCTCCGCGAAGGGGCGCGGTCCGGACGCCGCGCGGTCGGCGCACCCGACCAGGCGGGCGTAGCGGGCCGCACCGGGACCGCGGAACGATTCCTCCAGCGCGGCGCCGAGCCCGCGCCACACGGTGTCGGTGTCCGCCGCGACGACGGTCGTGTGCTCGTCGACGTAGGGCAGCGAGGTGATTCCGGCGGCGTCCATGAAGGCCCCCTTCAGCCGGCCGTCTTGCGTGCCAAGGCGTTGTTCCCTATCGAATTGTGCACGCTGAAGCTCACCGCGTCCGGACGGTAGCGGTCGTCCGACCACTCCACGGGGCGCCCCTCGCGGGTCGTCGTCACCCGGCGGACCCGCAGCAGCGGGCTCGTGCGGCGGATGCCGAGCAGTTCGGCGTCCTGGGCGCCCGCCGCGACCGCGTCGATGAGGTGTTCGCCATAGGCGAAGACCAGGCCGGTGTCCTCGTAGAGCCGTTGGGTGACGGACGCGCAGTCGGGCTCGATCGCCTCGACGGCGGGGGCGACCCAGTCGGCGTACACGGTCCGCTCCACCAGGACCGGCTCGCCGTCCAGACCGCGTACCCGCAGAACGTGCAACACCGCTGTGCCCTCGTCCAGTTGCAGCCGGACGGCGTCCTCCTGGGTTGCCGGGCGGTACTCCTGGACCACCACGTGCCCGGTCGCCTCCCGCCCCATGGTGCGGGCCCACTGGGCGAAGCTGCGCAGTTCGGCGAAGCTCTGGCTGCGACGGCTGGCCAGCACGACCCGGCGGGCGCCCTGCCGGGAGCCGATCAAGCCCTCGGCGGTGAGGGCCGCGACGGCCTGGCGGACCGTACCGCGTGCGACGCCGTACTGGGCGGCCAGGGCCGTCTCGGTCGGCAGCCGGCTGCCGACGGTGTACTCCTCGCGGTCGATGGCCCGCCGCAGGGCGTCGGCGATCTCCTCGTGTCGTGCCGTCATGCTTCCCCTCTGAGTCGGCAGCTGTGCACAGCGTAGGCAGCCTAATCGAGTTTCAGCGTCGATTCGGCCGGACGAAACTGTGCAGGCGAAAGGCCTTCGAGGTTTCGTCGGCGTTCACTTACAGGACATCATCGACGGGCGTACTGAGGCCAACTTGTTCAGACAAGTTCTCCGCTCTGCCTCACCCCTCGTGCGCACCCCTGGAGAGACCGTGACCGTGTCCTTGCCGAGAACAGCCCTTCTGGGCGGCTCCCTCGCCGTCGTCGCCGCGCTCGCCCTGAGCGCCTGTGGCGCCGCCCCCGACAAGGCGTCGGCCGGCGCCGACGGCAAGAGCGCCGCCACCGCCACCTCCGCCGCCGACCTCGGCGGGATGGACGCGCTGGTCGCGGCGGCCAAGAAGGAGGGCAAGCTGCACGCCATCGCGCTGCCCCGCGACTGGGCCAACTACGGCGCCCTGATCGACGGCTTCGAGAAGAAGTACGGCATCAAGATCGAGGTCGAGAACCCGGACGGCTCCAGCCAGGACGAGATCAACGCCGTCACCTCCCGCAAGGGCCAGGACCGCGCCCCGGACGTACTGGACCTCGGCAGCTCCTTCGCGCTCAGCGCCGCCGCGCAGGGCCTGCTCGCCCCGTACAAGGTGGTCGCGTTCGACGACATCCCGGCCGGCCAGAAGGACCCGCAAGCCCGCTGGTACAACGACTACGGCGGCTATGTCTCCATCGGCTGCGACGCCAAGCGGGTCAAGGAGTGCCCGACCACCTTCAAGGACCTGCTCAAGCCGCAGTACAAGGGTCAGGTCGCCCTCAACGGCAACCCGACCAAGGCCGGCGCGGCCTTCGGCGGCGTCTACGCGGCCGCCCTCGCCGCCGGCGGCTCCTTCGACGACATCCAGCCCGGCATCGACTTCTTCGGCAAGCTGAAGAAGAACGGCAACTTCACCCCCGTCGAGTCCACCCCCGCCACCGTCGAGCAGGGCGAGACGCCGATCAGCATCGACTGGGACTACCTCAACGCCGGGTACGCCGACGAGTTCAAGTCCAAGGGCGTGGACTGGAAGGTGGCCATCCCCACCGACGGCCGGTACGCCCAGTACTACTCCCAGGCCATCAACAAGGACGCCTCGCACCCGGCCGCCGCGCGGCTGTGGCAGGAGTACCTCTACAGCGCCGAGGGCCAGAACCTGTGGCTCAAGGGCTACGCCCGCCCGGCCCTGATGCCCGCCCTGGAGAAGGCCGGCACCCTCGACCAGGCCGCCGCCGCCAAGCTGCCGGAGGTCGACGGCACGCCCACCTTCCCGTCCGAGGCGCAGCAGGGCAAGGCCAAGGACGTCCTCGCGCAGGGCTGGGGGAAGGCCGTCTCCGGATGACCACCGCCCTCACGCGGGTGGACGTGGCGCCCGCCGCTTCGGTGAAGCGGCGGCGCCGCGCCCCGGGATGGCTCGCCGTCGTCCCTCTGCTCGCCTTCACCGCGCTCGCCTTCGGACTGCCCGCCGTGGCGATGCTGAACGGCGCGTTCACCGTCCAGGACCCGGCGACGGGCGCCGAGTCCCACACCGCGGCCAACCTGACGACCTCCCTGCACGGCGCCTACCTGACCGCCCTGCTCGGCAGCGTCAAGCTGTCCGCCGTCGCCGCGGGGCTCGCGGCCCTGCTCGGACTGCCGCTCGCACAGGCGGTCGTGACCTCCCGCTCCCGCGTGCTGCGCGAGGCCGTGCTCACCGCCTCCGGAGTGCTCGCCAACTTCGGCGGCGTCCCGCTGGCGTTCGCCTTCGTCGCCACCCTCGGCAACGCCGGTGTGCTGACCCGGCACCTCGGCCTGACCGAGAAGGGCTGGGACCTGTACAGCTTCTGGGGCCTGGTGATCGTCTACCTGTACTTCCTGATCCCGCTGATGGTGCTCACCATCACCCCCGCGCTGGACGGCCTGCGCTCCCAGTGGCGGGAGGCGGCGCAGAACAGCGGCGCCACCGCCGTGCAGTACTGGCGGCACGTCGCCCTGCCCGTCCTCGCGCCGTCCCTGCTCGGCGGGCTGGTCCTGCTCTTCGGCAGCGCCTTCGCCGCCTACGCCACCGCCGCCGCCATGGTCGGCAGCTCGGTGCCGCTGGTCACCCTGCAGATCGCCGACGCCCTCTCCGGCAACGTGCTGGTCGGCCAGGAGCACGTGGCCCTCGCCCTCAGCCTCGACATGGTCCTGGTGGCGGGCCTGGTCATGGCCGTGTACCTGCCCCTGCAACGCCGGAGCGCCCGATGGCTCGCCTGAACCCATGGCGGTGGGCCGTCCTCGGTCTCGCCGCGCTGTACTTCCTGATCCCGCTGGCCGCGTCCGTGGTGTTCACGGTCGACGTGCCGGGCCGGGGCGTCACCTTCGACGCCTACACGCGGATCGTCTCCACCGAGGGCTTCGTCTCCAGCCTGCTGCTGTCGCTGGAGCTGGCCGCCGCCACCATCGCCGTCGTGCTGGTGCTGATGGTCCCCGCCATGGTCGCGCTCCGGCTCGGCGCGCCCCGGCTGCGGCCCGTCGTCGAAGTGGTGTGCCTGCTGCCGCTGGTCGTGCCGCCGATCGCGTACGTCGCGGGGATCGCGACCGTGCTGAAGTGGGGACCCGAGCACCTGTCCCGCACTCCGCTGTTCCAGACGTTCGTGGCCCTGCAGGACCCGGACTTCCCCGTCGTGCTCGTCCTCGCCTACGTCGTACTGGCGCTGCCCTTCGTGTACCGGGCACTGGACTCCGGGCTCCGCGCGATCGACGTGCGGACCCTGGTCGAGGCCGCCCGCAGCTGCGGGGCCTCCTGGCCGCAGGCACTGATCCGGTCCGTGCTGCCCAATCTGCGCGGGGCGCTGCTGAACGCCGCCTTCCTCACCCTGGCCCTGGTCCTCGGCGAGTTCACCGTGGCCCAGCTGCTGGGCTTCCGGCCCTTCGCCGTGTGGATCTTCAGCATCGGCGGCTCCCAGGCCCAGATGTCCGTCGCCGTCTCCGTGCTCAGTCTCCTCGTGACCTGGGCACTGCTCCTCGCGCTCGCCGGTGCCGGCGGACGTACCCGAACCGCTTCGTCCCGGGGATGAACCATGACCGCCACCACCCTTGAGAAGACCGCCACGACGCAGGCCGCCACCGTCGAATTCCGTGGGCTGCGCCGGGAGTTCGGCGCCACCGTAGCCCTCGACGGACTCGACCTGACCGTGCGGCCGGGGGAGTTCCTGGCGCTGCTCGGGCCCTCCGGCTGCGGCAAGACCACCGCGCTGCGCATGCTCGCCGGGTTCGAACACCCCGACTCCGGTGAGGTGCTGGTGGACGGCGCCGACGTCACCCGGGTCCCGGCCCATCGCCGCGACGCCGGGATGGTCTTCCAGTCGTACAGCCTCTTCCCACACCTGAGCGCCCGCGACAACGTCGCCTTCGGACTGCGGATGCGCAAGGTGAGTACGGACGAACGCCGGTCCCGTGCCGCCGAGTTGCTGGAGCTGGTCGGCCTCGCCGACAAGGGCGACCGATTCCCGCACCAGCTCTCCGGCGGTCAGCAGCAGCGGATCGCGCTGGCCCGCGCGCTCGCCCTGCGCCCCCGGGTCCTGCTCCTCGACGAGCCGCTGTCGGCCCTCGACGCCAAGGTCCGGCTGACCCTGCGCGAGGAGATCCGCAAGCTTCAGCAGGAGCTCGGCATCACCACCCTGTTCGTGACGCACGACCAGGAGGAGGCCCTGTCGATCGCCGACCGGGTCGCCGTGATGCGCGCCGGGCGGCTCGAACAGTGCGCACCTCCGGCCGAGTTGTACGGCCGTCCCGCGACCGCCTTCGTCGCCGAGTTCGTCGGCACGATGAGCCGGATCCCGGGCCGGCTGTCCGACGGCGGCGTCGAGGTGCTCGGGCAGCGGCTGCCGGTCGACGGTGCGGCGCCCGCCGCGAGCGAGGTGGACGTGCTCGTGCGGCCCGAGGCCGTCCAGGTGCGGGCGGCCGAGGACGGCGGCGCGCGGGTGGTCGCCACCGCCTTCCTCGGTGCGACCGTCCGGATCACCGTCCGGCTGGCGGGTGCCACCGAGGTGAAGGCCGACCTGCCCGCGCACGAAGCCGCCGGGCTCGCGGCAGGCACCGCCGTGAGCGTGTCACTGCCCGAGAGGCCCGTCCTTGTGGCGGAGCGCCCGCAGGAGTCGTGAAGCCCCAGCCGTGAGACAGCCAGTCGTGAAGAACCGGTCCTGAAGAACCCGCTGTGAAAGAGAAACACGTGACCCCCTGCCCCCGGCTCCCCCTCCAGGCCGTCCTGTTCGACATGGACGGCACGCTCGTCGACACCGAGCGGCTGTGGTGGGAGGCGGTGGAACACGTCGCCGGCAGACCCCTGACCGAGGCGGACCAGCCCGAGGTGCTCGGCCGCCCCGTCGAGCACACGGCGGGCTGGCTGGCCGCGGCCTCCGGCGCACCGGCCGCGGACGTGGCCCGGGAACTGCACCGGGAGTTCACCGACCGGGTCCGCACCGGCACCGTGCCCCGCCCCGGCGCCCTCGACCTGCTCGACGCCCTCGCCCGGGAGGGCGTACCCACCGCCCTGGTGACCGCCTCGCCCCGCACCGTCGCCGACATCGTGCTCGACGTCCTCGGCCCCGGGCGCCTGGCGGTGTCCGTCACCGCCGACGACACCGACCGCACCAAGCCCGCCCCCGACCCCTACCTCGCCGCCTGCCGCGCCCTGGGCGTCGACCCCGCCGCCTGCGTGGCCGTCGAGGACACGCAGACCGGCGTCAGCTCCGCCGAGGCGGCCGGGTGCGCGGTGCTCGCCGTGCCGTCGCTCGCCCCCATCGACGCGGCACCCGGACGCAGGCTGCGCGAGAGCCTGACCGGGGTCACCCCCGAGGAGCTGTCCGCCATGGTGAGCGGCGAACTGCGGGTGATGAGCTGGAACCTCTGGCTCGGCGGGAGCAAGGTCGACGACCACCGGGCCAAGCAGCTCGAGGCGATCCTGGAGTGCGGTGCGGACGTCGTGGGCCTGCAGGAGACGGGGGGCACCGCGGCCCAGGAGCTCGCCGGGGAACTCGGCTGGTACCACCACCGGGCCGGCGAGAACCTCGGCGTCATCAGCCGCCACCCGATCACCGCGCACCTCGGCGACCCGGACGTCGGCTTCTACGGCGCCGCCGGGGTCCGTATCGCGCTCGGGCCGGGCCGCGAGGTCGACGTCTGGACGGCCCACCTGCACTACACGCCCTACGGCCCGTACGAGTCGGCCTTCGACGGGCTCGCGGCGGACCGGCTGATCGCCCACGAGGAGGTGCGACTGGCGCAGATGCGGGACGCCCTGCGCCGGATCGACGAGGAGGGCGACCCCGCCGTACCGGTCGTCCTGGTCGGCGACTTCAACTGCCCCTCCCACCTGGACTGGCCGGACGTCGCCTGGCCGGTGACGAAGGCGGCCGAGGAGGCGGGCCTGCGCGACTCCTACCGCGAGGCCCATCCGGACCCGGCCGTCGCCCCCGGGCACACCTGGTCACCGATCCACCCGGTGCACGAGGACGGCAGCGGGCGGCCCGAGCCGCAGGACCGCATCGACTACGTGCTGCACCGAGGGCTGCGGGTGTTCGACTCCCGGACGTACGTCAGGGGCACCCCGCGTCCCTGGCCGGACGTGGCCGGCAACGACTGGCCCTCGGACCACGCGGCGGTCGTGACCGCCTTCGGCGTGCCAGGGGGCCACCGAGCGTGGCCCGGCGCGTAGCGAGCGTCCGGGCGGTCGGCCCGGAGCCGCTGAGGGAGGCCGCGGGGCGGCTGCGGGACCTGTGCTGCGACCCCGTCCTGCGAGGGCGCAACGAATCGCCGCCCATCCCGGGTTGTACGCAACGATTCGCTCACCGGCGCGCAACGGCTCCGGCTTGTCCGCCGGAGACGGCCGAACGTACGGTCTAACCGACCCCCGAACGGCCCGTACCGCTGAGGAACATCCATGCGCACCGCCCTGCTCCAGAGCTCCGGCCGTCCCGGCTCCGTCGCCGAGAACCTCAAGGTGCTCGACGACGCCGCCGGCCGGGCCGCCGCCGCGGGAGCCGGGCTGCTGGCGACGTCGGAGCTGTTCCTGACCGGGTACGCGATCGGCGACGACGTCGGCCGTCTGGCCGAGCCCGCCGACGGCTACTCGTCGGACGCGGTCGCGGAGCTGGCCCGCCGGCACGGGCTGGCGGTCGCCTACGGCTACCCGGAGCGGAACGGCGAGACGGTCTACAACTCCGTGCAGCTGATCTCCGCCGACGGCACCCGCCTCGCCAACTACCGCAAGACCCACCTGTTCGGCGACTTCGAGCACGGTCAGTTCACGCCGGGCGAGCAGCCGGTCGTCCAGGCGGAGCTGAACGGGCTGACCGTCGGTCTGATCATCTGCTACGACGTGGAGTTCCCGGAGAACGTGCGTGCCCACGCGCTGGCCGGCACCGACCTCCTCGTCGTCCCGACGGCGCTCATGCACCCGTTCCAGTTCGTCGCCGAGTCCCTGGTCCCGGTGCGCGCCTTCGAGAACCAGATGTACGTCGCCTATGTCAACCGGGTCGGTGCCGAGGGCGAGTTCGAGTTCGTCGGGCTCTCGGCCCTGGCCGGCCCCGACGGGGTGGCCCGCACCCGCGCCGGCCGGTCCGAGGAACTGGTCCTCGCGGACGCCGACCCCGTCTTCCTCGCCACCTCCCGTGAGGCCAACCCGTATCTGGAGGGCCGCCGCCCCGGCCTCTACGGGTCCCTCGTCTGACCCCCGGCCCCTCTCTCTCCGCACCTCAGTTCTTTCGCGCAAGGAGTCCGCACCCCATGACGTCCACGGTGCCCAACGCCGTCGAGCACGCCGACGAGCAGCAGCCGCCGATCACCATGTTCGGCCCGGACTTCCCGTACGCGTACGACGACTTCCTCGCCCACCCGGCGGGCCTCGGCCAGGTCCCCGCGACCGAGCACGGCACCGAGGTCGCGATCATCGGCGGCGGCCTTTCCGGCATCATCGCCGCCTACGAGCTGATGAAGATGGGCCTCAAGCCCGTCGTCTACGAGGCCGACCGGATCGGCGGCCGGCTGCGCACCGTCGGCTTCGAGGGCTGCGACGAGTCGCTGACCGCCGAGATGGGCGCCATGCGCTTCCCGCCGTCCTCGACCGCCCTCCAGCACTACATCGACCTGGTGGGCCTCGAAACCCAGCCGTTCCCCAACCCCCTGGCGGAGGCGACCCCGTCGACCGTCGTCGACCTCAAGGGCGAGTCGCACTACGCCGAGACCATCGACGACCTGCCGCAGGTCTACCGGGACGTGGCGGACGCCTGGAACAGGTGCCTGGAGGAGGGCGCCGACTTCTCCGACATGAACCGCGCCCTGCGCGAGCGCGACGTGCCGCGCATCCGCGAGATCTGGTCCCGGCTGGTCGAGAAGCTCGACAACCAGACCTTCTACGGCTTCCTGTGCGACTCCGAGGCGTTCAGGTCCTTCCGGCACCGCGAGATCTTCGGCCAGGTCGGCTTCGGCACCGGCGGCTGGGACACCGACTTCCCCAACTCCATCCTGGAGATCCTGCGCGTCGTCTACACCGAGGCCGACGACCACCACCGCGGCATCGTGGGCGGTTCGCAGCAACTGCCGCTCAGGCTCTGGGAGCGCGAGCCGGAGAAGATCCTGCACTGGCCCTACGGCACGTCGCTGAAGTCCCTGCACGTGGACGGCGAACCGCGCCCCGCCGTGACCCGGCTGCACCGTACCGCGAACAACCGGATCACGGTGACGGACGCGAACGGCGACATCCGCACCTACAAGGCGGCCGTCTTCACCGCCCAGTCCTGGATGCTGCTCTCCAAGGTCCAGTGCGACGACGCGCTCTTCCCGATCGACCACTGGACCGCGATCGAGCGCACCCACTACATGGAGTCCAGCAAGCTCTTCGTGCCCGTCGACCGGCCGTTCTGGCGGGACAAGGCCGTCGACGACAAGGGCGAGCCGACCGGCCGAGACGTGATGTCGATGACGCTCACCGACCGCATGACCCGCGGCACCTACCTGCTCGACGACGGCCCGGACAGGCCCGCCGTCATCTGCCTCTCCTACACCTGGTGCGACGACAGCCTGAAGTGGCTGCCGCTGTCCGCGAACGAGCGGATGGAGGTCATGCTGAAGTCGCTGTCGGAGATCTATCCGAACGTCGACATCCGCAAGCACATCATCGGCAGCCCGGTGACCGTCTCCTGGGAGAACGAGCCCTACTTCATGGGCGCGTTCAAGGCCAACCTGCCCGGCCACTACCGCTACCAGCGGCGCCTGTTCACCCACTTCATGCAGGACCGGCTGCCCGAGGACAAGCGGGGCGTCTTCCTCGCCGGCGACGACATCTCCTGGACGGCCGGGTGGGCCGAGGGTGCCGTCCAGACCGCGCTGAACGCGGTCTGGGGCGTCATGCACCACCTCGGCGGCGGCACCGACCCGTCCAACCCCGGCCCCGGCGACGTCTACGACGAGATCGCTCCGGTCGAACTCCCCGAGGACTGAGGGGAGTTCAGGGCCGTCACACCCCGGCCGCCCGTGCCTTCCCGAACACCTCCGCGGCGACGTCCTTGAGCTCCTCGGCGTCCCGCAGGCCGCCCTGCACGTCGATGAGGATCTCCTCCAGGCCGATCGCCGCGTACGGGAGGAGGTCCTCGACGATCTGGTCCGCGTCGCCCTGGAAGGGCCGGCGGCCGGTGCCGTCGTACGCCTTCACCGAGTACGCCGCGTTCACCCGCAGCACCGTCTGGATCGGCTGCTGCCGGCCCCGCTCGGCGGCCAGGTCCCGCACCGCGTCCCACTGGCTCGCGACCTGCTCGGCGCCCATGGCCACCGGCAGCCAGCCGTCGGCGTGCTCGACGAGCCGCTCCTGGGCCTTGCGGGTGCTCGCGGCCAGCAGGATCGGGATCGGCCGGGCCGGCTTGGGGCCCACCACGGCCGACTCGATCTTCGTGATACGGCCGTCGTAGCGCACCGGGTCGGGCCCCCACACGGCCCGGCAGACGTCGATCACCTCGTCCAGCACCCGGCCGCGCTCCTTGATCGGCCGGATCCCTGCCGCCGCGTACTCGTCCAGGGACCAGCCCGTGCCGAAGCCGGCGATCACCCGGCCGCCGCTGGCCGCGTCCAGCGAAGCGAGGGACCGGGCGAGCTGGAACGGCACGTGCAGCGGCGCGACCAGCACGCTGCTGCCCAGCCGGACCCGCTCGGTGACCGTCGCGGCCAGGGTGAGCGTGACCAGCGGGTCGGCCACGTGCCGGTACGAGTCGGGCCAGGGCACGCCCTCGATGCCGTACAGCCCCTGCGTGGCGGGCTCCGGGAACAGGGCCCGCTCGTACACCCACACGCTGTCGTAGCCGATGCGCTCCACGGCGCGTGCCACGTCGGGCACGTCCCTGCCGAGGTCGTACTGCCGGTTCTGCGGAAGACCGATTCCCAGACGGGTCGCCATGACGGTGCACTCCTTCGTGATCGTCCGTGTTCCATGGCCAACGTACAGTGATCGCGGGTGAGTTCCGTGAAGGTGCCGGGCGGATGTCCGGATCAGTCCGGCAGTGGCGTGAGCATCATGCGGCAGTCGAAGCCGACCGCGGCGTCCAGCCGCCGGCCGAACTCCTCGGCCACGTCGGGAAGTCGGCGCAGCGCCCACAGCGCCCGCGCGGCCGACCAGCTCGCCTCCCGGGCCCGCTCCAGGTCCCACGAGCCGAGCAGGTGGGTGAGCGTATCGGTGATCCGGAGCAGTTCGGGGCCGGGCGTCAGGTCCTCGCGGACACGCTCCTCCAGCAACAGGAGGAAGTCGCCCAAGCGGTCGAACTCGCCCTCCAGTTCCGACGGTTCGCACTGCGCCGCCCGGCAGGCGTCCACCACGGCGAGGGCCAGGTCGTGGCCGATGTGCGCGTGGACGCCCGCCAGCGCGAACTGCGCCGGCCGGACCCCGGGGTGGCGGCGGAACTGGAACACCGGCCGCCAGCAGGCGGGCGGCCGTCGCCCTTCGGCGGCCGCGTCCACGGCGGCGAGGTACCGCCCGGCGAGCGGTGCGTCCAGCGTGGTCGCGGGCCACCGGCCGGCCGCCTCGGCGGCGGCGAGGTACACACGGTGGAAGACCGCGACCCCGTCGCGCTCGGGCAGCCCGGCGGCCAGGCCGCGCATTGTGGCGGCCAGCGCGTCCACTGTGTCCGGGCCACGGGTGAGTTGTGCCGATTGCTGCATGGGGGCAGCGTCCCAGGCCCGGGACGGCCCGGGCGCCGACGGGCCCGGCGCTTCCCCGGAACGGGGGAACGCGCCCGCCGGCGAACGGGGCGGAGGGGGCCTGCGAGGCAGGCCGGGCGGAGGGGGACCTACGAAGCCGGTCCGGTGCCCTGAGCCTCCCCGCCGTACGACGACGTGCCCTCGTCCAGCAGCGGCTCCTGCTTCTTGAGGTGGGCGGGCGCGAACGCGCGCAGCGCGTGGTAGCCGGTGATGACGACCAGGGTGCCGAGTGCGATGCCGCTGAGGGAGAAGGTGTCGCTGAACTTCAGGCTGACGTTGCCGACGCCGATGATGATGCCCGCCGCGGCCGGCACCAGGTTCAGCGGGTTGCGCAGGTCGACCTTGGCGTTGATCCAGATCTGCGCGCCGAGCAGGCCGATCATGCCGTACAGGATGACGGTGATGCCGCCGAGGACGCCGCCCGGGATCGCGGCCACGATCGCGCCGAACTTGGGGCAGAGGCCGAACAGCAGCGCGAAGCCCGCGGCGGCCCAGTACGCGGCCGTCGAGTAGACGCGGGTCGCGGCCATCACGCCGATGTTCTCGGAGTAGGTGGTGTTCGGCGGGCCGCCCACCGCGGTCGACAGCATGGAGGCCACACCGTCGGCCGAGATCGCGGTGCCGAGCTTGTCGTCCAGCGGGTCGCCGGTCATCTCGCCGACCGCCTTCACATGCCCCGCGTTCTCCGCGACCAGCGCGATGACGACCGGCAGTGCCACCAGGATCGCCGACCACTGGAAACTGGGCCCGTGGAAGGACGGCAGCCCGATCCAGTCGGCCTTGCCCACGCCCGAGAGGTCCAGGCGCCAGTGGTCGGTGAGCTTGCCGCTCGCGTCCACCGAGTGGATCCTGCCGAAGACCTGGTCGAAGACCCAGGAGGCGGCGTAGCCGAAGACCAGGCCGAGGAAGATCGCGATCCGGGACCAGAAGCCGCGCAGGCACACGACGGCCAGCCCGGTGAACAGCATCACGAGCAGGGCCGTCCACTGGTCCTGCGGCCAGTAGGTGGAGGCGGTCACCGGAGCGAGGTTGAAGCCGATCAGCATGACGACCGCGCCGGTGACGATGGGCGGCATCGCGGCGTGGATGATCCGCGCCCCGAAGCGCTGCACGGCGAGGCCGACCAGGAACAGCGCGACACCGACGACGAAGACCGCGCCGGTCACGGTGGCGCTGGTGCCGCCCTGCGCCCGGATGACCGCGGCGACGCCCACGAAGGAGAGCGAGCAGCCCAGGTAGCTGGGCACCCGGCCGCGGGTGGCGAGCAGGAAGATCACGGTCGCGACGCCCGACATCATGATCGCGAGGTTGGGGTCGAGACCCATGAGCACGGGGGCGACGAAGGAGGCGCCGAACATGGCCACGACGTGCTGGGCGCCGAGTCCTGCCGTGCGGGGCCACGAGAGCCGTTCGTCGGGCCGGACCACTGCTCCGGGTGCGGGCGTGCGCCCGTCACCGTGCAGCTTCCAGCGCACGCCGAGGTTCATGGTGGGATTTCGCTTTCTCTGTACGTGGAGCTTGTCCGCACCATTGTCGGGGGTGCCCGGAGGTCCCGTGCCCACCCGCCCCTGCTCAGGCCCTGCTCAGGCGCCGCTCAGGGCCGCGGGTCGGGAACCGCGGTGCTCGTGGGGCCGACCTTCGTCCGGTCCCGGTCGCCCGCCCTGAGCACCCCCGCGAAGGCGACCAGACCGCACGCCAGAAGGGTCACCAGGCCGAAGGACACCACCAGGTTGGTCGCCTGGGCCAGACCGCCGATCGCGCTCGGGGCGACCAGCCCGGAGGTGTACGTGATGGTCGCGACACCGGCGATGGCCTGGCTGGGGTTCGGGCCGCTGCGGCCGGCCGCGGCGAAGCACAGCGGTACGACGACCGCGATACCGAGGCCCATCAGCGCGAACCCGGTCATCGCCACCGCCGGATGGCCCCCGGCGACGACGAGCAGGCCGCCCACGACCGCCAGCACGCCGCTCGCCCGCACCGTGCGCACGGCGCCGAACCGGTCCACCACCCGGTCGCCCGCGATCCGCGCGACCGCCATGGTGAGGGTGAAGCCCGTGGTGCAGGCCGCCGCGAGGCCGGCCGAGGTCTCCAACTGGTGCCGCAGGTAGACCGCCGACCAGTCCAGGCTCGCGCCCTCCGCGAACACCGCGCAGAACCCGATCGCGCCGATCAGCAGCGCCGACTTCGGCGGCAGCGCGAACCGCGGCGGCGGCTCCTCGTCCTGGGCGGGCTGGAGGTCCAGCACCCAGGTGCAGGCGGCCACGCCCAGCACGGTCAGTACGGCGGCCGCCAGCAGGTGGTGCAGCCGCGCGTCCGAGCCGAGGTGCGCGGCGACCGTGCCGGCCGCCGAGCCGACCAGGGCTCCCGTGCTCCACATGCCGTGCAGTCCGGACATGATCGAGCGGTCGAGCCGGTTCTCGACCTCCACCCCGAGGGCGTTCATCGCGACGTCCGCCATGCCCGCCGTGGCGCCGTAGACGAACAGGCTGAGGCACAGGGTCAGGAGGTTCGGCGCGAGGGAGGGCAGGACGAGGGCGAGCGTCCACAGGGCGATCAGGCCGCGCAGCGCGTTGCGGGCGCCGAAGCGGTGGCTGATGCCGCCCGCGAGCGGCATCGCGAGGGACGCGCCGAGCGCCGGGAAGGCCAGCGCGAGCCCCAGCTGCCCGGGGCTGACACCGGCGTGGTCCTGGATCCACGGCACGCGGGTCGCGAACGAGCCGGTGACGGCGCCGTGCACGGCGAAGACGGCCGCCACGGCGTACCGGGCGCGCCGCACCTCGCGCTGTTCGTAGACCACTGCACTCATTGTCCGGCCCCTCCCGGGCTGACCGCCGTTGCCCCTCGCGCCGTCGCGCCGACGTAAACTATCAGGGAACCTGCCTGATAGATAGCGGCTATCACGGACGGCAGCAGCCCGCAGATCTGGGAGGATTCCCGGCATGCCCGCATCCCCGAGCACCGCCAGGGCCATCAACGACCGGCTCGCCCTGCGGCTGCTTCAGCAGCAAGGACCGCTGACCGCAGGGCAGTTGAAGCAGCTCACCGGTCTGTCCCGGCCCACCGTCGCCGACCTCGTCGAACGGCTGACGGCCTCCGGCCTGATCACCGTGGTCGGTGAGTCCGGCGAGCAGCGGCGCGGGCCGAACGCGCGGCTGTACGGCATCGTCGCCGATCTCGCCCACCTGGCCGCCCTCGACGTGCGCACCGAGAGCGTGTCCGTGATCGTCGCCGATCTGCTGGGCCGGGAGCTGGCCGCGGAGTCCGTGCCGATCGGCGGGGACACCGGCACCGGGCCCGCGCTGGAGCAGGCGGTCGGTCTGGTGGAGCGGGTGGTCAAGGAGGCGGGGGTGGAGCGGCTGCACACGGTCGGCATCGGCGCGCCGGGGCTGATCGACCCGGTCACCGGTGAACTCCGCGACTCCACGGGACTGCCCGAATGGCATCGCAGGCTGGTGGCGGCGCTGCAGGAGCGGCTGCCGCGGGCCCGGTTCACCGTCGAGAACGAGACCAACCTCGCGGCGCTGGCCGAGCAGCGGGACGGGGCCGCCCGGGGCCGGGACACGTTCGTCCTGCTGTGGCTCGGCCACGGCGCGGGTGCGGCCGTCGTCCTGGACGGAACCCTGCGCCGCGGCGCCTCCGGAGGCACCGGCGAGATCGGCTTCCTGCCCGTCCCGGGCACCGACGGCCTCCCCTCGGCGACGGACTGCGTGGGCGGCTTCCACTCCCTGGCCGGCGCGAAGGCGGTGACGGAACTGGCCGCGCGGTACGGGCTGTTGGCGGAGCGGGCCGGGCCGGAGGGGGCCAGGTCGGAGGGGGCGGGTTCGGAGGGGGCGGGTTCGGAACCGGTCGCCGCGGAACTGGTACGGGCGGCGGTACGGGCGGCCACGGGGGCGGCTGCCTCCGCTGCGGAGAGCCCTGCTGCGGCCTCGGACTTCCTCGATGCCCTGGCCGACCGCGTCGCCCTCGGGGTGGCCTCGGTGGTGGCCGTCCTCGATCCCGGGTGCGTGGTCCTCGGGGGTGAGATCGGGCAGGCCGGCGGTGAGGTGCTCGCCGCGCGCGTGGCGGAGCGCGTGGCACGGATGTCCCCGCTGCGCACCGAGGTGAGGGCGGGCGCGCTCGGCGGCCGGGCGGTGCTGCGCGGCGCGCTCGTGACCGCCCGCGACCGGGCCCAGGACGAGTTGTTCGCCCCGCCGGAGCGCTGACACCGCAAGGAGGCCGGCCCGGCACCGCACGGGATTCGGCCTGACGCCGCACGGAGTTCGGCCCGGCACCGTACGGAATTCGGCCTGGCGCCATACGAACTCCGCAGCTCGCGTCGGACGTTCGGCCCGGCGCGGCGGAACTTGCATGCCTCACGCACCTGTTGACCTGCATGGTCTAGTCCTCTTAGTGTCTGACTTCCGTGCAGACCGGTCCGGCGGCGGTGACGACGGCCCTTGCCCGCCGCCGGACCTCCACGCCCGCGCACGGCACGGCGGGCGGTACGTTCTGTGAGCCACCCCACACGCTTCGTCCGCAGTCGCGCCGATCAGGCGTGGCACACTGGCTCTGTACCAGTAGCAGCGCACTCCGGGGTCGGTGAAAGTCCGAACCGGCGGTTACAGTCCGCGACCCGGTCGCTTCCAGCGGCCGGTTGACCAGGTGGAATTCCTGGACCGACGGTTAAAGTCCGGATGGGAGGCAGTGCGCGGCGAGCGAGCACACCCGTGTGCGCCGCCGTCTCTGGACTCGCCCTTAACGGGCGGGTCCCGTCCGGTGTCGCCCTCCGAGTGTCCTCGTTCGTGCAGTCTGTCGACGTCGGCAGCCCCCGGAGTCCGTGCCCGAAGAGGCAGGAGGACCCGGGAAGTGTTCACCGGAATCGTCGAAGAGCTGGGCGAAGTCACCGCCGTGGAGGACCTCGGCGACGCCGCCCGCTTCCGGCTCCGCGGCCCCGTCGTGACCGAGGGCGCGCGGCATGGCGACTCCATCGCCGTGAACGGGGTCTGTCTCACCGTCGTCGAGCACGAGGGCGACGAGTTCACCGCCGACGTCATGGCGGAGACCCTCAAGCGCTCAAGCCTCGGCGTCCTCACCACCGGCTCCCGCGTCAACCTCGAACGCCCCACCGCCGTGGGCGCCCGCCTCGGGGGCCACATCGTGCAGGGGCACGTCGACGGCACCGGCACGATCCTGGACCGCACCCCCTCCGAGCACTGGGAGATCGTGAAGATCTCGCTGCCGCCGGACCTCGCGCGCTACGTCGTCGAGAAGGGCTCCATCACCGTCGACGGCATCAGCCTCACCGTCGTCGAGGCCGGCGACGAACACTTCACCGTCAGCCTCATCCCCACCACCCTGGCGCTGACCACCCTCGGCCTGAAGCAGCCCGGCGACCCGGTCAACCTCGAGGTGGACGTCGTCGCCAAGTACGTCGAGCGGCTGCTCGGCGACCGTGCGCGGGGAGCCGGACGGTGAACTGGCTCAACTCCGAGGCGTTCAGCCTCCTCGGCCAGCACATCAAGTGGTCGGACATGGCCGGCAACGTCATCGGCCTGCTCGGCCTGGCGTTCGGCTGGCGGCGCTCCATCTGGAGCTGGCCCACCCAGTTCCTGTCCGGCCTGATCCTGTTCGCCGCGTTCGCCACCGCCCATTTCTCGGGCAGCGCCGGCAAGCAGGTCGTCGTCATGGTCGTCGCCGCCTTCGGCTGGTGGCAGTGGAACCGCGGCAAGGGTGGGGCGGCGGACGGCCACATCGCCGTACGGTTCGCCACCTGGCGCGAGCGTGCCGTGCTGCTCGGCGCCGCCGCGGTCGGCACGGTCGCCGTCGCCGGACTGTTCCAGGCCTACCCGTCGCTGTCCTGGGCCCCCTGGCCCGACGCCTACATCTTCGTCGGCACCGTCGTCGCCATGTACGCGCAGGCACGCGGCATGGTCGAGTTCTGGTTCGCCTGGCTGCTCGTCGACGTCGTCGGCGTACCGCTCAACTTCGCCAACGGCTTCGCCTTCTCCGGCTTCGTCTACATCATCTACGGCGCACTGGTCCTGTGGGGCATGCGCGACTGGTGGCTGCGCACCCGCACGGACGCGCGGCCGGTCCTGGAAGGAGCGCCCGCATGACCGCGGCAACCGTCCTCTACGGCACCGACAACGTCGAGGACTTCACACTCGACCCGGTCGAGCGGGCCGTCGCCGACATCGCGGCCGGCCGCCCGGTCGTGGTCGTCGACGACGAGGACCGCGAGAACGAGGGCGACCTCGTCATCGCCGCCGAGAAGGCGACCCCCGAGATCGTCGCCTTCATGATGAGCGAGTGCCGCGGCCTGATCTGCGCGCCCATGGAGGGCGAGGAGCTGGACCGGCTGAAGCTGCCGCAGATGGTCGAGGAGAACACCGAGTCGATGAAGACCGCCTTCACGGTCTCCGTCGACGCCGGTGCCGCCCACGGCGTCACCACCGGCATCTCCGCCTCCGACCGATCCACCACTCTCCAGCTGCTGGCGAGCGGCACCGCGGAGCCCACCGACCTCGTCCGGCCCGGCCACGTCTTCCCGCTGCGCGCCCGTTCGGGCGGGGTGCTCGTCCGCCCCGGCCACACCGAGGCGGCCGTCGACCTCGCCCGGCTCGCGGGGCTGCGCCCGGCCGGCGCGATCGTCGAGATCGCCGGTGAGGACGGCCGGATGCTCCGCCTGCCCGAACTGATGGTCTTCGCCCGCAAGCACGGCCTGACGATCATCTCCATCGAGGACCTGATCGCGCACCGGCGCTCGCCCGAGCTCCCGGCCCCGTCCGAGCAGGAGGAACGGCCGTCCCAGCCCGCGGTCCGCCGCGAGGCCGAGGTCCGCCTGCCCACCGCGCACGGCACCTTCACCGCGTACGGCTACCGCTCCACCGCCGACGGCGTCGAGCACGTGGCCCTGGTGCACGGCGAGATCGGCGACGGCGAGGACGTCCTGGTCCGCGTCCACTCCGAGTGCCTCACCGGAGACGTCTTCCGTTCCCAGCGCTGCGACTGCGGCCCCCAGCTCGACACCTCCCTGGAGCGCATCCAGAAGGAGGGCCGGGGAATCGTGGTCTACCTGCGCGGCCACGAGGGGCGCGGCATCGGCCTGATGTCCAAGCTGCGCGCCTACGAGCTCCAGGAGCGCGGCCGGGACACGCTCGACGCCAACCTCGAACTCGGACTGCCGGCCGACGCCCGCGACTACGGCGCCGGCGCGCGGATCCTTCAGGACCTCGGGGTCAGGAGCGTGCGCCTGCTGACCAACAACCCCGACAAGATCGACGCCCTGCTCCGCCACGGCCTGAAGGTCACCGGACGGGAGCCGATGCCCGTCCAGGCCGGCGAGCACAACCTCCGCTACCTGCGCACCAAGCGGGACCGGATGGGGCACGACCTGCCCTGGCTGGACACCACCGCCGTGTCCACCTGCGGCAACCAGTAAGCGAAAAGACTCGAGGAGACACGTGAGCGGCAAGGGTGCACCGGAACTGTCCGTCCGGAACGTCGGAGACCTCAGGGTCGCCGTCGTCGCGGCGCTGTGGCACGAGAAGGTGATGGACGGACTGGTGGACGGGGCCCTGCGCGCCCTGCACGAGCTGGGGATCGACGAGCCGACCCTGCTCCGGGTGCCGGGCAGCTTCGAGCTCCCGGTGGTGGCGAAGGTCCTGGCCGGGCGCGGCTACGACGCGGTCGTCGCCCTCGGCGTCGTCATCCGCGGCGGCACCCCCCACTTCGACTATGTGTGCCAGGGCGTCGCCAACGGCCTGACCCAGGTGTCGGTGGAGACCGGCGTTCCCGTCGGCTTCGGCGTGCTCACCTGCGACACCGAGGAGCAGGCCCTGGAGCGGGCCGGCCTGGAGGGATCCAGCGAGGACAAGGGCCACGAGGCGGTCACCGCGGCGGTCGCGACCGCCGCCACGCTGCGCTCGGTATCCGAACCCTGGCGGTGAGCAGCCGCCCGGAGCGCGTAGGGTTGGCACCACCATGTCCAAGAAGACGTTCGAGGAGCTCTTCACCGAGCTCCAGCACAAGGCAGCCAACGGCGACCCCGCCACCTCCCGCACCGCCGAGCTGGTCGGCAAGGGCGTCCATGCCATCGGCAAGAAGGTCGTCGAGGAGGCCGCCGAGGTCTGGATGGCCGCCGAGTACGAGGGCAAGGAGGCGGCCGCCGAGGAGATCTCGCAGCTGCTGTACCACGTCCAGGTGATGATGGTCGCCCGCGGCATCTCCCTGGACGACGTCTACGCCCACCTCTGAGCACTCCGAGCACTCCGAGCACCAGCAACCGCACACACTGCCGTACAAGACGAACGAAGGAAGCCGACCTCATGCTGCGCATCGCCGTCCCCAACAAGGGTTCACTCTCCGGCCCTGCGGCGGACATGCTGCATGAGGCCGGCTACCAGCAACGGCGGGAGTCCAAAGAGCTGCGGATCGTCGACCCGGTCAACGAGGTCGAGTTCTTCTACCTTCGCCCCCGCGACATCGCGATCTACGTCTCCACCGGCCGCCTGGACATCGGCATCACCGGCCGCGACCTGCTCATCGACTCCGGCGCGGGCGCCGAGGAGATCCTGCCGCTCGGCTTCGCCCGCTCCACGTTCCACTACGCGGCCAAGCCCGGCACGGTCGGCGGCGTCGGGGACCTGAACGGCAAGACGGTCGCCACGTCCTACGAGGGCATCGTCAGCAAGCACCTCGCCGACAGCGGCATCGACGCGTCCGTCGTCCACCTGGACGGCGCCGTGGAGACCGCCATCGAGCTCGGTGTGGCCGAGGCCATCGCCGACGTCGTCGAGACCGGCACCTCCCTGCGCAACGCCGGACTGGAGATCGTCGGCGAGTCGATCATGAAGTCCGAGGCGATCGTCGTCCGCCGCACCGGCGCCGACGCCGAAGAGCCCAAGGTGCAGCAGTTCCTGCGCCGCCTCCAGGGCGTCCTGGTGGCCCGGACGTACGTGATGATGGACTACGACTGCCGGGTCGAGCAGCTGGAGAAGGCCGTCGCGCTCACCCCGGGCCTGGAGTCCCCGACCGTCTCCCCGCTGCACAACGAGGGCTGGGTCGCCGTGCGCGCCATGGTCCCCGCCAAGGAGGCGCAGCGGATCATGGACGATCTGTACCAGCTCGGCGCCCGGGCCATCCTCACCACGGCCATCCACGCCTGCCGTCTCTGAGGGACGAGGAGGCACACAGAGATGTCCGATCTGCCCGCACTTCCCGTCACCTTCCGGCCGGGCCGCACCCGGGTCGTCCTGCTCACCGCCGGAGCGGCCATCTTCGTGGTGATCACGACCGTGGGGCTGCTCCTGGAGCAGCTCAGCCCCGGCGAACGGGTGAGTTTCGCCTTCACCGGCGCGCTCCTGGCCGGGGTCCTGGTCCTGCTCGCCCGCCCGAAGGTGGTCGCCGACGACTCGGGTGTGACCGTCGTCAACATCGCCGGCCGGCGCCATTTGGCGTGGGCCGAGATAATACAGGTCAATCTGCGCCCGGGTGATCCGTGGGTGTTCCTGAACCTCAGCGACGGCACCAGCCTGGCCGCGCTGGGCATCCAGCCGGGCATCGCGAAACAGCAGGCCATCGCCGATGCGCGCGCCCTGCGCGCGCTCGTCGAAGCCCGTTCGGTCTCGGGCCCCGAGGGGTCCCCGGACGAACCTCAGGGCTGACTCGGGGACGTCCGCCCTGCCGCATCTGCCGGTGTCTTGATTAATCTGGTTACGGACGCGTTTTCGCTGCGCCTCCGCCCCTGGGTTCCACGACCGGTGCCAGGGGCTCCTGCTACCCGAGGAGTGACTCCCTCCGGCGATGGACGGATCGTCCTGCAGTACCTGCGTCGCCCCCTGCCGACATAGCGCGGACCTGTTCCGCGTATATGCACAGGCGGCGGCATCATGACCATCCCCCTGCTGCTCCTCGGAGCGGCGTTCCTGCTCATTCTCGCCAACGGCTTCTTCGTCGCGGCCGAGTTCGGCCTGGTCACGGTCGAGCGCCCGGACGCCGAGAAGGCCGCCGAGGAGGGCGACAGACGGGCCCTCAGGGTCGTCGAGTCCCTCAAGGAGCTGTCCTTCCAGCTCTCCGGCACCCAGCTCGGCATCACCATCACCTCCCTGGTCGTCGGCATGCTCGCCGAGCCGGCGCTGGCCGGGCTGCTGCGCGGCCCGTTCGCGGCGGCCGGTGTCCCCGGCGGAGCCGTCTCCGGGGTAGCCGTCGTCGTCGGCATGCTGCTGGCCTCGGCGGTCCAGATGGTGATCGGCGAGCTCGTACCCAAGAACTGGGCGGTCTCGCGGCCCCTCCAGGTGGCGCGTTTCGTGGCCGGCCCACAGCACCTCTTCTCGCGCCTGTTCCACCCGGTGATCGCGGCGCTCAACACGGTCGCCAACCGGCTGGTGCGCGCCCTGGGCGTCGAACCCACGGAGGAGCTGGCCTCCGCCCGCACCCCCGGCGAGCTGGTCTCGCTGGCCCGCCACTCGGCCCGGGCCGGCGCCCTCGAACAGGACACCGCGGACCTCTTCGTGCGCACCCTGTCCCTGGGCGACCTGACCGCACAGCACGTCATGACCCCGCGGGTGAAGGTCAGCGCGCTGCAGTCCTCGGCGACCGCCGAGGACGTGGTGAACCTCACCCGTGCCACCGGCCTGTCCCGCTTCCCCGTCTACCACGAGAAGATCGACGAGGTCGTCGGCATGGTCCACCTCAAGGACGCCCTCGCGGTGCCGTCCGACGAGTGGCTGCGCACCCCGGTGGGCCGTATCGCCCGCCCGGCGCTGCTGGTCCCCGAGACCCTGCCGGTGCAGCCGCTGCTCGCCCAGCTGCGCAACGAGCAGCCGATCGCGGTCGTCGTCGACGAGTACGGCGGCACCGCGGGCGTCGTCACCCTGGAGGACATCGTCGAGGAACTCGTCGGCGAGGTCCGCGACGAGCACGACGCCACGGACGTGCCGGAACTCGCGCCGGCCCC
Organism: Streptomyces sp. NPDC093064; assembly: GCF_044754605.1. NCBI lineage: Bacteria > Bacillati > Actinomycetota > Actinomycetes > Kitasatosporales > Streptomycetaceae > Streptomyces > Streptomyces sp. NPDC093064. The sequence continues at coordinate 22,507 of NZ_JBIVPK010000034.1, forward strand.
GCCCGAGGACGGCAGCCCCGCCTGGGACGTCGACGGCGGCTGCCGTGTCGACCTGCTCCGGCGGATCGGCCTGCACGCGCCCGAGGGCCCGTACGAGACCGTCGCCGGCCTGGTCGCCGACCTGCTCGGCCGTATCCCGGCCCCCGGCGACAGCGCCGAGCTGCCGGGCTGGCGGCTGGCCGTGCGCCAGGTCGGGCACTACCGCGCGGAGCGGGTCCGGCTGGTCCGCACCGTCTCCCTGACCGACCCGGTCCCGGCCGTGGCGGAGGCCGCCCGATGAGCGTGATCCAACTGCTTTTCGCCGCGCTGCTGGTCCTCGCCAACGGCTTCTTCGTCGGCGCCGAGTTCGCCCTCGTCTCCGTCCGCCGCAGCCAGATCGAACCGCTCGGCACGGCCCGGGCCCGCCAGGTGCTGCACGGTCTGGAGCGGCTGCCGCAGATGATGGCCGCCGCCCAGTTCGGCATCACCATCTGCTCGCTGACCCTGGGCGCCGTCGCCGAGCCGACGGTGGCCCGCCTGCTGGAGCCGGTGTTCGCATGGCTCCACATGCCCAGCGGCATGGTCCACCCGCTCGGCTACGTCATCGCGCTGGCGGCCGTGGTCTTCTTCCACCTCGTCATCGGCGAGATGGTGCCGAAGAACCTCGCGATGGCCGCGCCGGAGAAGGCCGCGCTGTGGCTCGGCCCCGGTCTGGTCGCCTTCGCCCGGCTGTGCCGGCCGATCACGGTGGCGCTCGGCGCCTGCGCCAAGGGTGTCCTGCGGATCTTCCGCGTCGAGCCCAAGGACGAGGTCGAGGCCGCCTTCACCAGCGTGCAGCTGGGCCGTCTGGTGGAGGACTCCCGCCAGGCGGGGCTGCTCGACCCCGAGGAGCAGGAACGTCTGGAGGACGCCCTGGAGCTGGGCTCCCGCCCGGTGACCGACGTCCTGCTCCAACGCGAGGCGCTGGTCACGGTCGGCCCGTCGGTCACCTCGGCCGAGATCGTCGCCCTCACCGCCCGGACGGGTTACTCCCGCTTCCCGGTGGCTGCGGGCAACGGTGCCTTCCTGGGCTACGTGCACGTCAAGGACGTGCTCGACGTGGAGGACGCCGAGCAGGCCGTACCGCAAAGGACGTGGCGCCCGATGACGACCCTGCGGGCCGAGCTGCCGCTGGACGACGCCCTGACCGTCATGCGCCGGGCGGCCACCCACCTGGCCCAGGTGGCGGATGCCTCCGGCAAGGTGCTGGGCCTGGTGGCCCTGGAGGACGTACTGGAACTGCTCGTGGGCGAGGTGCGCGACCCCGCACACCGCGCGGCGACGGAGGTACGGCTGACCGAGCCGCGGGGGAGCGGGGAGCCGGAGGAGGCACTGGCCACCCAGGTCCCGTAAGGAACGCGGACGAGGGGCCCCAGGATCCGTCACAGAGCCGACGGATCCTGGGGCCCCCGTCCCGACAGCACCTCCCCGTACGCCTGCATCAGGTCCGGCAGTCTCAGGGTCGACAAGTCGTCCCGGGTCGGCGTTGCCGGGTACGTCGACAGCCGCAGGTCCCGGTAGGCGCAGCTCTTCTCGTACAGGGTCCGCAGGAACCGGCCGTTGCCGAGTTCGTCGATCCAGCCCTGGTCGACCACGTGCCCGGCGATCGAGTGCAGCTCGTCCCGGGCCTCGTCGTCCCACAGGTCGCCGTTCTCCGTGGCGAGCACCTGGCCGATCTCGGTGAGTTCCCCGGGCCGGTACGACGGGAAGTCCACCCGGGTGGTGAAGCGCGACGACAGCCCGGGGTTCGCGGCGAGCAGGCGGTCCATGCCCTCGGGGTAGCCGGCGAGGATCACCACCAGGTGGTCGCGGTTGTCCTCGGCCCGCTTGAGCAGCACCTGCAGGGCCTCGTCGCCGTACGCGTCGCCCTTGCCGTAGCCCGAGTTCGACAGGGAGTAGGCCTCGTCGACGAAGAGCACGCCGCCGATCGCGGAGTCGATCAGCTCGTTGGCCTTGACGGCGGTCTGCCCCAGGTACTCGCCGACCAGGTCCGCCCGCTGCGCCTCCACCAGGTGGTCGCCGCCGAGCAGGCCGAGCGCGTAGAAGACACGGCCGAGGATGCGGGCGACGGTGGTCTTGCCGGTGCCCGAGGGGCCGGAGAAGACGAAGTGGCGTTTGGGCGGCTGCACGGGCAGCCCCTGCCCGGCCCGCAGCCGCGCCATGTTCAACTGCGCCGACAGGGCCTTGACCTGCCGCTTCACCGGTTCGAGCCCCACCATGCGCTCGAGTTCGGAGAGTGCTTCCTCCAGTAACGCCGGATCGGTGGGCCCGGTGGGCAGCGGCACGTCGGCCGCCGGGGTGCGCCGGCGCACCGCCGGATCGGTCACCGACGGCATCGAACCGGTCACCGACAGGTCGGTCCCGGACAGCTTCAGGTCCCGGCCCTCGGTGCCGAACAGCGGGTCCAGCAGATCCGAGCCGTCCATGATGTCCTGCCCGAGGCCGGTCAGGGTGATCGCGGCGAGGCCGGCCGTGTCCTCGTACCCGTCGCCCTCGGAGATCGCCGCGAGCCGCGCCGAGGTGTCCATGAAGGCCGGATCGACCCGGTGCACCGCCCGGTACAGGGGAAGTGCCGCCGCGCTGCGGCCGGTGCCCTCGTGGGCCCGCGCCAGCCAGTACCTGAGTTCCTTGCGCTGCGGCTGCTCACTGCGGCAGCGCATCAGCGCGGCCGACAACAGCGGCTCGGCCTGCCCGTACATCTCCAGGCGCACCCGGGCCATGCCGCCGAACAGTCCGGCCTCGATGCCGAGCAGCGGATCGTCGAGCAGCGTGTCGGTGTGCCGGACGAGCTGCTCCCAGTCCTTGACGAGGTAGGCGCGGCAGGCGTGCAGAAAGCGGACCTGGGGGTCGGCGTCCACCGGCGGCAGCCCGGCCAGCGCGCGGTCCAGTTCGGGGACATGGCGGCCGTCCAGCCAGTGCGAGGCGTGCGCGAGCAGCAGGTCGCGCGGGCTCTCCAGCACGGGCTGGACCCACCAGCCCAGCCAGTACCAGGAGTTGAGGGTGCGGCGGTGCCGGGCGCGCTGTTCGCCGAAGCGTTCGCGGTGCCGGAACATCCTCAGCAGCGCGGTCGTCGTGTCGACGCGCAGCGCGTGCAGGCCGAGCCAGCCGTCGGCCATCCCCGGGTCCAGCCGCACCGCGGCCCGGAACTCCTCCTCCGCCTGCGGATAGGCGCCCATGGTGTAGGCGTCCACGCCTCGCAGCCACGCGAGGTCGGCCGGGGCCTTCGGGCCCTGCGTGCCGAAGTCCATCACGTCCCCCACAAACCGTGCCCCCGAAGGTTCGCCGCCAGGCATCCACCTGACGGCTTCCTGTGGTCGAACCGCTTTACCGCGGACCGGAGTTGCAGGTGCGCGAAGCAGTCGTTCAAAGGTCGCACCGAGGGCATCGTACCTGCGGGGCCGCCGCCCGCCGAAGGGTGCCGCACAGGCCGTTCCGCGAGGTGGCGGCGCACGGGACGCATCCGGTGTGGTGACCGAGGGTGAGCAAATGACATCGTGCAGCGTCCGAAAAACGCGAAGAGGGCAGAACGAAGCCCCCGATCACGGGGGAACAATCGGGGGCTTCGTGACTGCGGGCGGTGCGCGATGACCGCTCATTGAGAACGTAAGACCTGTACGGCCCCCGGGTCAAGCGGAGTTGAGGGACTTGGGAAAGTTACCCGGCAAGGGTCTTCACAAGTTCAGCACACTGCCGACGACCCGTCACCGTGGGTGACGAACTGGTCCGGTCCAACGGCCCCGGCAGGCCCCGGCAACACCGCGTATCCCTCTGGCAACTGCCGCACCAGAAGATCGGCGAAGGGCCGCGAGGGGTCCTCGGCGAAGTGCCGGCGCTCGGCCTCGACCCACCCGGACCAGAACTCCCGCTGCTCCTCACCGTCGCGCGACCGGCCTCGCGCCCAGGCCTCCTCGCGCGGCAGATCCATCCACAGCAGGTGCGCCAGATACGGACGCAGCGCCCGCCGTCCGGCGCCCACGCCCTCGATGAGGACCACGGGCGCCGGCGGCAGCGCCCGCGCGGCGGCCTTGAACCGCCGTGCCCGCCAGTCGTAGGGGGCATAGCGCGCCGTCGCCCCCCGCCCGAGGGGTTCGACGACCTCGCTCAGCAGCCGACCCTCCCACGCGAACAGCTCCCCATGGCTCGCGACGTCGTCCAGGTGCAGCACGGGAGCGCCGCCCAGCGCCGTGGCCAACTCCCCGGTGAACGTGGACTTCCCGGATCCCGCGTGCCCGTCGACGCCGACCAGCCGCACGGTCCCGCAGGACGGCGGCGCATCACGAAGGAGGGCGGCGAGGGCGCGGATGGCGATTCCCGGAGTGTGTAGAGGGGGCGTTTTCTCCGTGGTCATTCTAGTGACCGCTCCCCGCGCCGCCGGTGGCCGCGGCGGGCCGCGCGGGCGGGCCGCCTGCCTGGCGGCGCGGGGACTCGGCGCAGGTCATGCCAGTGGTGGAGACCAATATTGGTAGGCGTGGCGTATGCCGAAGTGCTGGCAGGAGGCGGGCGTCACGGCCATAGTGGGCGCAGCCACGGACCCGCCCGACTTCGGACACCTGGGGGTCATCCACCCATGAGCAGAGCCGAACAGCCGTCCCGCAGATCCGTCCTGGCCGTCGCGGTCGCCGCGGCGGCGATGGCGGGTGGCGCGGCCCCGGCGGCCGCCGCGACCACGGCCGCCCCCGCCACCGGCGCCAAGGACGCCGGAGCCGCCCCGGCCCGCCCGATCGACTACCGCGCCTGGACCACGTACACCGACTGGCGCGCGGGCACGGCCCGCGGCACCCGCGCCGTCGCGGGCGCCCGGCCCGGCCTGGAGATCGCGCAGCCCGCGGGTACCACCGACTACACCGACCCGCACACCGGCACGACCGCGACCTGGGAGTACGCCACCTGGACAAGCCCGGTGCACCGGCTGTCCGTGCCGGCCACGGAGGCGGTCGCCTCCTGGAACGCGCACACCCCGGCCGGCACCTGGATCCAGGTCGAACTACGCGGCACGTATTCCGACGGCACGGACACCCCCTGGTACGTGATGGGCCGCTGGGCGGCCGGCGACCAGGACGTCAAACGGACCTCCGTCGACGGCCAGCGCGACGGCCGCAGCACCATCTGGACGGACACCTTCTCCCTGGACGCCCCGGCCTCCGGGCTGCGCCTCACCTCCTACCGGCTGCGGCTCACCCTCCATCGCAGGCCCGGCACCTGGCTCACGCCCACCGTCTGGCGGATCGGCGCCATGGGCTCCGACGTCCCCGACCGCTTCACCGTCCCGGCCTCCGCACCCGGCGTGGCCAAGGAGTTGACCGTCCCGCGCTACTCGCAGTCGATCCACTCCGGCCAGTACCCCGAGTACGACAACGGCGGCGAGGCCTGGTGCAGCCCCACCTCCTCCCAGATGATCATCGAGTACTGGGGCGGACGGCTCACCCCCGAGCAACTGTCCTGGGTCGACCCGTCCTACGCCGACCCGCAGGTCTGCAACGCGGCCCGGTACACGTACGACTACCAGTACGAAGGCTGCGGCAACTGGCCGTTCAACGCCGCCTACGCGGCCACCTTCAAGGACCTCCAGGCAGTGGTGACCCGGCTCGGCTCGCTCACCGACCTGGAGACGCTGATCGCGGCCGGCATCCCGGCCATAACGTCCCAGTCCTTCCTCAACACCGAGCTGACCGGCGCCGGTTACGGCACCAACGGCCACCTCATGACCGTCATCGGCTTCACCGCCGACGGTGACGTGATCGCCAACGACCCGGCATCGCCGAACGACGCGGCGGTACGGCGTGTCTACCGGCGCCGGGAGTTCGAGAACATCTGGCTCAGGACCAAGCGCTACAACGCCTCCGGCAAGGTCGCCTCCGGCTCCGGCGGCATCTGCTACCTGTACTTCCCGACCCACCTCACGGGCCACCAGCGCAAGGCGCTCGCCGCCGTCGGCGTGAGCTGACCGGAACTCCGCGCCTGTACGAAGGCCCCGGGCGACCGGGGCCTTCAAGGCGACCTGCCTCCGGGCCATGCCGGCCTGCCATACTGCGGTTGTCCGACCGCCAGTTGGAGGCCAAGGTCGAATTGAATATCAGTCAACCGCGTGAGACCGCCCGCCCCCAAGCTCTGAACTCCGTTCGGGCAGGGGGGACCCCCAGCCGGGTGCGCGGCACCGAGCGCTCCGAGGGGCGTCGCGCCGAACTCCTCGCCGTCGGACGGAGGTTGTTCGCCGACACGTCCTACGACGCCCTTTCGATGGACGACATCGCCCGGCAGGCCCATGTGGCCAAGGGACTGATCTACTACTACTTCCGGTCCAAGCGCGGCTACTACCTGGCGATCATCGAGGACTCCGTCGTCGACCTGGTCACCTCCGCGGCACGGGGCCTGGAGATGCCGGCCGTGGACCGGGTGCAGCGCACCATCGACGGCTACCTGCGCTACGCGGAGCACAACCAGGCCGCCTACCGCACCATCGTCAGCGGCGGCGTCGGCTTCGACACCGAGGTGCACGCCATCCGGGACGGCGTGCGCGAGGCCATCGTCGCGACCATCGCGGAGGGTGCCTACGGCCGTACCGCCATCGCCCCGGTGGCCCGCATGGGGCTGCTCGCCTGGGTGTGCAGTGTCGAGGGCGCCACCCTCGACTGGATCGGCCGGCCCGGACTTTCCCGGGAGACCATGCGCGAGTTGCTGGTGAAGACCCTCGGCGGCGCACTGCGCGCCATCGAGGAGATCGACCCGACCCACCCGGCCCCCGCACCCGCCCGCCGCGACGACTGAGGGACAGGGGCCCAGGAGGGGTGAGGAGGCGGGGCGGAGGGGGTCTCGCCCTCCGCCCCGCCTCCTCGGATGCGGCGCTACTTGATCGCCTTGATCAGCTCACCGCTCGCGGTGTCCCCGCTCAGCTCCCAGAAGAACGTCCCGCCCAGACCCTGGTCGTTCTTGTAGTTCATCTTGGTCGCGATGGTCGCCGGAGTGTCGTAACTCCACCATTGGCTGCCGCACTTGGCGTACGCGGTGCCGCCCACCGTGCCGGTCGCCGGGCACTTGGTCCTGAGCACCTTGTAGTCGTCGATGCCCTGTTCGTACGTGCCCGCCGCCGGTCCGGTCGCCTTGCCGCCGGGAGCGGACTGGGTGACGCCGGTCCAGCCGCGGCCGTAGAAGCCGATGCCGAGCAGCAGCTTCGAGGCGGGGATCCCGAGGCCCTTGAGCTTGGCGATGGTCGCCGAGGTGGTGTACTCCGTCTTCGGAATGCCGGAGTAGGAGGTCAGCGGCGAGTGCGGAGCCGTCGGCCCGGCCGCGTCCCAGGCGCCGAAGTAGTCGTAGGTCATGGGGTTGTACCAGTCGACAGACGCCGCGGCGCCCGCGTAGTCGGCCGCGTCGATCTTGCCGCCGCTACTGGCGTCCGCCGGGATCGCGGCGGTGACCAGCGCACCGCCGAACTTGGCGCGCAGCGCCGCCATCAGGTTCTTGTAGGCCGCGCGGCCGCTGGTGTCGCAGGTGTTGCCGCAGGCGTTGGGGTACTCCCAGTCGATGTCGATGCCGTCGAAGACGCCCGCCCACTTGGAGTTGTTGACCAGGTCGTAGCAGGACTGGGCGAAGGCGGCCGGGTTCTTCGCGGCCTCGCCGAAGCCGCCCGACCAGGTCCAGCCGCCGAACGACCACAGCACCTTCAGACCCGGGTGCTTCTTCTTCAGCTTCAGCAACTGGTTGAAGTTGCCGCGCAGCGGCTGGTCCCAGGTGTCGGCGACTCCGTCCACCGACTCCTCGGCGGTGTAGGCGCGGTCGGTCGCCGCGTACGCGTCGCCCATGGCGCACTTGCCGCCGGTGAAGTTGCCGAAGGCGTAGTTGATGTGGGTGAGCTTCGCCGCGGAGCCGGAGGTCTCGATGTTCTTGACGTGGTACTTGCGGTCGTAGACGCCCCATTCGGTGAAGTAGCCGACCACCTTGGAGCCCGCGGCGGCCGGTTGCGCGGCGGATCGGGTGGGGGTGGCGGTGGCCGTGCCCGCGCCGGCGAGCAGTCCGGCGCCGAGCGCGACGGTGCAGGCGGCGGACAGCAGCGCCCGGAGGCGGTGCGGAGTGTGCATCGGTGTCTCCTCGTGGGGGAGAGGGGATCGTGCCGATTGGCATGAACGCGGTAAGCGTTGGTTCGGGCACCCTAGGAGGACTAGACCAGTGCGGTCAATGGTTCGGACCAATTTCGGGCCTTCGGGATTTCTTGAAGTAAGCGGTCGTTAACCGGTGACGAGATGCCTCGGATCGGGCATACTCACAGCGCACAGCCGCTGGTCAGCAGCTTCCGTGACCCGGGATCGCCGACACCGGCTGGGCCCGAGAAAGACCCCGGCGGAGCCGCCCCACCCAAGGCGCACATCCGCCGATGTGCCCGAAAGGGAGGAGAGCGTCGCCATGCCCGACCGCGCCCCGCAGCCGGTGGACCGGCAACTGCCCACGGAGGAGGCCCGGGATCTGATCTCGCTCGTCCGCGACATCGCGCAGCACGAGATCGCCCCGAAGGCGGCCGAGGAGGAGGACGCGGGACGCTTCCCGCGCGAGGTCTTCACCCTGCTCTCCCGCTCCGGCCTGCTCGGCCTTCCCTACGACTCCGAGTACGGCGGCGGCGACCAGCCCTACGAGGTCTACCTCCAGGTCCTCGAGGAGCTGGCCGCGGCCCGTCTCACCGTCGGCCTCGGCCTGAGCGTGCACACCCTCGCCTCCTACGGGCTCGCCGCCTACGGCACCAAGAAGCAGCAGGTCGAGCATCTGCCCGCGATGCTGGGCGGCGGTCTGCTCGGCGCGTACGCCCTCTCCGAGCCGGCCTCCGGCTCCGACGCCGCCTCGCTCAGCACCAAGGCGGTCCGGGACGGCGACGGCTGGGTGCTCACCGGGACGAAGTCCTGGATCACCCACGGCGGGATCGCCGACTTCTACACCGTGATGGCCCGCACCGGAGAGCGGGGCCCGCGCGGGATCACCGCCTTCCTCGTGCCGGGCGACGCCGAGGGCCTGAGCGCCGCGGCCCCGGAGAAGAAGATGGGCCTGAAGGGCTCGCCCACCGCGCAGATCCACCTCGACGGTGTGCGGGTCGGCGACGACCGGCGCCTGGGGGAGGAGGGGCAGGGCTTCGCCATCGCCCTGTCCGCGCTCGACTCCGGACGCCTCGGCATCGCGGCCTGCGCCATCGGCCTCGCCCAGGCCGCGCTGGACGAGGCCGTCGGCTACGCCGCCGGGCGGCAGCAGTTCGGGCGGCCGATCTCCGACTTCCAGGGGCTGCGGTTCATGCTCGCCGACATGGCGACGCAGATCGAGGCGGGCCGCGCGCTGTACCTGGCGGCGGCGCGGCTGCGGGACGCGGGCCTGCCGTTCGCACGGCAGGCGGCCATGGCCAAGCTGTTCTGCACGGACGCGGCCATGAAGGTGACCACGGACGCCGTCCAGGTGCTCGGCGGATACGGCTACACCACGGACTTCCCGGCCGAGCGCTACATGCGCGAGGCCAAGGTCCTGCAGATCGTCGAGGGCACCAACCAGATCCAGCGGATGGTCATCGCCCGTCACGTCGCGGGTCCCGAGACCCGCTGAGCTGCGCGAGACCGGCCGGCGGCGCCGCCAGCCGGACCCACTCCGGGTCGTGACGTCCCGGCAGGGTGCGGCCCCGGTCGGCCCAGGTGCGCATCAGGTCGCGGTAGATCGGCGGGTCCGTGGGCTGCGAAGGCACAGAGGGAACCGATTCTGCGGGCGGCGGCGGCACGAAGACGCGCCGCCGTCGTCCGGCTGCCGGATGCGTGGTGGTCATACCTGGGCAACGCGGAGTACGGCGGGCAGGTCACCGCCCGGTGGAATCGAGCGTGAGTTCACCGGCGTCCGGGCCTGCGGCCTCCGGGAAGTCAGGGGTGCTGTTCGGGCACCACGGCGGCCTGTGCGCCCTGGCCGTGGTGCGCGGACGGACGCGGGTGCCCGGCGGTGCGGCGCCGCTCAGGCGGCCAACCGGCGTAGCTGCGGCACGCGCATCGGGCGGGAGCCCGGGCCGCCCACGTGCGAGAAGGGCTGCATGCGCCAGTCGAGGCTCTGCGGGAGCGTCAACAGCAGCGCGGTGTCCTGCTCCTGGGGGTCGGCGGACTCGTCCGCGGGCCGGGCCTCGGACGCCCAGCGCCCCGTACCGGCGCAGGCCGTGAGCCCGAACGGGTTCCACGGCGAGACGCACAGCGCGTGTTCCGGCAGCACCTCCTCGTCCGCCAGCAGGGCGATGGGCTGCGCGCACTCCGGGCAGAACACCCGGTACATCTCGAAGGTGTCGTAGGCGTCGGATTCCGCGCCGTCCACGTCGTCGTCGATGTCGGGTTCCAGGCTCTCCGGCTGGAACTCGATGACCGACTGGTGTCGCCTGGGCACAGAACGACCAGGGCGCTTGAGACTCTGCATGGGATTCTCCCCCTAAGGCTGGGCCGTGAAGGCGCTGCGGCCTCGACCACAGCAAGCACTTCCCGTCCGCTCTCGCCGGTAATCACGAGAACATCACGGAGAGGCTTCGGGATGTGTGGTGTTGGTCACATGCCGCTCGCAGGTGCCCGCCGTGGTGGGTTTGTCCGCCGACGGGACACGACCCGGGCCGCTCGGCTGTCCCGGGAGATCAAGCACACTGTAGGTTCTTGCGCCATGGAGGAGCTGGACCGACAGATCGTGCAGCTGCTCGTCAAGGACGGGCGGATGAGCTACACCGACCTGGGCAAGGCCACCGGTCTGTCCACGTCGGCCGTGCACCAGCGGGTGCGGCGGCTGGAGCAGCGCGGTGTCATCCGCGGCTATGCCGCCGTCGTCGACGCGGAGGCGGTGGGGCTGCCCATGACCGCCTTCATCTCGGTCAAACCCTTCGATCCCAGCGCCCCCGACGACATCGCCGACCGGCTGGCCGGCGTCCCCGAGATCGAGGCCTGCCACAGCGTCGCCGGCGACGAGAACTACATCCTCAAGGTCCGTGTCTCCACCCCGCACGAGCTGGAGGAGCTGCTGGCCCGCGTACGCACGTTGGCGGGCGTCTCGACCCGTACCACGGTGGTCCTCTCCACCCCGTACGAATCCCGCCCGCCCCGTATCTGACCCGATCCGGCGCAGAAGGCACGTCCCGGGGCGCGGGGCGGGCTCGCCGGGGGCGCCTGCGGTGGAGTTCCGGAGCGTGTCCGGGTGACCTGCGTGCCGGAGGGTTCGGGGCAGGCGGGAGACTGGGGGCATGAGTGAGCGTGCTGCCGAGGTCCGGACCGTCCTTCTCCGGAGGGGCGAGGTCCACAGTCCCGCCGACCCGTTCGCGACCGCCATGGTCGTGGAGGCGGGCCAAGTGGCCTGGGTCGGCTCGGAGGGGGCGGCCGACGCCTTCGCCGACGGTGTCGACGAGGTGGTCGACCTGGACGGCGCCCTCGTCACCCCGGCGTTCACCGACGCCCATGTGCACACCACCGCCACCGGCCTCGCGCTCACCGGTCTCGACCTGTCCGACGCCCCCTCCCTGGAGGCGGCGCTCGCCCGGGTGCGGGACTTCGCCGCCGCCCGCCCGGACGACCGTGTCCTGCTCGGCCACGGGTGGGACGCGGCCCGCTGGCCCGGAGGACGTCCCCCGACGCGCGCCGGACTCGATGAGGCCACCGGCGGCCGGCCGCTCTACCTCAGCCGTATCGACGTGCACTCCGCGGTCGTCACCACGGCGCTGCTCGACCTCGCGGAGATCCACGGGCCCGTGGACGGCCCGCTGACCGCCGACGCCCACCACGCCGTCCGGGCCGCCGCGTTCGCCGCCGTCACCCCCGCCCAGCGCGCCGAGGCGCAGCGCGCGGCGCTCGCCCGTGCCGCCTCGCTCGGTATCGGATCGGTGCACGAGTGCGGCGGCCCGCGCATCTCCTCCGAGGACGACTTCACGGGCCTGCTGCGGCTCGCCGCCGAGGAACCTGGCCCCCGGGTCGTCGGCTACTGGGCCGAGCAGGACGTCGACAAGGCGCGCCGGCTGGGCGCCGCCGGCGCCGCCGGTGACCTCTTCGCCGACGGCTCCATCGGCTCGCACACCGCCTGCCTGCACGCGCCCTACACCGACGCCGCCCACACCGGCACCGCCTACCTGGACGCGGCCGCCGTCGCCGCCCACGTGGCCGCCTGCACCGAGGCGGGCCTCCAGGCGGGCTTCCACGCCATCGGCGACGCCGCCGTCACCGCGGTCGTCGACGGCGTGCGCGCCGCCGCGGAGAAGGTCGGCCTGGCCCGCGTCCGCGCCGCCAGGCACCGCGTCGAGCACGCCGAGATGCTCACGCCGGAGACCGTCGCCGCCTTCGCCGAACTCGGTCTCACCGCGTCCGTGCAGCCCGCCTTCGACGCCCTGTGGGGCGGCGAGGAGGGCATGTACGCCCAGCGCCTGGGCGCCGAGCGGGCCCGGACACTGAACCCCTTCGCGGCCCTGCTGCGCGCCGGCGTCCCCCTCGCCTTCGGCTCCGACAGCCCCGTCACCCCGCTGGACCCGTGGGGCACGGTCCGGGCGGCGGCCTTCCACCGCACCCCCGAGCACCGCGTCTCCGTCCGCGCCGCGTTCACCGCGCACACCCGCGGCGGCTGGCGGGCGGTCGGACGGGACGACGCGGGCGTCCTGGTGCCCGGCGCCCCCGCGGACTACGCCGTCTGGCACACCGGCGATCTCGTCGTCCAGGCCCCCGACGACCGGGTCGCACGCTGGTCGACCGACCCGCGCTCGGGAACGCCCGGGCTGCCCGACCTCACCCCGGGCGGTGACCTGCCCGTCTGCCTGCGGACCGTGGTGGGCGGGCGGACGGTGTTCGTACGGCCGGGCGAGTGATCTCCCGGGGACGCGCTGCGCCGCCCCGTGACCGCCGCCGGGTCGCGCGACCTGCGCATCCTCCGCCCCGACCCGGCGGTCAGGGACGTTTGTACAGGTCAAGGCACTGGTTGACAGGCGACGGCAGCGGGCCGATAGGTTCTGCCGGGTCCACCACCGGACGCCCGGCCGGGGAACTTCCGTACCCGCGTCGCGCCGCCGCTGCGTCAGGGACGGTGTGCCGCACCGGGTCACCGTCGCTGGGAGCCAGGCTCAGCGCCCGCGTCCGCGGGGGAACGTTCCGGATGGTCGGCAAGGTGTGACCCGGGTGGGGCCCGGGCGCTCAGTAGACAACGGCTTTCGGTAGACCCGCAGCCAGCGGATCCCAGGTCGGCCCGAAGGGCGCCGGGCCCCCATCCGCCGGACGGGCGGATCCATGACACGATCGAGGCGAGGGCCCTTACCCCGCTCTTGCCGAATCGACACCCCCATACGCCTGCGATGTCACGTCCTCGCAGGCCGGGGCCACTATGGTGGTCCCCTGCGTACGGACATGAAGGGGCAGTAGTGAACGACGGCGACGGCACCCCCTCGGCCGGCTCCCGAGCCCGGGACAGGCGACTCGGCCCGCTCGGCACGGCCTTGGTGATCATTCCGACCTACAACGAGGCGGAGAACATCAAGACGATCGTGAGCCGGGTGCGCACGTCCGTCCCCGAGGCGCACGTCCTCGTGGCCGACGACAACAGCCCCGACGGCACGGGCAAGCTCGCCGACGAGCTGGCGGCCGACGACGGGCACGTGCACGTGCTGCACCGCAAGGGCAAGGAGGGCCTCGGCGCCGCCTACCTCGCGGGCTTCCGCTGGGGCCTGGAGCGCGACTACGGCGTCCTGATCGAGATGGACGCCGACGGCTCCCACCAGCCCGAGGAACTGCCCCGGCTGCTGACCGCCCTCAAGGGCGCCGACCTGGTCCTCGGCTCCCGCTGGGTGCCGGGCGGACGCGTGGTGAACTGGCCGAAGTCCCGCGAGTTCCTCTCGCGCGGCGGCAGCACCTACTCCCGGATCGCCCTGGACCTCCCCCTGCGGGACATCACCGGCGGCTACCGCGCCTTCCGCCGGGAGACGCTGGAGGGCCTGGGCCTGGACGAGGTCGCCTCGCAGGGCTACTGCTTCCAGGTCGACCTGGCCCGCCGCGCCGTGAAGGCCGGCTACCACGTCGTCGAGGTCCCCATCACCTTCGTGGAGCGCGAGCACGGCGACTCCAAGATGAGCCGCGACATCCTCGTCGAGGCGCTGTGGCGGGTCACCGCGTGGGGCGTGGGGGAGCGGGTGACCAAGATCACTGGCCGGGGCGACAAGCCCCGGGCATAGTGCTTATCCGGGATTGAGCAGCCGCCAGGCACACTGGGAGCATGACGACTGGCGCTCCGACCTCTTCGTACTCCGCCCGGCCCCGGCGTTCCCGGCCCCGCCGGTACCTGCCGTTGGGCCTCGCGGTGTGGATCGTGCTGGAGATCTGGCTGCTGACGGCGGTCGCGGGAGCGGCGGGCGGGTTCACGGTCTTCCTGCTGCTGATTGCCGGCCTCGTCCTCGGCGCCGTGGTGATCAAGCGGGCGGGCCGCCGTGCCTTCCAGAACCTCAACGAGGCACTCCAGCAGGGCGGCGCCCCCTCCTCGCGCCGCGGTGGCAACGGCCTGATGATGCTGGGCGGCCTGCTGCTGATGATCCCCGGCCTGATCTCGGACGCGGTGGGCCTGCTCCTGCTGCTTCCGCCGGTCCAGCAGGCCGTGAGCCGCTACGCGGAGCGGACCGTCGATCGCAGGCTGCGCGAGGCCACCCCCGGCACGCTCGGCGACGCCTTCCAGCAGGTCCGCATCCACCGCCCCGACGGCAAGGTGGTCCAGGGCGAGGTGATCAGGGACGAGTCGGCGGACGCGGCAGGGCCGGCGGACGCGTCAGGGGAACAGCGCCCGCCGCTGACCCGGTGACCGCCGGCGCATCGCGCCACTTACGCCACCGAGAACGAACATGGCAGCGGGCGCCGTACGTGAACGTACGGCGCCCGCTGCCATGTTCGTGCGTGGCGTGCGCTGTGAACCGGCCCGGCCCCCGGCGGGACTACGCGCTCTTGCGGCTGTCCCGGGGATGGACGGCGATGTTCATCGCGCCGGACCGCAGCACGGCGAGACGCTCCTCGAGGACCTCTTCGAGCTCCTCGCGGGTACGCCGCTCCATCAGCATGTCCCAGTGCGTACGCGCCGGCTTCGCCTTTTTCTCCTCCGGCCCGTCGCCATCCACCAGGAGTGCCTGGGCCCCACAGACCTTGCACTCCCACTCCGGCGGGATCTCCGCCTCGACCGAGAAGGGCATCTCGAAACGATGCCCCTTCTCGCATGCGTACTCCACGGCCTGGCGCGGGGCCAGGTCGATACCGCGGTCGGTCTCGTAGCTGGTCACCACGAGGCGCGTGCCGCGAAGAGCTCGCTCACTCATGAATCGTGCCTCCCGGGCTTGTCGCCCACAGGACAGGTGTCGCTGTCGTCGTCATCCGGTCAACGTCCGGTCGGCGGTAAAGATTCCCGTTCCGATGTCCCGTTTCGGGTCATGCGTCGCCGTCGTAGCCGCAGCCTTGTCAACCAGTGCAGTACCCACCGGCGCCCGGTTTGTCACATCCGTTAGGAGATGTCACCCAGCGATTCGGCATCTTTGACGCGCAGTAACGGTACGCCTGGCAGGCCAAACGCGTACACTACCGCCCTTTCGCCTTGAGTGCTAAATCCGATCCGGAACGGGGTTGCCCGCGTCGCCGATCGCACGGCGCACCGGAACCCGGGCGAGCAGCACGAACCCGATCGCGAAGAACGCCACCAGCGAGATGATCGCGTCCCGGTAACTGCCGGTCAGCTGGTAGGTGATCCCGAACAGGAGCGGACCCAGCCAGCTCATGCCCCGGTCGCTCATCTCGTACGCCGAGAAGTACTCGGCCTCCTTGCCGGGCGGGACCAGGTGCGAGAACAGCGACCGGGACAGGGCCTGGCTCCCGCCGAGGACCAGCCCGATCCCGGCCGCCAGCACGAAGAACCACATCGGCGCCCCGGCCGGCAGGAAGTACCCGGCAGCCAGGATCACCGCCCACGCGGCCAGCGAGCCGAGGATCGTGCGCTTGGCCCCGTACCGGCGGGCCAGCCGTCCCATGCCGAGCGCCCCCGCCACCGCCAGCACCTGCACCATCAGCACCGCCGTGATGAGCGTCGACTGGCTCAGACCCAGCTCCCGGGAGCCGTACACCGAGGCCTGTGAGATCACCGTCTGGATGCCGTCGTTGTAGACGAGGTAGGCGAGCAGGAAGGACAAGGTGAGCGGTTTGCCCCGCATGTCCCGGATGGTGGAGGCGAGTTGGCGCCAGCCGTGGACCCGCGCCGCGGCGGGGGTGGTGCGGCGGTCGCGCAGCCGCTTCAGCGGGACGAGCGTGAAGAGGCCCCACCACAGACCGGCCGAGGCCAGGCAGATGCGCACGGCCGTCGACTCGGAGACGCCGAAGGAGTCGTGGGCGGTGAACAGGACGAGGTTCGCCACCAGCACCAGTGAGCCGGCCGCGTAGCCGAAGGCCCAGCCGCGCGAGGAGACCGCGTCGCGCTCCTCGGGCGGGGCGATCTGCGGCAGATAGGAGTTGTAGAGGACCATCGAGACGGCCACCGACGCGTTGGCGACCACCAGCAGCAGGCCGCCGAGCAGATAGCGGTGGCCGTCCAGGAAGAACAGGCCCGTGGTGGCGCCGGCACCCACATAGGCGGCGGCCGCTAGGAGCGGCTTCTTGCGGCCGGTGCGGTCGGCCGCCGCGCCGGCGACCGGCATCAGCACGATCGCCACGATGACGGACGCCGAGACGCAGTACGCGAAGAACGACCCCGCCCGCACCGGAATGCCCAGCGGGTGCACGAACCCGTCCGCGTCCGCCGCCGACTCGGCGACCGCCGTGAGGTAGGGGCCGAGGAAGACGGTGAGCACGCTCGTGGAGTAGACGGAGCACGCCCAGTCGTAGAAGTACCAGCCGCGCTGCTCGCGGCGCCGGTCGGCGGCCTCGTCGCCGGCCTGCCCTGCCCGCACGGTGTCGCTGCCCACCCGTGCCCTCGCTTCCCCGCTGGTTCCCCGGTTGCCGACGGTCCGCGAAGGCGAGCGGGGGTGCGTTGGGCCTCAGGCCCAGACGCCCCGGTCCTCCATGACCTTGCGCAACGTGTCGATGTGATCGGTCATGATGCCATCGACACCGAGGTCCAGGAGCCGGTGCATCAGCGCGGGTTCGTTGATCGTCCACACGTGCACGTGCAGCCCGCGCGCGTGGGCGGTGCGCACGAACCGCCGGTCGACCACCGGGACGCCGTACTGGGAGACGGGCACCTGCGCGGCCACCGCGGACCGGCGCGGCACCGCCGGCAGACCCCAGGAGCGCAGCCGCAGAGCCAGTACCCCGCGGGTGCCGTACGAGGTCGCGAGGCGGGGCCCGGCCAGGCGCTGCGCCCGGATCAGGCGCGCCTCGGAGAACGAGCCGACGCAGACGCGGTCCCAGGCGTTCGTCCGCTCGATCAGGTCCAGCAGGGGGCGCAGGGCGGGCTCCGCCTTGACGTCGACGTTCCAGCGGACCTCGGGGAAGCTTTCCAGCAGCTCCGCGAAGAGCGGCACCGGCTCCCGGCCCGCCACGCGCGCCTGGCGCACGTCCTCCCACGGCAGGTCCGCGATCCGGCCCGCGCCGTCGGTCGCCCGGTCCAGGGTCGCGTCGTGGAAGGCGACGAGCCGGCCGTCCGCCGTGGCGTGCACGTCGGTCTCCATGTAGCGGTAGCCGAGTCCGGCCGCGTGCCGGAACTGCGCCACGGTGTTCTCCAGCCCGTCGGCCGCCCCGCCGCGGTGCGCGAACGGGATGGGCCCCGGGTGGTCGAGGTACGGGTGGCGTACGGGCGTGGTCACGGACGCAGTATCGCTCGCTCGGGTGTCCCGGCGGCAACGGGCTTGTCTCCGGGCGGCGCCGGAACGGCGAACACACGCAGGAAGAGCTGGGCCAGCGGGCCGATGGACACCGCGTACAGCACCGTACCGACGCCGATCGTGCCGCCGAGGGCGAAGCCGGTGACCACGACCGCCACCTCCACGGCCGTCCGCATCAGGCGGATCGAGCGGCCGGTGCGCTGGTGCAGCCCCGTCATCAGTCCATCGCGGGGGCCGGGCCCGAAGCGGGTGGCGATGTAGAGGCCGGTGGCCACTCCGTTGAGCACGATGCCCGCCAGGAGCAGCGGAACCCGGACGGCCAGTGTGCGGGCGTCGGGCATCAGGGCGAGGGTGCCGTCCAGGGCGAGGCCGACGACGAAGACGTTGGAGACCGTGCCCAGGCCGGGACGCTGGCGCAGCGGGACCCACAGAAGCAGCACCACCGCGCCGATGATGATCGACACCACGCCGATCGTCAGGCCCGTCAGTTCGGACAGGCCCTGGTGCAGCACGTTCCATGGCTCCAGGCCCAGGCCCGCCCGGACGAGGAGCGCGGAGCTGGCGCCGTACAGCGCGAGGCCGACGTAGAGCTGTATCAGTCGTCGCCCGAGGCGGGCCGGTGTGGACAAAGTGTCCCCCCTGGTGGTGGAAGTGGCATGGTGGATGACACTCTGTGGCGTGGGGAGAATATCCATCCATGGCCAATTCGATGAAGGTGGACTGGTCATCATGACGCAGTGGACCTCTGCGGTGGGCGCCGCGCAGCTCGCTCGGCTGCTCAAGTCCCAGCAGGACCGCCCGGCGGGCCCGGGCTCACGCCGCCTGCCTGCCTACCGCGCGCTTGCCGACGGTATCCGGCTGCTGGTGCTCGAAGGCCGTGTCCCGGTGGCCGCCCGGCTGCCCGCCGAGCGCGAACTCGCCCTGTCTCTCTCCGTCAGCCGCACCACGGTCGCCGCCGCGTACGAGGCCCTGCGCACCGAGGGCTTCCTGGAGTCCCGGCGCGGCGCGGGCAGCTGGACCGCGGTGCCGGCCGGTAATCCGCTGCCCGCGCGCGGACTGGAGCCCCTGCCGCCGGAGGCGCTGGGCTCGATGATCGACCTGGGCACCGCGGCCCTGCCGGCCCCGGAGCCGTGGCTCACCCGCGCCGTGCAGGGCGCGCTGGAGGAACTGCCGCCCTACGCCCACACCCACGGCGACTATCCCGCCGGGCTGCCCGCACTCCGTTCGATGATCGCCGAGCGGTACACCACGCGCGGGATCCCCACCATGCCCGAGCAGATCATGGTGACGACGGGCGCCATGGGCGCCATCGACGCCATCTGCCACCTCTTCGGCGGCCGCGGCGAGCGCATCGCCGTCGAGTCGCCGTCCTACGCGAACATCCTCCAGCTGATGCGGGAGGCGGGCGCCCGGCTCGTGCCCGTGGCCATGGCCGAGGGGCTGACCGGGTGGGACCTGGACCGCTGGCGCCAGGTGCTGCGCGAGGCCGCGCCCCGGATCGCCTACGTCGTCGCCGACTTCCACAACCCGACCGGCGCGCTCGCCGACGAGGAGCAGCGGCGCAGGCTGGTGGAGGCGGCCCGCTCGGCAGGGACGGTGCTCGTCGTCGACGAGACGATGAGCGAGCTGCACCTGGAGCCGGGGCTCGCGATGCCGCGGCGGGTGTGCGCCTTCGACCCGGCCGGATCCACGGTGATCACCGTCGGCTCGGCCAGCAAGGCCTTCTGGGCCGGGATGCGCATCGGCTGGGTGCGGGCCGCCCCCGACGTGATCCGCAGCCTGGTCGCCGCGCGGGCCTACGCCGACCTGGGCACCCCCGTGCTGGAGCAGCTGGCCGTGAACTGGCTGTTCAGCACCGGAGGGTGGGAGGAGGCCGTGGCGGTCCGGCGGGACCAGGCCCGCGACAACCGGGACGCCCTGGTCGCGGCGGTCCGGCGCGAGCTGCCCGGCTGGGAGTTCGAGGTCCCCGCCGGCGGTCTCACGCTGTGGGTGCGCACCGGCGGCCTGTCGGGCTCCCGCATCGCCGAGGCGGGCGAGCGGGTGGGCGTCCGTGTCCCCTCCGGTCCGCGCTTCGGCGTCGACGGCGCCTTCGAGGGCTATGTCCGACTGCCGTTCACGGTCGCGGGGGCGGTGGCGGAAGAGGCGGCGACGCGGCTGGCAGCGGCGGCCCGGCTGGTGGAGGCGGGGGGTTCCGGCGGGGGCGAGTCCCCTCGCACCTTCGTCGCCTGAGCGCTGCCCGGGGGCCGGTGAGCCGGCTCGGGGCGGCGCGCCCCGCCTCCGTTTGCGGCTTCGCGGTTTACGGGGGCTCCGGCGAAGGTTGTCACGAGGGCTCCGCGATCGCTTCCGTCACTGCCTCCGTGGGCTCCGCGATCGCTTCCGGCACCGCCTTCGTGGGCTCCGCGATCGCTTCCGGCACCGCCTCCGTGGGCTCCGGCACCCGCTCCCCGTCGGCCGGCGTGGTCTTCGGCGGCAGAAGATCGAGCACGGCCTGCCGGTGCGCGTCGCTCGTCGCGTCGTCGTAGGGGTCGGGCGTGACCGGCACCTGGAGCCGGTGGACCGGCTTCGTCCCCAGCCGGGCGTACCCGCGTCCGGCCGGGACGACGGGCAGCGGCGTCGTGTGCGGCGGCGCTCCCAGCACCGCCTTGTGCTGTTCCGCCGTCGCCGACCCGAGGACCACGCGCGCGCGTGTGTGCTGCCGTACCGCGTCGCTCAGCGCCTCCGCGCTGTCGAACTGCTCGGCCACGACGACGGCCACGCTGACCGCGCGTCCGTGCCGCAGCGGCACCTGGAGCAGCGCCTGCGGGTCCTTGCGGCCGTCCGCGGCGGCCAGGTGCGTGAACGCGGTCGGCCGGTCGAGCAGCAGCCACAGCGGCCGCTTGGTGTCCTCCGGCGGCGGATGGCCCGCCTGCCGTGTGCGGTTGACGGCGATCAGCCTGCGCTCGGTCTCGGTGGCCGCCCACTCCAGGCTCGCCAGCACCCCGGCCAGCCCGCACTCGACCGCGAGAACCCCGTCCCGGCCGGTCAGGCAGGCGAACTCGCCGGTGCCGCCGCCGTCGACGATCAACACGTCGCCGTGCTGGAGGGCCTGGAGCGCGATGGAGCGCAGCAACGTCGAGGTGCCGCTGCCGGCCTGGCCCAGGGCCAGCAGGTGCGGCTCGGTGGAGCGCAGGCCCGTGCGCCAGACGACCGGCGGCACGTCGCGCTGCTCCTCGCCGTAGCCGAGGGGGAGCGTGCGCTGGACTTCGGTGGGGTCGGTGAAGCCGAGCACGGTCTCGCCCGGCGCCGTGACGAAGCGCTGCGCGGCGATGTCCGTGGGCAGCGGGGCGAGCGCGGTGACGGTGAGCTGGTTGCCCTCCTCGTCCCAGGAGAAGAGGTACTCGCGGCCGCGGCCCGCCTTGACGGTGAGCAGGTGCTCGATCCGCGCGCGGGACTCGGTCTCGCCGTCGGTGAAGTACGCGGGGTAGCGGATCAGCAGGTGGCACACGCGTCCCGAGTCGTCGAACTCGAAAGCGGGGAACGCCTTCTCCCACTCGCCGCCGTGCGCGTACAGCGGTGCCGGGTCCTCGGCCACCGAGAAGTAGGGAACCAGGGCCTCGTACAGGGATGCCAGGCGCTGGACGCGCGACTCGTCGGGGCCCTCGGGCTGCGACGGGGTGCGGTCGCGGCCCCGCCAGCCCGCCGCCGCCATGAGGACGATGCCGGCGAGCAGCGGCCCGTACGGCACCAGGGCCACGACCAGGATCACCGAGGCGACCAGGAAGAGGAGCGGTCCCCGCCGGTCCTTCGGTGTCTCCGTCCACTTGCGCCGCCCGGCCCCGGCCAGTCGGCGCAGACCGCGCGAGATCGTGATCAGCGGGTGGAGGACGTCGGTGGCGCCGCCCGCCGCCGTCCGGGCCAGCTCCCGGCCGCGGGAGATCTGTGCGCTGCCGTTGCTCAGAACGCGAGGGAGAGGGCGCCGGGCCACTTCTTGCTCCAGGGGTGCGTGCGGAGGGGGGCGGAATCAGAAATTGAGCCCGCCCAAGAGGCTCGCGACGCTTGCGCCCCCGGCCTTGATGCTCGGGGCCACGCCGGTGCTCGACAGATAGAACCCGAAGAGCCCGCAGATCGTCGCGTGCGAGCTCTTCAGCCCGTGGTTGCGGCAGAACAGGAAGACGACGCTGCCGAGCAGCACAACGCCCGAGATGTTGAGGATCATTGCTCTCTCCTGGTTCACGGGGACAGTCACCATGAGTTCTTCCAGGCTCACAGAATGTATCTATAGGACAAAAGCTGCAACTGGGTGAAATTTCGTAGAATTCCCCCGGTGAGCGGAGCTGCTCTGCGCCCGCCGGTCACGTCTGCTGCGCTCACCGAGCGCTGTGGTGATCTTTGCCTCGAGCGGTGCCCGACATGTGCCGCCGAAGCCAGTACGCTGGCGATTCACCCGTACGGCGTCACCGCTCGCCGCCGTACCGGCTCGCGCACGACCGCCCCGCTCGCTGTCGTACGCTCCCGCAGTCCCCAGCAGTCGTAGTGAGAGGCGGTCCGGCCGATGAGCGAAGCCCCCGACCCCGAGGTCGTGGAGCTGGCGACCAAGATCTTCGATCTGGCCCGGCAGGGGCGGACCGAGGCGCTCGTGGCGTACGTCGACGCGGGCGTCCCGGCCGACCTCACCAATGACCGCGGCGACTCCCTGGTGATGCTCGCCGCGTACCACGGCCACGCAGCCGCCGTCCGCGCGCTGCTGGCCCGAGGCGCCGACGCCGACCGCGTCAACGACCGGGGCCAGACCCCCCTCGCCGGAGCGGTCTTCAAGGGCGAACAGGAAGTGATCAAGGCCCTCCTGGAGGGCGGCGCGGACCCGTCCGCCGGCACCCCCTCGGCCGTCGACACGGCCCGGATGTTCGGCAGGACGGAGCTGCTGGAGATGTTCGGCGAGAGCTGAGCCCCGGGCCGAAAGCAGCCGCTTCGGTCCTTCTGACCAGGAACGACACAAACAACGGGGGAGGCGGTACAGGGCCGCCGGATATTTCGGTCGCGGCAGCGCGGACGCCGGGTCATCATGACGTCGTGATTCACGGACGCGATGGCTGGGCAGGTGTTGCCGCACCGCGCGGGCCGTGATCCGGCCCGTATGGGCCACGGACGAGAGGCAGAGGAAGATGGTCTACAGCAAGCAGCGGACGGCGGGCACCCCGACGTGTTGTCGCGCGGCCAGGTAGTACGAGTTCCCCGGTTGCGTCGACGCTTGATGTGAGGCTGTTTCCCATGTTCGATCCGGTCATAGCGCCCAGCGGTACGCTGCTCGGCCTGCTCCAGCGGGGCCGCGGCGACGGCACGCTGCACGCGCTCACCGCCCCCCGCGCCGAAGCGCTGGCGGCACTGAACCACTGCGTGCTGCTCGACCCACGCCACGACTGGCAGGTGGAGAACCGCTCCCTGTACTACGCCCGGCTCTTCCTCGACCTCGACGGGGAACTGGACCGGATCGAGGAGCACCTCTTCGACCCCGAGGACGCCCTCGACACCGACGAGTCACGCACCGGACTCGCCCTCGCCGTGCTCGGGCACCTCGCCTCCTACGGCAGGCGGGACGCGCTCGCCCTGCTGCGCAGGTACGCCGCCACGGGCGCCAACTGGGCCTGGGCCCTGGACGAACTGGCGCTCAGGGACGACGACGCGGGACTGCGCGCCCTCGCCGCGCCGGTCCTCGCGCGCTTCGCCGCCGACGCCGAGGGCGAGGCCGAGCTGGCCGCCGCGGTGCGCGACGCCTTCGAGCCCCGGCCCTGGCGGCTGTGGGCCGACGACCCGCGCGAGTCGGTCGCCACCCGCGTGCGTGCCGCGCACGAGGCCGGCAGCTTCGACCTCTGGCAACGGCAGATGCGCCCCACCGGACCCCGGCCCGGGTGGAGCGTGCAGGCGGTGTTCGAGTGGGCTCAGCAGGGCGCCGAACGCGGCGCGCCCCGCCATGTCCCGGCCGCCCGCTGTCTCACCGCCGTCGCCGGGCCCGAGGACCGGCCCGAGATCCTCCGCGCCGCCCGCGCCGGTACCGACGCGGCCCGCTGTACCGCCCTGCGCTACCTCGCCGACGGCGACGACCCCGACGCCCTGGACCTGATCGAGGCCGCGGTGTCCGACGGCTCGGTTTTCGTGGTGGAGGCCGCCGTCGACGCCTTCGAACGCATGCGCGGCGCCGCCGCCGTCGACCGGGCACGGGGCTGGGTCCACCGCCCCGACCCGCTGGGCGCCGCCGCCGGACGTGTGCTCGCCTGCCGCGGCGCGGTCCGGGACCGCGACCTCGTTCTCGCCGCCCTGCGGGAGGCGGTCCGGGGCGAAGGCCCCGACGCACCCACCCTGTGGACGCTGGTCGACGGCGCCGGCCGGCTGGGCATCACCTGCGCCGCGCCCGTGCTGCGCCACGTCTACCGCGAGACCGCCTCCTCCCATCTGCGCGGCCGGGCCGCCCGAGCCCTGGCCGCCACCGACCCCTCCTTCCCCGCCGGATTCGCCGTCGAATGCCTGTGGGACTGCGAGGAGACCACCCGCGAGATCGCCGCTCGGCACGCTGAGACCGGCGATACGCGCGTCGTCGAGCGACTGCGCCGACTCGCCGCCGACCCGGCCGAGGAGGACGAGGTCCAGACCGCCGTGCGCAGCCGGATCGGACCGGACACGCCCACCGGGTGAACGTCCGGTGACCCGGGGGCCAGGGGCGCGTGGCCGGGAGCAGTCCGGCCCGGCCGCACAGCCCAACGCTCATGGGACGTTCCTCGTCCGGAAAGATCCACGTTGACGCGGGCACGTCCAGCACGGCGACAACACCGGTATGCGTGTCGTCATCGTGACCGAATCCTTTCCCCCCGATGTGAACGGCGTGGCCCACTGCGCGTTCCAGACCGCCCGGCACCTCGTCGATCGCGGTCACGCTCCCCTCGTCGTGGCTCCCGCCACCGCCGCCTCGACCGGGCCCGACGCCCCCGCGCCGTGCCCCGTCGTCCGCGTCCCCTCCCTTCCGCTCCCGGGCTACCCCCAGGTCCGCGTCGCCCTGCCCAGCAGGCGCGTCGCGGCGGCGCTCACCGAGCACCGCGCCGACCTCGTCCACCTGGCAGGCCCCTTCGTCCTCGGCGTCCGCGGCATGGCGGCCGCCACCCGGCTCGGCATCCCCGCCGTCGCCGTCTACCAGACCGACCTCGCCGGCTACGCCCGCACCTACATGGGCGCCGGCGAGGCGGCGGCCTGGCGGCGCATCCGCTCCGTCCACGCCGCCGCCGACCTCACCCTCGCCCCCTCCAGCGCCGCCCAGCAGGACCTGGAGGCGCACGGCGTGCCCCGGGTCAGGCTATGGGGCCGCGGCGTGGACACCGTCCGCTTCCGCCCCGAGCACCGTGACGAGGCACTGCGCCGCGAACTCGCCCCGAACGGTGAGCTGATCGTCGGCTACGTCGGCCGGCTCGCCGCCGAGAAGCAGGTCGAACTGCTCTCCGGGGTCTGCGGTCTGAACGGCGTACGGGTCGTGGTGGTGGGCGACGGGCCCAGTCGCGCCCAGCTGACCGAGGCCCTGCCGGGCGCGGTCTTCCTGGGCCGCCGCACCGGCGACGACCTCGCGCGGATCTTCGCCTCGCTGGACGTCTTCGTGCACACCGGCCCCTTCGAGACGTTCTGCCAGACCGTGCAGGAGGCCATGGCCTCCGGGGTGCCCGTCGTCGCGCCCGCCGCGGGCGGCCCGCTCGACCTGGTCGACCACGGTCGCACCGGGCTGCTCGTCCCGCCGCGCGACGCGGCCGCCGTACGCGACGCCGTGTGGGCGCTGGCCGCCGACCCGGCACTGCGGGCGTCGTTCGCGGCGGCCGGCCGCTCCGCGGTCGAGGAGCGCACCTGGGCGGCGGTCGGCGACCAGCTCATCGCCCACTACGAGGGCGTGCTCGCCGCGCGGCGGACGGCGGTGGCGGCATGACCACGGCGCCGCTCACCCTCGTGCGGCTCGCGAACTTCGTCGCCCCCACCTCCGGCGGACTGCGCACCGCCCTGCGCGAACTCGGCAAGGGCTACAAGGCGGCCGGCCACGAACCGGTGCTGATCATCCCGGGCGACCGCCACACCGACCAGGAGACCGAGCAGGGCCGCGTGATCACCCTGCCCGGGCCGTTGCTGCCCGGCACCGGCGGCTACCGCGTCCTCACCGACAAGCGGCGGGTGGCCGCCCTCCTGGAGGAACTCGCACCGGACCGCCTGGAGGTCTCCGACCGCACGACGCTGCGGTGGACCGGCAAGTGGGCCCGGCGGGCCCGGGTTCCGGCCGTGATGGTGTCCCACGAGACCGCCGACGGCGTGCTGCGCACCTGGGGCTTGCCGCAGAACCTTTCCCAGCGCGCCGCCGACGCCCTCAACGTCCGTACCGCTCACACCTACGCGCGCGTGGTGTGCACCACCGAGTTCGCCGAGCGCGAGTTCGTGCGGGTCGGCGCGCGCAACGTCGTGCGCGCGCCCCTGGGTGTCGACCTGGTGGAACG
The DNA here is from genome assembly GCF_044754605.1 of Streptomyces sp. NPDC093064. Taxonomy (NCBI): domain Bacteria; kingdom Bacillati; phylum Actinomycetota; class Actinomycetes; order Kitasatosporales; family Streptomycetaceae; genus Streptomyces; species Streptomyces sp. NPDC093064. The sequence continues at coordinate 48,790 of NZ_JBIVPK010000034.1, forward strand.
GCACCCCGCGCTGCGGGAGGCGGCTCTGCGCGCCCAGCACGCGCGCGACGACGAGGCGCTGCTGGTGATGTGCTCCCGGCTGTCCGTGGAGAAGCGGCCCGGCAACGCGCTGGACGCGCTGGAGGCGCTGCTGCGGCGCGGACGGCGGGCGGTGCTGGTGGTGGCCGGGGACGGTCCGCTGCGGACGCGGCTGGAGCAGCGGGCCCGTGAGCGGGCGCTGCCGGTGACGTTCCTCGGGCACGTCCGCGACCGCGACCGGCTCGCCGCGCTCCAGGCCTCCGCCGACGTGTGCCTGGCACCCGGGCCGGCCGAGACCTTCGGGCTTGCCGCGCTGGAGGCCATGGCCTGCGGCACCCCCGTGGTGGCCAGCGCCTCCTCCGCGCTGCCGGAGGTGATCGGCACCGCCGGCGACAGCGCGGCGGACCACGGCGAGGCGTTCGCCGACGCCGTGGAGGGCCTGCTGGCACGCCCGGAGCGGGAGCGGCGCGAGGCGGCACGCGCGCGTGCGGAGTGCTTCGGGTGGAACGCCTCCGTGGAGGCGTTCCTCGCCGCACACGACGTACCGGCCCCCGTGCGACGCCCGTTGCCGGAGGGCGTGGCATGAGGTCCCTGCGCTTCGTCGCCCTCGGCGATTCGCTGACCGAGGGCGTCGGCGATCCCACGGGCGACGGATGGCGCGGCTGGGCGGCACTGCTCGCCGGCGGCCTCGCCGAGAAGCCCTCGGCCGTGGAGTTCACCAACCTTGCGGTCAGCGGGGCGCAGACCCGCGACGTCCTGGAGCGGCAGACCCCGGCCGGGCTGGAGCTGCGCCCGGACGTCGTGTCGGTGGTCGTCGGCGTCAACGACACCCTGCGCCGCACCTTCGACATCCACGCGGTGGCCGCCCGGCTCGACCGGGTCTTCGCGGCCTTCACCGGCCGGGGCGCGGTCCTGCTGACGGCCTGTCTGCCCGACCCCGGCGCGATGCTCGGTCTGCCCGACGCGCTGGCCCGTCCACTGGCCCGGCGGCAGCGGGCGGTCAACACGGTGGTCCACGCCCTGTCGGAGCGGTACGGCGCCGTGCACCTGCACGCCGACGCGGGCCAGTGGCTGACCGACCGCGCGATGTGGAGCGCGGACCGGCTACACCCGGGGGAGCGCGGTCACCGCCAACTCGCCGTCCGCTTTCACGCGTTGCTCGCGGAGACGGGCGTGGCGAGCGGGCCCGCGCCCTCGCCCGAGCCGGAGTTCCCCGCGCCCACCAGGTCGGCGAGCCTGTGGTGGCTGGCCACGGCGGGCACCGCCTGGGTGGCCCGCCGCTGCACCGACCTGCTGCCGCAACTGCTCACCCTGGCCGCCGACGAACTCCGCCACCACGCCCGCGGCACGAGCACCCGCCTCGACCTGCGCTCGTCGGCATCGGTATCGGCGGCCCTGGCCGCGCTGTCCGCACCGGTGGGAGCGGAGCCGGAGGTGGCTTGAGACGGGAGTGGCTGGAGGTTGACCGCGCGGCGCCTTCAACCGCCGCCGAACCGTGCCCCGCCGACCGCGTCTCGTACGACCCGCGGTGGGTGACGGGCCCGCGACCGGCGGATCCTCCGTGCCCTCTGCGAAGGCGGGCGGGGCGACGTACCGCGTCGGCCGCGTCCGTGCCGTTTGGGTCGTTGTCAGGCCAAGGACCTAATCTGTGCACCGTGACTTCGCCTGCATCGACGGACAGCGTTCCGCCCCAGCTCAGCGCGGGGCCGCGCCCTGCCCAGGGGCCGGCCGCCGACGAGGGACTGGCGCGGCGGCTGCGCGCGCTCGCCTGCACCGCGCCGCTGCACGACCTGGACGCCCGCAAGGCCAACCTCGCCGGCGAGTACTCGGTGTACGGCATGGCGGAGGTCGCGCTCGCCGCCATCGACCTCGTCACCCTCAACATGGACTTCGACACCGGCGCCGACCACGACCAGGTCGTGGCCCGGCTCGTCCCGCGCGTCGCCGCGCAGGCCCCGCGGCGCCCGGCCGGCGAGCACGAGCGCGTGGCCCGCTGGGTCCTGGAGAACCTGATCAACGTCGGCAGCGTCGACCGCGGCTTCCGCGCGGTGTACGGCACCTTCGGGCCGGACGGCACGTATGTGCGCCGCGACTACGACTTCAAGCTGATCGAGGAGGTCCCCGGCCCCGGCGGCAGCGTCTACCTGCGCACGACGGACGAGGCGGTCAACGTCCTCGTCGGCGCCCTCGACACCGACGTCACCAGCGCCCAGATCGCCGCCGAGGTCAAGCTGGAGGTGCTCATCAGCCGCGGCCGCCTCGCGGACGCCCAGCTCGCCGCCGAACAGGCCCGCTACCGGACCGTGCAGTACTCGGAGACCCTGCGCAGGGCCCTGGAGGCGACGCGGCGCAACGTCCGGGCGGTGGACTGGCTCAGCGCCGTCCCCGACATGATCGCCGAGGCCCTGGACCACGTCGCCGACCGCTACCGGCACGAGAACGCGATCCTGACCAACATCCGCAAGGCGCGCGACGAGTCGGAGGACCCCGAGCACAAGCGGCGCGCCGCAGAGCTGGTCGACATCGTCAAGGACTGCATCCGCAGGCACACCCAACTGCAGTCCCGGCTGCTGGAGGCCGGGCCCCTGTTCCGTGCCGAGCAGGACCGGCAGGCCTTCGCCACCCCCCTGACCACCTCCGGGACCGACCTCTACGGCCACCTGCTCGCCCCCACCCTCCCCCTGCCGCTGGAGCAGGCGATCCGGGTCACGGACGCCTTCTTCGCGCGCGGGACCGGGCTGCGCACGCCGGTGTCCGTCCGTGTCGCCGACCTCGTGGACATCCTGCTGACGCCGCCCGTCGAGCGGGAGCACCTGGGCGCCGAGATGCCCGAGCCCGACCTGATTGCCACCCCGGACGACAGCCGCTTCAGCGAGGAGCAGCTCGCGGCCGCCATGGAGCTGCTGGACCTGCCGGCCGACGCGCCGCGACGGCTGTCGGGTCTGCTCGCCGAGGCCCGCGACAAGGACCCCGACCTGCCGTACCTGGTCGCCCTGCTGGCCGTCCACGCGGCCAGCCCCCCGGTCGGCACCGCCTACCGGCAGGGCGAGGAGAAGCTGCTGTTCGCCGTGGACGACGGGACCGAGCTGGACGATCAGGAGTTCGGCGGCGCCGACCTCGTCGTCGGCACGGCACTGCTGGACGCGGCGGGCATGGCGGCCGACCGGACGGAGGCGGCGTGAGCCCCGCCGGCAACCGTACGCACGAGCGACACCCCAGCAAGGAGCCCCAACCGTGACCGAGCACGTCGACCGGAGTGAGCCGGAAGCCGCAGGCGCGCCCACGGCGGTCGCCGTCACACCCGCCGACGCCGCCGACGCGGCCCGGCTCGTCGCCTTCGGGCTCCAGCCCAAGCTTCAGCCCGCCCGCGACCAGGAGTACGCCGACCTGCTGCGCCGCCACCGCGAGGACCCGGCGTTCGCACGGCTCGCGGACGCCGTGGCCGCCGGACTCGGGCTGGTCGTCCTTGAGGTGTCCCCACGTGCCGGGATGGCGGTCACCGCCGCCGAGGACTCGGTGTTCGCCGTCCGCATGGGCGACTACGCGCGCCGTACCGCAGCCGACTCCGGCGACCGCTTCCTGCACGGACTGGCCCACCTCGCGGTGGCCGCCCTGGCGTTCCCGCGCCCCGAGGACCTCTGCGACGACGGCTACATCGGGCGCGTCACCGTCAACGGCGTGGACGCCTTCGTCCGCCAGGCCTGCCGCCGCCTGGAGGAGCGCGCCGAGGAGCGGGGCGAGAACACCGACCCGGCCACCGACGCGCCCGGCCTCGAGGCCGCCTGGCGGATCTGGGCCAGACGCAGCGCGACCGGGGCCACCAAGGACGCACGCCGGCCGGCCGCCTCCACCACGGGCATCGTGGCCAAGGCCCTGGCGTTCCTGACCGACTCCGGGTTCCTCCAGCGCACCGGCGACGAGAGCGGCGGCACGTACCGCACGACGGCCCGCTACCAGCTCCAGGTGCGCGACATGGCGGGCAGCGCCGCCCTGACCGAACTGCTCGAACTGGGCATCGTCCCGATGGCCGGCGGCACACCGAGCCTGCTGCCCGCCGAGGACGGCGACGACCTGGACCTGGTGGCCGACGCCGGGCTGCCGTTCCACTCCTGAGGCCCAGCCGCCTCCCGCCGCCCCCGTCCGCAAGAACCCCGCCACCCCCCAACTGCAAGAAGACTGACGAGAGTCCGCCATGTACGAGCTGTCCCGGGTCCGCCTCTACTCCATCGGGCCCGCCGGTGCGCGCTACGCCGACACCGTGCTTGACCTGCGGGGCGTGGGCGAGCCGGTGCCCGACCCCGCGCCCATCCAGGCGGAGTTCTTCGAGGCGGAGCCGGTCGGACCGCCGCGCCGGCCCGCCCCCGCCGGTGTGCTGTTCCTGGAGAACGGCGGCGGCAAGTCCGTGCTGCTCAAGCTGATCTTCTCAGTGATGCTGCCCGGCCACCGCAACACCCTCGGTGGCGCCAGCTCCGGCGTGCTGCGCAAGTTCCTGCTCGCCGACGACTGCGGGCACGTGGCGCTGGAGTGGCAGCACGTGCAGACCGGCGAGTGCGTGGTCGTCGGCAAGGTCAGCGAGTGGCGCGGGCGCCAAGTCTCCAACGACCCACGGAAGTTCGCCGAGGCCTGGTACTCCTTCCGGCCCGGACCCGGACTCACCCTGGACAACCTCCCCGTCGCCGAGGCCACGTCCGTACGGCCGTCCGCCGAGGGCCAGTCGGGCGCGCGGGGCCGCCGCCGCACCATGAAGGGCTTTCGGGACGCCATCACCGAGGCGGCCAAGACCTACCCGTATCTCGAGGTGCACTTCGAGGACATCCACGAGCGCTGGACCGAGCACCTGGGCGACCTCGGCCTCGACCCCGAACTCTTCCGCTACCAGCGGGAGATGAACGCCGACGAGGGCGAGGCGGCCGGCCTCTTCGCGGTGAAGAAGGACTCCGACTTCACCGACCTGCTGCTGCGCGCCGTCACCGACACCCGCGACACCGACGGGCTCGCCGACCTGGTCAGCGGGTTCGGCAACAAGCTGGGCCGGCGCTCCGAGCTGATCGCCGAGCGGGACTTCACCGCCGGCTCGGTCGACCTGCTCGGCCGGATCGTCGAGGCTGCCGAGGCCCGCGCCCGCGCGCGTGACATCCACGCCGCGGCCGAGCGGCGCACCCGGACGCTGGCGCGGCGGCTGTCCGCCCGGGCGGTACGGGAGCGGGTCCGGGCCGCCGACCTCGCCCAGCGCGTCACGGCGGCCGCCTACGGCGTCACGCACTCCGAGGGCGCCCGCGAGCGCAGCGCGCTGATCGCCGCCGAACTCGCCTACCGGCACGCCTCACTGGCCCTCGCCGCCGCCGAGAAGTCCGCGGCCGCGCAGAAGCGGGAACTCGCCGACGCGCGCACCCTGTACGCGGCGTGGCAGGCCGCCGAGGCCGTGCTGCGCCACCGCGCCGCCGCCGACCGCGTGGCCCGTGTCTCCGCCGCGATCCAGGAGGCCGAACGGGACGCGGCCCCGGCCCTGGCCGCGCGCGCCAAGGCCGCCACGGATCTCGTACGGGCCCTGCACACGGCCGCCGAGAGCGCCGAGACCGTCGCCAACGAGGAGGAGGAGCGGTCCGCGCGGCTCCAGGAGGTCGGCGAGTCCGCCTACCGGGACCAGACCGCCGCCGCGACCGAGGCGCAGCGCGCCCGCAGCGAGGCCGGGCATCTGCGCCAGCGCCTCGCCGAGGTCGAGCAGGAGACCGCCGAGGCGGTCCGCGCGGGCTGGCTGGACGACAGCGCGCCCGATGCCGATCCGGCCCGTGCGGCCCTGGCCGCCAGCGATGCGGAGAAGACGGCGGTCGCCGCCTGGGACCAGGTCCGCGAGACTGCCCGGAAGGCCACGGAACAAGCGCGCGAGGCCGCCTCGGCCGAATCCCGCGCGGAGCTCACCGCGGCCCGCGCGGCCGACGCGGCGACGGCGGCACAGCGCGCCTACGAGACCGAACGCCGCACCGCCGAGGCGCTGGCGGCCGAGGGGCGGCTCGCGGAACTGCTGAGCCTGCCGGGCGCGACCGGGGCCGCGCGGGCAGGAGTGCCGGCGCCACGGACCGGACCGGACGCCGCGGGCGCCACCGCGTCGGGTGCCGAGGCGGCCCACCGCACCGGAGGGGCGCCGTACGGCACGCCGGGACGGCAGGGTGCCGCGGAGGCGGACCAGGGCGGGGCCGAGGGCACGCTCACCCCCGAGGACCTGGACCGCTTCGCCGACGAGCTGCGCGAACTGCTCGACGGCGCCGTGTCCTCCGCGGAGCGGCACCTGTTCGAACTGCGCACCGCCGCCGCCGACGACTCCCGGATCCTCGGCGCGCTCGGCGACGGCGGGCTGCTGCCGCCCGGCCCGGACGTACTGGCCACGGTGGAGTTCCTCGGCGAGCATGGCATCCCCGCGCTGCCCGGCTGGCGCTACCTCGCCCAGGCCGTCGACCCCGCCGACCACGCCCGCGTACTGGCCGCCCGGCCCGAACTGGTCGACGGCGTGATCATCACCGACCCGGACACGCACGCACGTGCCCGCGAGGCCCTCGCGGCCGCGGCCCTGCTGCCGCGCTCCACCGTGGCCGTCGGCACCGCGGCCGCCCTGCTCGCCCCCACCCCGGCCGACGGTGCGCCGCAGGGCGACGTCTTCCTGGTGCCGCCGAACCCGGCCATGCACGACGAGCTCGCCGCCGACGAGGAACGGCAGGCGCTGCGCGCGCGGGCCACCGAGCGGGACGAGGAGATCCGCACCCTGGCCGCCCGGCTCGGCAAGGACCGGGAGCTGGCTGCGCGGCTCGCCTCCTGGCGCACCGGCTGCCCCGCCGGCCGGCTGCTGGAGCTGGCACAGGCCGCCCAGGAGACGCGTGTGTTCGCCGAGGAGGCCGAGGCCGAGCTGGCCGAGGCCCGCAGCCTGCGGGCGGAGGCCGACGAGGCCGCCGCCGAGGTCGCCCAGGAGCGCGACGAGCGGCAGGAAGCCGCCCAGAAGGCGCGGCGGGCCGCCGACGCCCTCGCCGGACTCGCGTTCCGGCTGCGCGAGCGGGCCGGCTGGCAGGCCCGGCTGCGCGAACTCGCCGACGAGGCGGCCGAGTCCGAGGCCCGCGCCCAGGTCTGCCTGGAACGCGCCCGCGCCGCCGACGAGGACCGGCGCGCCGCTCAGCGCGCCGCCGACGACACCCGCCGCACCGCACGGGCGCTGCGCGCCGAGCGCTCCGAGATCGCCGGCGCCCCCGACAGCGTGCCGGAGAGCGACGGGGACGCGCCCAAGGCGTCCCTGCCCGCCCTGCGCGAGGCCTACCGCGCCGCCTCCCAGGTCTACGAGAAGGTCGGTGTCGGCGCGGACCTGCGGGCCGAGCAGGCCCGAGCGGAGAGCGACGAGAGTGCCGCCCGCGCCGAACTCGACCGGCTCAGCAACAAGGTCCGTACCCGCGCGGAACAACTCCTGGAGTCCCCCGAGGGCTCCGACGGGCCCTCCCGGCAGGGCGCCGCCGCCCGCGCCGAGGAGCTGGTGCAGCTCCTGGAGACCCGGATGTCCTCCGCGAGCGAACAGCTCGGCCGGCTGCGCGGCGAGGCCGAGCGGCACGCGCCCGAGGACGGCGAGGTACACACCGAACTCCCCGAGGACCTGCTCCCGCGCGACGCCGAGCACGCCCAGGCCCTGCTGCGCACGGCCACCGCGGAACTCGCCTCCCGGGCCGGGGCGCTGGCCCAGGCCCGCGAGGCGCACGCCGAGCTGCTGGAGTCCCACCGGGCCGCCGAGGACGCGGCCGGCGGCTTCGACGAGATCGCCGGCCAGCTGCGCGACCAGCTGCGCGAGCACACGAGCGACGAGGAGCAGGAGAAACCCGAGCCGTACCCGGGCAGCCCGGAGGACGCCCGGCAGGCGGCCGCCGAGGCCCGCAGGTCACTGCGCGGCTGCGCCGCCGACCTGTCCGCCGCCGAGGCCGCCGTCCGCGAGGCGAGCGACATCCTCGTCCGGCACGCCAACTCCACCCGCTACGAACAGGTGCGCACCCCCGCGCGGCAGCAGATCCGCGAACTGCCCGCCTCCGCCCTGCCCGAGCACGCCCAGAAATGGGCGGAGGCCTTCGCGCCCCGGCTCCGGGTGCTCACCGACGAGCTGGCCCAACTGGAACGCAACCGGGACTCGATCGTGGACCGGTTGCGCGGACTGGTCGAGTCGGCGCTCGCCACGCTCAGGTCGGCCCAGCGTCTGTCCCGCCTTCCGGAAGGGCTCGGCGAGTGGTCCGGGCAGGAGTTCCTGCGCATCCGCTTCGACGAGCCCGACCAGGCCACGCTCGCCGAGCGGCTCGGCGAGGTCATCGACGAGGCGACCCGCGCCGCCGTGAAGAAGAACTCGGACCTGCGGCGCGACGGCATGTCCCTGCTGCTGCGCGGAGTCGGCGCGGCGCTTCAGCCCAAGGGCGTCGCCGTGGAGATCCTCAAGCCGGACGCCGTCCTGCGCGCCGAGCGGGTCCCCGTCGGGCAGATGGGCGACGTGTTCTCCGGCGGCCAGCTGCTCACCGCGGCCATCGCCCTGTACTGCACGATGGCCGCCCTCAGGTCGAACGATCGCGGCCGCGACAAGCACCGCCACGCGGGCACGCTCTTCCTGGACAACCCGATCGGCCGCGCCAACGCCACCTATCTGCTGGAGCTCCAGCGGGCCGTCTCGGACGCCCTCGGTGTGCAACTCCTCTACACCACCGGCCTGTTCGACACCACGGCGCTCGCCGAGTTCCCCCTGGTGATCCGGCTGCGCAACGACGCCGACCTCAGGGCCGGGCTGAAGTACATCAGTGTGGAGGAGCACCTGAGGCCGGGGCTGCCGCAGCAGACTCCCGCGGGCGAGGCGGTGCACAGCGAGATCACGGCGACCCGGATGTTCAAGCGCCCGGCGTGACGGCCCGGCCGGGCCGGAGGACTCGACCGGCTCGACCGAGCCCGGCCGTTCGACCGGCCGCCGTCCGCCGGTCTTCCTACGGATGCGACAACTGGCCCGAGCCGCCCCGGCCGTGTATCCGCTTCCCCGCCCGCTCGGCCCGCCGCGCCTGGCGCCGCTCGCGCCGCAGGGCCCGCGCGGTGCTGCTCGGCACCGACACCACGCCGTTGCGCTGGTTCCACACCTGGCGGGTCACCCACACGTCGAGCGCCGCCCAGGTGGCCACCACCGTGCTGGCCACGCTGCTCAGAAGCATCGGGAACGCCAGCCACGCCCCGGACACGCTGAACAGGAACGCCACCACGGCCTGTATCAGCGTCACGGAGACGATCAGCACCGCCCGCACGGCGGCCGAACGCACCGGATCCGGCAGCCTGCGCCGCCGCGCGGGCTCCTCGACCCACAACGGCTTGTAGGACGGCTGCCCGCCCCGCCCGCCCGTGTGCACCGAAGACCCGTACGCCCCCGGCCGCTCCGCTGTCCCCATCACTGCGTCCCTCCCCACCGCCGGCAGACCGCTCGCCCCGATGCCCGAAGAACCGGCTCCCCAGTGGCTGCCCGGCTTGCGCTGTTTTACGCGGCCCGGACGCGCACTGCGCCTCCTGTGGCCGATTCCGCCCCCATCTCCCATGGACAAGGACGAACGAGACGTCACGAAGATTCCCGGCCGACGAAAAGAATCGGTCAACCGACCAGGCCGGACGCCCCGTTCCCGCACCCCCGCCACCACGGCCTTCCAGACCGGCATCTCCCCCAATGCCCCGACAACTCACCCGCCCCCGACACCCATACGGAAGTACTGCCTCCGGACAGCTCTTCGAGTTGACTGCATGTCGGTAGTAGGCTCGCGCCGTTTGTTGACGCACATGTGTACCCCGGGGCCTCTGGGGGACGAGCTGGGGGAGGCCATGCGCTTTCGCGGGAAGTCCATCCGCCGGAAGATCGTGGCGCTGCTGCTCGTGCCGCTGCTCTCGCTCACCGCGATCTGGGCCTTCGCCACGCTGATCACCGGGCGGCAGGTGACGCAGCTGTTCAACGCGTCCTCCGTGGTGGAGGAGGTCGCCTACCCCACCGAGGACACCGTCCGGGTCCTGCAACAGGAACGCCGCCAGGCCCTCGTCCATCTCGCCGACCCCCGCGCCTCCGACGGCCTCGCCGCACTACGGCGCAGCACGAGCGCCACCGACGAGGCGATCGCCAGGATCCGCGGGACCGCGAAGAACCCCGACGTCCGCGAAGCGCTCGGCCCGTCCGGCGCCGGACGCCTGAGCGTCGCGCTGGACGCCTTCGACGGCATCGACTCGCTGCGCCGCAGCGTCGAGGACCGCACCGTCGGGCGCGCCGAGGCACTCGACCTCTACAACCAGCTCATCGACCCCTGCTACGCCCTGCTCGCCAACCTCCACGTCGTCGACGACGTGGACCTGGCCAGGCAGTACCGCGCCCTGGTCGGTCTCGCCCAGGCCCGCGAACTCCTTTCCCGCGAGGACGCGTTGCTCGGCTCCTCGCTGATCGTCGGCCGCCTGTCCCGCGACGAGACCCGCGGCATCTCCGACCTGGTCGCCCAGCGCTCCCTGCTGTACGACGTCGACCTGCCCCTGCTGCCCTCCTCCGAACGCGGCCGCTACGACCGCTTCTGGCAGAACGCCTCCTCCGCACCGCTGCGGACCGCCGAACAGGCCGCCGTCTCCAGCACGTCCGGCACACCGCGGGCGGTGAGCGTGCAGAGCTGGGACACCGCCGCCGGGGACGTCCTCGACGAGCTGGGCACCCTCAACGACGAGGCGAACGACCGCTTCCAGGACCGTGTCCGCCCGGTCGCGATGGACGTCATCCTGGAGGCCGCCGTCGCGGGCGTCCTCGGCCTGATCGCCGTGCTGGTCTCGCTCGTCCTGTCCGTGCGCGTCGGCCGCGGCCTCATCCGCGACCTCAGGCAACTGCGCCTGGAGGCCCACGAGGCCTCCGGTGTCCGGCTGCCCAGCGTGATGCGCCGGCTGTCGGCCGGCGAACAGGTCGACGTCGAGACCGAGGTCCCGCGCCTGGAGTACGACAGGAACGAGATCGGCGAGGTCGGCCAGGCTCTCAACACCTTGCAGCGGGCCGCCGTCGAGGCCGCCGTCAAACAGGCCGAACTCCGCGCCGGCGTCTCCGAGGTCTTCGTCAACCTCGCCCGTCGCAGCCAGGTCCTGCTGCACAAGCAGCTCACCCTCCTCGACGCGATGGAACGCCGCACCGAGGACACCGACGAACTCGCCGACCTGTTCCGGCTGGACCACCTCACCACTCGTATGCGCCGGCACGCCGAAGGCCTGGTGATCCTGTCCGGCGCCGCCCCGTCCCGGCAGTGGCGCAGGCCCGTCCAGCTGATGGACATCGTGCGCGCCGCCGTCGCCGAGGTCGAGGACTACGAACGCATCGAGGTCCGGCGGCTGCCGCGCACCGCGGTCACCGGCCCCGCCGTCGCCGACCTCACCCATCTCGTGGCCGAACTCCTGGAGAACGCCACGGTGTTCTCGCCGCCGCACACCGCGGTCCAGGTCGTGGGAGAACGCGTCGCCAACGGCTTCACCCTGGAGATCCACGACCGGGGCCTCGGCATGGCCGCCGAGACGCTGCTGGACGCCAATCTCCGGCTCGCCGAGACACCCGAGTTCGAGCTCTCCGACACCGACCGGCTCGGGTTGTTCGTGGTCAGCCGGCTCGCCCAGCGGCAGAACGTCCGGGTCTCGCTCCAGCCGTCCCCGTACGGCGGCACCACCGCGATCGTCTTCATTCCCGACGCACTGCTGACGGACGACGTCCCGGACACCAACGGCATCGGCTTCCGCCTCGACCGGCCCACCGGGAAGGCCGACCGGGAGGGAGGCCGCAGGGCCGCTCTCGCCCAGGCACCCGTGCAACTGCCCGCCTCGGTCCTGGACGGGCCGGTGGAGCTGGAGGCACCCGTCGACCTGGACGCCGTCGAGGACTTCCCGGACGTCCTCGACGAGGAGGCCGGCGAGCACGGCGGACTGTTCGGTCCGCGCCCCTCCCCGGCACGGCAGACGGCGCACGAGGCGCTGCCCCGCAGCCTCACCGAGCACCGGCAGACCACGAGCCGGCGTGGTGTGCCGCAGGAGACCGGCGAGGAGGAGAACCCGGGGCGCGCGGTCTCGCTGCCCCGGCGCCGGACACCCAAGCTGGTCAGCTCCCACGGACGCCCGGTCTCCGAGCAGAGGTCCCGCCGTGAGACGGCCGGAGCCGGGGACCCGGCGGGTCCCGGCCGCCCGGAGCGCGAACCGGCGGCCCCACTGCCGACCCGCCGTCGCGGCGGGTCCACGCCCGGACCGGCCACGGCAGCGGCCGACGGCCGCGGGGAACGTGACAGCACCGAGGAGTCCCCGGCCACGGGCCAGGGAACGCGGCAGGCTCCGGCCCTTCCGCGGCGCACCGTCCGGCCGGCGCCCGCCGGCGGCGGGCCGGACGGCGAGGGACGCGACCCGGCCGAGGCACCCGGCGGCCCGGGACCCGACGCGGGTCCGCTGCCCCGGCGCACACGGCAGGCCAGTCTCGCCCCGCAACTGAAGCGGAGCCCCGGCCGGCCCGAAGGGACCGGCCCCGACGCGGTCGAACGCGACGCCGACGAGGTACGCAGCCGGATGGCCTCGCTCCAGCGCGGCTGGCAGCGCGGCCGCGAGGAGAACGCCGCGGGGGACCATGCCCCGGACGGCAGCACAGCACAAGGAACGACAGAGGGGGACGGTCGATGACCGCACCGAAGGCGACCGGCCACACCACGACGGACAAGACAGGCGAGACAGACGAAACCAACAGGGCGAACAAGGTGGAGCTGAACTGGCTCCTCGACGAACTCGTGGACAGGGTCGCGAGCATCCGCAAGGCCATCGTCCTGTCCCGGGACGGACTGGCCACCGGCGTGTCCAAGGACCTGACCCGGGAGGACAGCGAGCACCTGGCCGCCGTGGCCTCCGGCTTCCACAGCCTCGCCAAGGGCGTGGGCCGGCACTTCGACGCGGGCGGCGTCCGCCAGACGGTCGTCGAGCTCGACGACGCCTTCCTGTTCGTGACCGCGGCCGGCGACGGCAGCTGCCTCGCCGTCCTGTCGGACGCCGACTCCGACGTCGGCCAGGTGGCCTACGAGATGACACTGCTGGTCAAGCGGGTCGGTGCGCATCTGGGTGCCGCTCCGCGCACCGATGTGTCCTGAGGCGGGTAGTGGGATGACATGAGCGGAGACGGTCAGGCACGAAGCCACTGGTTCGACGACGAGGCCGGACCGGTGGTCCGTCCGTACGCCATGACTCGGGGCCGCACCAGCCATGCGGCCCAGCACCGCCTCGACCTGATCGCGGTGGTCGTCACGGAGCCCCATGTGGAGGACCCGGAGGCGGACGTCACGCTGTCCCCGGAACACGTGGACATCGTCGGGCTGTGCCGCTCTCCGCAGTCGGTCGCCGAACTCGCCGCGGAGCTCGATCTGCCCATCGGTGTGGTGCGCGTGCTCGTCGGTGACCTCGTGGACGAGGAGTACGTCCACGTGACGCGTCCGGTGCCGCCCGCGGAACTGCCGGACGAGAGCATCCTGCGGGACGTGATCAACGGCCTGCGGGCGTTGTGAGCGGTGGGAAAGCAGGGTGGTGACATGACGGGCTGGCAGTTCTGGGTCGACCGGGGCGGCACGTTCACCGACATCGTCGCGCGCCGCCCGGACGGACGTCTGGTCACGCACAAGCTGCTGTCCGACAACCCCGCGCGGTACGCCGACGCGGCCGTCGCGGGCATCCGCGCCCTCCTGGACGGCTCCGCCCGTTCCATCGAGTCGGTCCGCATGGGCACCACCGTGGCCACCAATGCCCTGCTGGAGCGCACGGGCGAGCGGACCGTCCTCGTCGTCACCCGCGGCTTCCGGGACGCCCTGCGCATCGCCTACCAGAACCGCCCGCACATCTTCGCCCGTCGTATCGAGCTGCCCGAGCTGCTGTACGAGCGGGTCGTCGAGGTCGACGAGCGCATCGCGGCCGACGGCACCGTCCTGCGCGCCCCCGAGCTGGACGCGCTCGCCGGACCCCTGCGGCAGGCGTACGACGACGGGATCCGCGCCGTCGCCGTGGTCTGCCTGCACAGCCATCTGCATCCCGCGCACGAGAGGGCCGTCGGCGAGCTGGCCGCCCGCGTCGGCTTCCCGCAGATCTCGCTGTCCAGCGAGGTCAGCCCCCTGATGAAGCTCGTCCCGCGCGGCGACACCGCCGTCGTCGACGCCTACCTGTCGCCCGGGCTGCGCCGCTACGTCCAGCACGTCTCCGACGAACTGGACGGCGTGCGGCTGATGTTCATGCAGTCCAACGGCGGGCTCGCCGAGGCCGGACAGTTCCGCGGCAAGGACGCCGTCCTGTCCGGCCCCGCGGGCGGCATCGTCGGCATGGCCCGCATGTCCCGGCTCGCCGGTTTCGACCGGGTCATCGGCTTCGACATGGGCGGCACCTCCACCGACGTCTCCCACTACGCGGGCGCGTACGAACGCGTCCTCACCACGCAGATCGCCGGCGTCCGGCTGCGCGCCCCCATGCTCGACATCCACACCGTGGCCGCCGGCGGCGGCTCGGTCCTGCACTTCGACGGCACCCGCTACCGGGTCGGCCCGGACTCGGCGGGCGCCGACCCGGGACCCGCCTGCTACCGCGGCGGCGGCCCGCTCGCCGTCACCGACGCCAACGTCATGCTCGGCCGCATCCAGCCCGCCCACTTCCCCGAGGTGTTCGGCCCCGGCGGCGACCAGCCCCTCGACGAGGCACTCGTCCGCGAACGCTTCACCGACCTCGCCCGCGAGATCCGTGAGCGGACGGGCGACGACCGCACCCCCGAGCAGGTCGCCGAGGGCTACCTGCAGATCGCCGTCGCCAACATCGCCAACGCCGTCAAGCGGATCTCCGTGCAGAAGGGCCACGACGTCACCCGCTACGCCCTCACCACCTTCGGCGGCGCCGGGGGGCAGCACGCCTGCATGGTCGCCGACTCGCTCGGCATCCGCACCGTGCTCGTCCCGCCCATGGCGGGCGTCCTGTCCGCGCTCGGCATCGGCCTCGCCGACACCACGGCCATGCGCGAGCAGTCCGTCGAAGCACCCCTGGAGCCCGCCGCCATGCCGCGCGTACTGAAGACCGCCGACGATCTGGAGGGCGCGGCCCGCGCGGAACTGCGCGCCGAGGACGTCCCCGAGGAGCGCGTCCGCGTCACCCGCCGCGCCCAGCTCCGCTACGACGGCACGGACACCACCCTCACCGTCGAACTGACCGAGCCCGCCGCCATGCGGCGCGCCTTCGAAGAACGCCATCGCGCCACGTACTCCTTCACGCTCGACCGCCCGATCGTCGTCGAAGCCCTCTCCGTGGAAGCCACCGGCGTCACCGAACCCCCCGATCTGTCCGCCCTCTCCCCGCACGAGCCCGCCCGCGGCGGCCGCTCCGCCGCCCCGGAGACCGTCCATCTCCACACCGGCGGCGCCTGGCGTGACGTACCCCTCCACCGCCGTGAGGACCTGCCCCCCGACGAGGCCGTCACCGGCCCCGCGATCGTCACCGAGGCCAGTGCGACGACCGTCGTCGACGACGGCTGGCGGGCCGTGGCGCGGGACGACGGGCATCTGCTCCTGGAACGCGTGGCGGTCACGCAGAGTTCCGATCTCGGTACGGAAGCCGACCCGGTCCTGCTGGAGGTGTTCAACAACCTCTTCATGTCGATCGCCGAGCAGATGGGTGCCCGGCTGGAGTCCACGGCCCAGTCGGTCAACATCAAGGAGCGCCTCGACTTCTCCTGCGCCCTGTTCGACCCGGACGGAAACCTCGTGGCCAACGCCCCGCACATCCCCGTGCACCTGGGCTCGATGGGCACCAGCGTCAAGGAGGTCATCCGGCGCCGTGGCCCCCGGACGCGGCCGGGCGACACCTACGCGGTCAACGACCCGTACCACGGCGGCACGCACCTGCCGGACGTCACCGTGGTCACCCCGGTGTTCGACACCGCCGGCACACAGGGTGACCGCATCCTCTTCTACGTCGCCTCGCGGGGCCACCACGCCGAGATCGGCGGGATCGCGCCGGGCTCCATGCCGGCCGGCAGCCGCACCATCGAGGAGGAGGGCGTCCTCTTCGACAACTGGCTGCTCGCCGAGAACGGCCGCCTGCGCGAGGAGGAGACCCGCCGCCTGCTGACGGGCGCGCCCTACCCCTCCCGCAACCCGGAGACCAACCTCGCCGACCTGCGCGCCCAGATCGCCGCCA
Organism: Streptomyces sp. NPDC093064; assembly: GCF_044754605.1. Classification (NCBI taxonomy): domain Bacteria; kingdom Bacillati; phylum Actinomycetota; class Actinomycetes; order Kitasatosporales; family Streptomycetaceae; genus Streptomyces; species Streptomyces sp. NPDC093064. The sequence continues at coordinate 65,029 of NZ_JBIVPK010000034.1, forward strand.
ACCAGAAGGGCGTCGACGAGGTCGCCCGCATGATCGAGGACTTCGGCCTCGATGTCGTCCAGGCCTATATGCGGCACGTCCAGGACAACGCGGAGGAGGCCGTCCGCCGGGTCATCGACGCCCTGGACGACGGGGAGTACGCCTACGAGACCGACTCGGGCGCCGTCATCCGCGTACGCGTGCGCGTGGACCGCGAACACCGGTCGGCGACGATCGACTTCACCGGCACCTCCGCGCAGCTCGCGACCAACTTCAACGCCCCGTTCTCCGTGGTCAACGCGGTCGTCCTTTATGTCTTCCGCACGCTGGTCGCCGACGACATCCCGCTCAACGACGGCTGCCTGCGCCCCCTGGAGATCATCGTGCCGCCCGGCTCCATGCTCTCCCCGCGGCCCCCGGCCGCCGTCGTCGCGGGCAACGTCGAGACCTCCCAGGCGATCACCGGCGCCCTCTACGCGGCGCTCGACGTCCAGGCGGAGGGCTCCGGCACGATGAACAACATCACCTTCGGCAACGAGCGCCACCAGTACTACGAGACCGTTGCCTCCGGCTCGGGCGCGGGCGACGGATTCCCCGGCGCCTGCGTCGTCCAGACGCACATGACCAACTCCCGGCTCACCGACCCCGAAGTCCTCGAATGGCGGCTGCCCGTACGGCTGGAGGAGTTCACGGTCCGGCACGGCAGCGGCGGCGCCGGACGGTGGCCGGGCGGCGACGGCGCGGTGCGCCGCATCCGCTTCCTGGAGGCCATGACCGTCTCCACGCTCTGCCAGCACCGCAGGGTGCGTCCCTACGGCATGGCGGGCGGCGAGCCCGGCGCATTGGGCGCCAACCGGGTGGAACACGCGGACGGCACGGTCACCGAACTCGGCGGAAGCGACTCCGCGGACGTCGCCCCCGGCGACGTACTGGTCGTCGAAACCCCTGGCGGCGGAGGATACGGCCCGCCGTCGCCCGACCCACATCGAGCAGGAGAAGAGATCGATGATCTTCGGCCGTTCTGAGCGCGGCAAGCCCCCGGTCGAGCCCGTCACGCTCAAGATCCTGGTGGCCGGCGGCTTCGGCGTGGGCAAGACGACCCTCGTCGGCGCGGTCAGCGAGATCAGGCCGCTGCGCACCGAGGAGCTGCTGACCGAGGCCGGGCGGCCGGTCGACGACGTCCGCGGTGTGGAGGGCAAGCACACCACCACGGTGGCCATGGACTTCGGCCGTATCACGCTGCGCGAGGACCTGGTGCTGTACCTGTTCGGGACGCCCGGGCAGGAGCGGTTCTGGTTCATGTGGGACGAGCTGTCCGAGGGCGCGCTCGGCGCGGTCGTGCTGGCCGACACCCGCCGCCTCGAGGACTGCTTCGCCGCCGTGGACTACTTCGAGCGGCGCTCCATCCCCTTCCTCGTCGCCGTCAACTGCTTCGAGGCCGCCGCCCGCTATCCCGTGGACACCGTCCGCCAGGCCCTCGACCTCGACGACCACGTCCCGCTGCTGCTGTGCGACGCCCGCGAACGCGAGTCGGTGAAGGAGGTCCTCATCGAGGTCGTCCAGCACGCGATGGCCCACGCCGCGGATCGCCGCCGGGCCGCCACCATCTGACGCCGCGTACGAGGGTCCGGGGGACTCTTGGTTATTGCCTAGTTCTCGCCGTCCTCCAGCCAGCCGAAGCTCTTCTCCACGGCCTTGCGCCAGTTGCGGTACTCGCGGTCACGGACCGAGGCGTCCATGGACGGGGTCCACTCGGCGTCCTTCTGCCAGTGCGACTTGAGTTCTTCGAGGTCGTTCCACACACCCGTGGCCAGCCCGGCCGCGTACGCAGCGCCCAGGCAGGTCGTCTCGGAGATCCTGGGACGGATCACCGGCACGTCGAGCACGTCCGCCTGGTGCTGCATGAGCAGGTTGTTCTTGGTCATGCCGCCGTCGACCTTCAGGGTCGTCAGCCGGACCCCGGAGTCCTGGTACATGGCGTCCACGACCTCGCGCGTCTGCCAGCTGGTCGCCTCCAGCACCGCCCGCGCCAGGTGCGCCTTGGTGACGTACCGCGTCAGGCCGGTGACCACCCCGCGCGCGTCGGAGCGCCAGTACGGCGCGAACAGGCCGGAGAAGGCGGGCACGATGTACGCACCGCCGTTGTTCTCCGCGCTCGCCGCCAGCGGCTCGATCTCGTCCGCGGTACGGATGATGCCGAGCTGGTCGCGGAACCACTGCACCAGCGCGCCCGTGATGGCGATGGCGCCCTCCAGGCAGTACACCGGGGCCTCGTCGCCGATCTTGTAGCCCATGGTGGTGAGCAGGCCGCTCTTGGACGGCACGGGCCGGTTGCCCGTGTTCAGCAGCAGGAAGCTGCCGGTGCCGTACGTGTTCTTGGCGTCGCCCACGTCATAGCAGGCCTGCCCGAACACGGCCGCCTGCTGGTCGCCGAGGGCGGAGGCCACGGGCACCCCGGCGAGCTGGCCGACGGCGGTCCCGTACACCTCTGAGGAGGATCTGATCTCGGGCAGCAGCGCCTCGGGGACGTTCATGGCGGACAGGATCGACTGGTCCCACTGAAGGCTCTGCAGGTTCATCAGCATGGTGCGGCCGGCGTTGGTGACGTCGGTGACGTGCCGGCCGCCGTCGACTCCGCCGGTGAGGTTCCAGATCAGCCAGGTGTCGATCGTGCCGAAGGCGATCTCACCGCGCTCGGCGCGATCGCGCAGGCCGGGCACGTTGTCCAGCAGCCAGGCCGCCTTGGGGCCGGAGAAGTAGCTGGCGAGCGGCAGGCCGGTCTGCTCGCGGAAACGATCCTGCCCTTCGGAGCCGCCCAGTTCGTTGCAGAGCGCCGCGGTCCGCGTGTCCTGCCAGACGATCGCGTTGTGCACGGGCTTGCCGGTGGCCCGGTCCCACAGGACGGTCGTCTCGCGCTGGTTGGTGATGCCGAGGGCGCTGAGCTGGTCGGCACGCAGCCCCGCCTTGGCCAGGGCGCCCGCGACCACCGCCTGCACCTTCGACCAGATCTCGGTGGCGTCGTGCTCCACCCAGCCCGGCTTGGGGAAGATCTGGCGGTGCTCGCGCTGGTCGACGGCGACGATGGCGCCACTGTGGTCGAAGACGATGCAGCGGCTCGAGGTGGTGCCCTGGTCGATGGCGGCCACGAACCTCTCGGCGTTGTCCGTCATGGCTATCCCTTGGGGAGTGGAGAAACGGCTGAGGGCCGGGACCATCCATCCCCTGCGCCCTCACTGGTAACAGTTTGTCCCACGTTGACGAAAACAGCCCGGGATGGGCGGCGAAGGCGCCGACGCCCGCGACGACCGGGTTCGGGGAGTGGGGGAAGTGTTCCCCCGCGCACAGGGAGCGTCAAGGACGCCGACGGCAACGGTGACAACCACCGACGGAAGACGTCCGCCCACTGATCGGATACAGTCCGCGCGTGCCCGAAACCCCGCACTCGACCGCCAACTCCGTACCGCACTCCCACTGTTCGAGCTGCGGAGCGCCTTACGGCGAGGGCGTCACCGGCTGGCCGCGCACCTGCCCGGCCTGCGGCACCGCGGCCTACCGCAACCCGCTGCCGGTCGCGGTGGCCCTCCAACCCGTGTACGACACCCGGGGCACCGCCCTGGTCGTCATCACTCGCACCATCGCCCCCGCACGCGGGGGCACGGCCCTGCCGGGCGGCTACATCGACGACCACGAGGACTGGCGCCAGGCCGTCGTCCGCGAGCTCCAGGAGGAGACCGGGATCGAGGCGGCCGCACGCGACGTGCGGCTCGCCGACGCGATGAGCTCGCCCGATGGGCATCTGCTGCTCTTCGGACTGCTTCCGGAGCGCCCCGCCGAGGGCCTGCCGCAGTTCACCGCCACCGACGAGACGGAGGACCGCCACCTGCTGCGCAGGCCCGCCGAACTCGCCTTCCCGCTGCACACCCGGGCCGTCCGGGCCTGGTTCGACGGCCGCTACCTCTGAAAGGCCGCACACGCTCCAACGGCCGCTCGGTGCTCGCCCGAACTCAGGACGCGCCGAGCCCCCGTATGCGCACCGGGTGGGGCGGCTCGCCGGCACCGTCCTCCCGCTCGCGCTCGACGACGACCTCCCCGCCCTGCCAACGGGTCGCGTAGCGTTCGATCTCCGGCTCCTCCCAGCCGTCGCCCGCGTCCGGCACCACCAGCCCGCCGCCCGTACGCCCCTGGGCGGGCGCCCACACCTCCAGCTCCAGGCCGCCGCCCTCACCCCGCACGGGAATCACGGCGCCCGCGCGCGCGAGCACCGGAATCCGCGTGAGCGGGGCGTCGACCAGCACCTGCCCCGGCCCCTCGTACGCCCGTCCCGTCGCCGTGTCGTACCAGCGGCCCCGCGGCAGCCGCACCGCCCGCCGGTCCGTACCGGGGTCGAGCACGGGCGCCACCAGAAGGCCGTCGCCGAGCAGGAAGGCGTCCTCGCAGTCCCGCAGAGCGCGGTCCTCCGGCGCGCCCCACCACAGCGGCCGCACATAGGGCGCCCCGGTGCGCCGCGCCAGGTGCGCGAGCGTCACGAAGTACGGCAGCAGACGCCGGCGCTCGACGAGCGCCACGCGCGCGTGCTCCAGGACCTCCGGTCCGAACTCCCACGGTTCCCCGCGCCCCGCCCGCGGGCTCGCGAGCGTGCGGAACAGCGGCAGACAGGACCCCAGTTGGAGCCGGCGCAGATACAGCTCGGGGGAGGGGACGCCGTCGGACCCGCCCACGTCCGGGCCGGAGTACGGCACTCCGCACAGACCCAGTCCCAGCACCAGCGACAGCGACGCCCGCAGCCCCGGCCAGCCGGCGGCCACGTTGCCCGACCAGATGCCGCCATAGCGCTGCATCCCGGCCCAGCCCGAGCGCGAGAAGAGGAACGGCCGCTCCTCGGGCACCAGGTCTCGCAGCCCCTCGTACGCCGCCTCGGCCATGCACAGGGCGTACACGTTGTGCCCCTGGCGATGGTCGCCGCCCCGGCCCTCCACGGCGTGCCGGGCCGACCGGGGCAGGGTCGTCTCGCCGAAGGCTGCGAAGGAGGTCGGCTCGTTCATGTCGTGCCGGAAACCGGCGAAGCCCTGCCCCAGCCGCTCCCGGTACAAGCCGCCCCACCACTGCCGGACGCGCGCGTGCGTGAAGTCCGGGAAAACCGCTTCTCCGGGCCGGGCGACGCCCCGCACCACCCGGCCCGAGGCGTCCCGCACGAAGGCGTCCGCGGCCGTTCCGCCGTCGTACACGGCGTTCCCCGGCGCGGCCCTCACGGCAGGTTCGACGACGGACACCAGCCGGATCCCGTCCCGCCGCAGTTCCTCGGCCAGCACCGGCAGCTTGGGGAAGCGGTCCTCGTCGACCGTGAACACCTGGTGCGCGTCGTGGTGGTCGGTGTCCAGGTGCACGGCGTCCAGCGGCAGTTCGTGCTCGTGGTAGCCCGCGACGATCCGCCGCACCTCCTGTTCGCCGCCGGAGCCCCACCGCGCGTGATGGTGCCCCAGGGCCCACGCGGGCGGGACCGCGGCCGGTCCGGTGAGGGAGGACCAGACGTGCGCCACGCGCGCGGGGGTGCCGACGACCACCCAGCAGCGCAGCGGACCACCGTCCATCCTGAACTCGCTCGCCCCGGCCCGGTCATGGCCCGAGCCGGCGCCCTCCGCACCCTGCCGGAGCGTGACCGTGCCGTCCCAGGAGTTGTCATGGAACACCAGGTGCGTGCCCGCGTCGGCCACGACCAGCTGGACCGGCATGGTGACGTGGAGCGGGTCGTCACCGGGACCGAACGCATGGCCCGGATCGGTGTTCCACAGGCGATAGGTGCCGTCGCGCAACCGGGGACCGCCGGCCCGGCCGCCCAGACCGAAGAACCGCGCGTCGGCCGCCACCTCCGACCGCTGCGACCACCGTGCGGGGCCCCCGCCGACCGGCTCCCACCACCGGGGCGGCAGATCACGGCGCAGCGGCACGCCCCCGGGCGTGCGGACCTCGATCGCGCCGAGCCGCGAGACACCGACGGTGACCCGCTCGGCCACGACCCGCCAGCCACCGTCCTTGTCCGGCTCCAGCACCGCGCGCGGGTCCGGCTCCGGGCACGGGCGGGCGAGCGCGTACGACGGCTCGGGCCCGGCGCCGTCCCAGCCCAAGAAGACGGCCCCGTTCCCGGCGACGGCGATACGGAGCTCCGAGCGGGCGAAGCGGACGACACCGCCCCCAGGCCCGGGCGCCACGTCCCGCACCGCACCGGGCACCCGCGCGCGTTCGGCCCCTCGTGACGGCAGGCCGCCGGCGTCCGCACGCCGCCGGCGCCACGCGGCGCGTACGGTGCGCAGCCCCTGGGCCACCCCCGCCGAACCGACCGCCTTCACCGAACGCACCAGGTCACGACCGTCCATGCTGCTCACCCTGCCATCGACGGCCGTTGGCGCGCGTGGCGTTCAACTGCCGTTCATCCGTGCCGCGACCACATCTTCACGACGCGGGCTATGTGCGGTGCACCCTGGTGTAGAAGTCGATCACATGGCATCGTCCGTGTCAGCCGCGTCACGCGCACACCCCAGCACGTGCGCGGACCGACGCACACGACGCGCACAGTCCGGGAGCCGCCCCATGTCGACCGCGAACCCCCTGCCGCTCTGGCGGCCCGATCCGCAGCGGATCGCCCAGGCACAGATCACGAAGTTCCAGTCCTGGGCGGCCGAGCACCACGGCGCCCCGGCCCTGGGCGGTTACCCGGCCCTGCACCGCTGGTCCGTCGACGAGCTGGAAACCTTCTGGAAAGCCGTGACGCAGTGGTTCGACGTACGGTTCACCAGCCCCTACGCGCGCGTGCTCGGCGACCGGTCGATGCCCGGCGCCGAGTGGTTCCCCGGCGCCACCCTGAACTACGCCGACCACGCCCTGCGCGCGGCCGCCACGCGCGCCGACGAACCCGCCCTCCTCCACGTCGACGAGACACACGAACCGCGCCCGGTGACCTGGTCGGAGCTGCGCCGCCAGGTGGGCTCCCTGGCCGCCGAGCTGCGCGCCCTCGGCGTACGCCCTGGGGACAGGATCAGCGGCTATCTGCCGAACATCCCCCAGGCCGTCGTCGCCCTCCTCGCCACGGCCGCCGTCGGCGCCGTCTGGACGTCCTGCGCCCCCGACTTCGGCGCCCGCAGCGTCCTCGACCGCTTCCAGCAGGTGGAACCGGTCGTCCTGTTCACCGTCGACGGCTACCGCTACGGCGGCAAGGAGCACGACCGCCGCGACGTCGTCGCCGAACTGCGCCGCGAACTGCCCACGCTGCGCGCCGTCGTCCACATTCCGCTCCTGGGCACCGAAGCGCCCGAGGGCGCCCTGGAGTGGTCCGACCTGACCTCCGCCGACGTCGACCCCGTCTTCGAACCGGTGCCCTTCGACCACCCCCTGTGGGTGCTGTACTCCTCGGGCACCACCGGCCTGCCCAAGGCGATCGTGCAGTCCCAGGGCGGCATCCTCATCGAGCACCTCAAGCAGCTCGGCCTGCACTGCGACCTCGGCCCAGGGGACCGCTTCTTCTGGTACACGTCGACCGGCTGGATGATGTGGAACTTCCTCGTCTCCGGACTGCTGACCGGCACGACGGTCATCCTGTACGACGGCAGCCCCGGCTACCCCGACACCGGCGCCCAGTGGCGTATCGCCGAACGTACCGGAGCCACCCTGTTCGGCACCTCCGCCGCCTACGTCATGGCCTGCCGCAAGGCGGGAGTCCACCCCTCGCGCGACTTCGACCTGTCGAAGGTGCGGTGCGTCGCGACGACCGGATCGCCGCTGCCGCCCGACGGATTCCGCTGGCTGCACGACGAGGTCCGCGAGGACCTGTGGATCGCCTCGGTCAGCGGCGGCACCGACGTGTGCTCCTGCTTCGCGGGAGCGGTACCGACCCTCCCGGTCCACATCGGCGAACTCCAGGCCCCGTGCCTGGGCACCGACCTCCAGTCCTGGGACCCGAACGGCACACCGCTGGTCGACGAGGTCGGCGAACTCGTGGTCACCAACCCCATGCCGTCCATGCCGATCCACTTCTGGAACGACCCCGACGGCAGCCGCTACCACGACAGCTACTTCTCCATGTACCCCGGCGTGTGGCGGCACGGCGACTGGATCACGCTCACCTCCCGCGGCTCGGTGATCATCCACGGCCGCTCCGACTCCACCCTCAACCGCCAGGGCGTGCGGATGGGCTCAGCCGACATCTACGAAGCCGTCGAACGCCTCCCCGAGATCAAGGAATCCCTCGTCATCGGCGTCGAACAGCCCGATGGCGGCTACTGGATGCCCCTCTTCGTGCAGCTCGCACCCGGAGCCGCCCTCGATGACGCGCTGCTCGGCCGCATCAAGCGGACCATCCGCGAACAGCTCTCCCCACGCCACGTCCCCGACGAGGTCATCGAGGTGCCGGGCATCCCGCACACCCTCACCGGCAAGCGTATTGAGGTCCCGGTCAAGCGCCTCCTCCAGGGCACCCCGCTGGACAAGGCGGTCAACCCCGGCTCGGTCGACGACCTCGACCTGCTGCGCTTCTACGAGGAGCTGGCCCGCAAGCGCGCCTGAGCGCCGCGTCCCCCACCGTCCACGGTGGGGGGCCCGCAGGCTCCGTGAACGCCTGCCCGCCCCCGTTGTCAGTGGCTCCGGTTACGGTGAGTGAGCATTGATCGACTGCGCTCACAGGGGGAAACATGGCGCACACCGACCACCTGACCATGCGGCGCGTCCTGCGCCGGGAGATCGCCGGCACCATCGGCCTGCTCACCGACGAACAGGACTTCCGCGCCATGCGGCGCTACCGCAGCTTCACGTTCGACGACCACACCACCTATCTCCACCAGGTCGAGAAACTCCTCCAACTCGTGGCCGCTCAGGGCGGCCACACCACGGTGGCCCTCTTCGACCCGGAGGAGTACGCCGAATACTGCGCGGCGAGCGGCCTCGACCCCGACATCCCGCCCAGCCGCGCCCGCTTCACCGCCGAACTCGCGAGCACGGGCCCCACCCTTCCCTACGACGGTCGGCCCCTGGCCGAACTCGTCCCCGACCTCGTCGACGAGGCCGTCCGCCAGGCCACCTGGGAGTACGCCTCCACCCTGCTGGCCCGGCTCGGCCCCTGCGCCTCCTGCGGCGAGAACATCGGCCGCGCCGCCTTCGCCAGGGCCGCGGACCTCGTCGTCCGCATCCTCGACACGGCCCCGCCCGGCAACCGGCACCTGGTGTGCAGCGTCACCGGCACACCCGAAACCCTCGTCGCCGTCCTCCACGCCGACGACGAAGGCGACGCCACACAGCTCGACGAGGCCGAAGCCCTCGAGTTCACCACGGTCCTCGCCCTCGGCATCGCCACCGACGGCCCCGGCGGGCTCGTCATGCGCACCACCGCCCCCGACACCGTAGACCGCGTCTACGGCTGGCGACTGCGCGCCGGCGGCCTCGAACCCCTCACCGCCGGCGAGGTCTTCGACGCCTACTGCACCGACATCGAATCCGGCGACCTGATCTCCCCGGAATCCGGCGTCGACTACGGCGAGCCGCCCGACCTCGGAGCGGAAGAAGGACCGGCCCCGCAGCATGGCTGAACGCCCGAGGGGCGCCCCACCCGACAGGTGGAGCGCCCCTCGAAGGCCAGCCGGCGAACGGCGGGCCACGGTCACTCGCCGGACAGCACCGCCTGCGCCGCAGCACGCGCCTCGTCCGCGCTGTCTGCGGCACGCGCCGCCGCGGCCGCACGCTCGCACTGCGCCAGCGTGTACTTCGCCAGCGTCGCCCGTACATAGGGAAGCGACGCCGCACCCATGGAAAGGGAGGTGACACCCAGACCGGTCAGCACGCACGCGAGCATCGGGTCGGACGCGGCCTCACCGCAGACCCCGCAGCTCTTGCCCTCGGCCCGCGCCGCCTCGGCGGCGATCGCGACCAGGTCGAGCAGCGCGGGCTGCCACGGGTCCTGCAACCGCGACACCGCACCCACCTGACGGTCGGCGGCGAAGGTGTACTGCGCCAGGTCATTGGTCCCCAGCGACAGGAACTCCACCTCCTGAAGCACCGAGCGCGCCCGCAGCGCGGCTGACGGGATCTCGACCATCGCACCGAACTTCGCCCGCAGCCCAGCGGCACGGCACGCGTCCGCGAACGCCTTGGCGTCCGTCCGGTCCGCGACCATCGGGGCCATCACCTCGAGGTAGACCGGCAGGCCCTCGGCCGCCTTGGCGAGCGCCGACAACTGGGTGCGCAGCACCTCGGGGTGCTCGAGCAGCGTCCGCAGCCCCCGCACACCGAGAGCCGGGTTCGGCTCGTCGGCCGGCGTCAGGAAATCCAGCGGCTTGTCCGCGCCCGCGTCCAGCACACGCACCACGACCCGGCCCTCGGGGAAGGCCTCCAGCACCTGCCGGTAGGTCTCGACCTGCTTCTCCTCGGACGGCGCGCTCTTGCTGTCGTCCAGGAACAGGAACTCGGTCCGGAACAGACCGACACCCTCGGCACCGGCCGCGAGCGCCGCCGCCACATCCGCGGGACCGCCGATGTTCGCGAGCAACGGCACCTTGTGGCCGTCCGAAGTGGCACCGGGACCGGTCGCGGACGCCAGCGCCGCCTTGCGCTCGGCGGCCGAGGCCTCCAGCTGCGCCTTCTTCTCCTCACCGGGGTTCACGAAGATCTCGCCGGTGCTGCCGTCGACGGCGATCACCGTGCCCTCGGCCAGCTCGACGGCGCCGGGCAGCGCCACGACGGCCGGCACACCGAGCGCCCGCGCCAGAATCGCGCTGTGACTCGTCGGCCCGCCCTCCTCGGTGACGAAGCCCAGGACCAGGGTCGGGTCCAGCAGCGCCGTGTCCGCCGGCGCCAGGTCACGGGCGACCAGCACATACGGCTCGTCGCTGTCCGGCACACCCGGCATCGGCACACCGAGCAGACGAGCGACGATACGATTCCGCACGTCGTCCAGGTCGGCCACCCGGCCCGCGAGGTACTCACCGGCACCGGCGAGCAGGTCCCGGTAGGCGGCGAACGCGTCGTACACCGCGCGCTCGGCCGTGCTGCCGACGGCGATACGCCGATCCACATCCGCGATCAGCTCGGGGTCCTGCGCCATCAAGGCCTGCGCCTCGAGCACCGCCTGCGCCTCGCCCCCGGCCAGATTGCCGCGCGCCATCAGATCGGCTGCCACGGCCTCCACCGCCTGACGGGCGCGCCCCTGTTCACGCTCCGCCTCTTCCGCGGGGATCTGCCTGGCAGGCGGCTCCAGCACCGCCGTCCCCATGTGCCGAACCTCGCCGATCGCCACACCGTGGCTCACACCCACGCCTCGCAGCGTTGTCTCCATCTCACCCGTCTCCGATAGTGCGGCGGGTCCCACCGCCGCGGTGGTTGTTGTGCGCCGTCCCCAGGAAGGCCGCCCCTGGGAAGGCAGTGGTGTCACTTCCAGGTGAAGAGACGGTCGCCGGCCTTCACTTCTCCGTTGTCGCGGAGATCGGAGAGGCTGTCGGCGGTGGCCTCCAAGGCCACGATCGGGCACACGGGGGACTTGCCCGCGGCTTCGACGGCGGCGGGGTTCCAGCGCACCACGGCCTGGCCGCGCACCACCGTGTCGCCCTTCTTCACCAGCAGCTCGAAGCCCTCGCCGTTGAGCTGCACGGTGTCGATGCCGAGGTGGGTGAGCACCCCGCGCCCCTCCTCGTCGACGACGACGAAGGCGTGCGGGTGCAGCGAGACGATGACTCCGTCCACGGGGGCCACGGCGTCGGCGGGCTCGCGTACCGGGTCGAGCGCGGTGCCGGGGCCGACCATGGCTCCGGAGAAGACCGGATCCGGCACGGCGGCCAGTCCGATGGCGCGTCCTGCGACGGGGGACGTCACGGTGGTCATGGGAAGCCTCCCAGGGGTGGAGATTCATGTGCGCCGTCACTGCCTCGCCAAAGACGGCGCAGTGCGGCAGCAGGCTGTGTCACGGTAAGTACCGGTTACGGGCGAGAGCTTACACAGCTCACGTTGGTGGTCTAGACCACCAAACGAAACGATTTGCACCCACTCCGCGGATCCATGTACAGTCGTACCTCTGCTCGGGGCTGAGTGACGCCACCAGGCGTCCTTGCCGGGCAGCACCCATACTTGTCAGATCCTATCTCGGGATCATCTTCTGCATGCCCGCAGGACGGTGGTCAGAGAGACCGGAAAAGCCTGATAGAGTTTGGATCACCGAAGGGAAGCGCCCGGAGGAAAGCCCGAGAGGGTGAGTACGAAGGAAGCGTCCGTTCCTTGAGAACTCAACAGCGTGCCAAAAGTCAACGC